>NZ_JBSHAY010000014.1:0-238971 GCF_053611725.1 Streptomyces sp. NPDC054783 | reverse complement strand
GATGGGGTGCCCCGGGCCGGGGCACCCCATCTCGTCGTTCCGGGCGTCGTACGGGTCAGATGCCGGCGGCCGCCGACAGGTCCCGCTTGATCGCGGTGAGGAGTTCCGTCGCGCGGGCGCGGGCGGCCGGAAGGGCCGCGTGGTCCGCGACCGGCACGACGACCTCCAGGTAGCACTTCAGCTTCGGCTCGGTGCCGCTCGGGCGGACGATCACGCGGGCGCCGTCGAGGGTGTAACGCAGGCCGTCCGTGGGCGGCAGCTCCTCCGTGCCCCGGGTGAGGTCCTCGGCGCGGACGACGGCCAGGCCCGCCAGTCCGGTCGGCGGCTGTTCGCGCAGGCGGCGCATCGCGTCCGCGATGAGCGAGAGGTCCTGCACCCGGACCGACAGCTGGTCGGTGGCGTGCAGGCCGTGCTCCACGGCCAGGTCGTCCAGCAGGTCGAGGAGGGTACGGCCCTCCTCCTTGAGCTGCGAGGCCAGCTCGGTGACGAGCAGGGCCGCCGTGATGCCGTCCTTGTCGCGCACGCCCTCCGGGTCGACGCAGTAGCCGAGGGCCTCCTCGTAGCCGTAGCGCAGCCCGTCCACGCGGGCGATCCACTTGAAGCCGGTCAGCGTCTCCTCGTAGGGCAGGCCCGCCTTCTCGGCGATCCGGCCGAGGAGGGAGGAGGAGACGATCGACTCGGCGAAGGTGCCCCGCGCGCCGCGCCGGACCAGGTGGGCGGCGAGCAGGGCGCCGACCTCGTCGCCGCGCAGCATGCGCCAGTCGGCGCCGTCCCTGACGGCCACGGCGCAGCGGTCGGCGTCGGGGTCGTTGGCGATGACCAGGTCCGGTCCGGTGGCGCGGGCCCGGGCGAAGGCCAGGTCCATCGCGCCCGGCTCCTCCGGGTTCGGGAAGGCGACCGTCGGGAAGTCCGGGTCGGGCTCGGCCTGTTCGGCGACCAGCACCGGCTCCGGGAAGCCGGCCCGGGCGAAGGCGGCCAGCAGGACGTCCTTGCCGACGCCGTGCATCGCCGTGTAGACCGTGCGGGCCGTGCGGGGGGAGCCCTCGGCCAGCACGGCGTCCGTACGGGCCAGATAGGCGTCCAGGACCGCGTCGTCCAGGATCTCCCAGCCGGCGTCCGGGCGGGGTACGTCGTGCAGGGAGGCGATCGCGTCGATCTCGGCGGCGATCCCCGCGTCGGCGGGCGGCACGATCTGGGAGCCGTCGCCGAGGTAGACCTTGTAGCCGTTGTCCCGGGGCGGGTTGTGGCTGGCGGTGACCTCGACGCCCGCGACCGCGCCGAGATGCCGTATGGCGTACGCCAGGACCGGGGTGGGCAGCGGGCGGGGCAGTACGGCGGCGCGCAGGCCGGCACCGGTCACCACGGCGGCGGTGTCGAGGGCGAAGTCGGCGGACTTGTGGCGGGCGTCGTAGCCGATGACGACGAGTCCACCGGTGTGGCCGTTCTTCTTGAGGTACGCGGCGAGGCCGGCGGCTGCCCTGATGACGACGCTGCGGTTCATGCGCATGGGGCCCGCGCCGAGTTCGCCCCGCAGGCCGGCCGTGCCGAACTGGAGCGTGCCGCTGAAGCGGGCGGACAGCTCCGCTGTGTCACCGGCGTCGATCAGCTCGGCCAGTTCTTCGCGAGTCTCCGTGTCCGGGTCCTCGGCGAGCCAGGCCTTGGCCTTGCTGATGAGATCGTCGTGCACCTTGGGATCAACCTCTCCGTGTTTGCCTGGTCCACTGGGGGCTCCGCCCCCAGACCCCCGTTTCCTGCCCTCCCCCACGCTCGGCTGCGCTCGCGCGGGGGCACCCCCATCCCGAAGCTGTCGGCCGGAAAGCAGGCGGACGGGCTCGGCGGCGTCTACAGCTTGCCCAGCAGCCGGCCCAGCAGTTCGCCCATGCGTGCCGCCGAGTCGCGGCCCGCCTGGAGGACCTCCTCGTGGTTGAGGGGCTCGCCGGTCATGCCGGCCGCCAGGTTGGTGACCAGGGAGATGCCCAGCACCTCGGCGCCCGCCTCACGGGCGGCGATGGCCTCCAGGACCGTGGACATGCCGACCAGGTCCGCGCCGATGACGCGGGCCATGCGGATCTCGGCCGGGGTCTCGTAGTGCGGGCCGGGGAACTGCGCGTAGACGCCCTCCTCCAGGGAGGGGTCGATCTCCTTGCACAGGGCGCGCAGGCGGGGGGAGTACAGGTCGGTCAGGTCGACGAAGTTGGCGCCGACGATGGGGGACGTCGCCGTCAGGTTGATGTGGTCGCTGATCAGGACCGGCTGGCCGGGGCGCATACCCTCGCGCAGGCCGCCGCAGCCGTTGGTGAGGACCACCGTCTTGCAGCCGGCGGCCACGGCCGTGCGGACGCCGTGGGCGACGGCGGCGACGCCACGGCCCTCGTAGTAGTGGGTGCGGCCCAGGAAGACCAGGGCGCGCTTGTCACCGATGGAGTACGAGCGGATCTTGCCCCCGTGCCCCTCGACGGCCGGCGGCGGGAAGCCGGGCAGCTCGGTGACCTGGAACTCGGCGTCGGGTGCGCCCAGGGCGTCGACGGCCGGAGCCCAGCCGGAGCCCATCACGAGGGCGACGTCGTGGGTCTCGGCGCCGGTCAGTTCGCGCAGTCGCGCGGCGGCGGCGTCGGCGGCGGCGTACGGGTCGCCCTGGATGTCGTCCGGAAGAAGAGATGCGTTCACGTGGACGAGGGTAGCCGCTTCTCGCCTACGCGCGTAGATGACAGACGTCACGGGATGGCGATCGTTGTCTTGTCGTTTCCGACGAAAGCTGCGGCAGAACGGACAGCAGGGCCAGAAGGGTCAGCAGGGACGCTTGCGGAGTTCCATCACATAGTCGTGGGGCGCCCCGGCGGACTCCGCCGCGTCGGCGATCTCGCCCAGGTAGCGGGCGGAGGGCAGGCCGCCCTCGTAGGCGTTGAGGACGTACGTCCACGCCGCCTCCTCGCCGTCCAGGGTGTGCACGCGCACCCGTACCCGGCGATAGACGTCGTCGCCGACGCCCTCCCACCGGTCGAGGGACTCCTCGTCCAGGGGTGCGATGTCGTACAGCCCGACGAAGACCTGCGCGAGCGGATCCTCGACGATCGTCGCGAGGGCGCCCTCCCAGCCCAGGTGCTCGCCGCCGAACGTCAGCCGCCAGCCGTTCAGCCAGCCCGTGGCGCGCAGCGGGGAGTGCGGGGCGCGGAAGGACATCAGGCGCGCTTCGAGGTTGCCGGCGTACGCGGCATAGAGCGACATGGGGAGAGGGTACGGCAGGGAAAGACGCGTCACTCGCGCCCCGTACGACACTCGTGTGCGCCCCCGGGCAGTAGCACCTTGAAGCGTGCGGGACAATGGAGTACGTGACTCGGATCGTGATCATCGGTGGCGGACCCGGCGGATACGAGGCGGCCCTGGTAGCCGCCCAGCTCGGTGCGGAGGTGACCGTCGCCGACTGCGACGGCCTGGGCGGAGCGTCGGTGCTGACCGACTGCGTGCCGTCGAAGACGCTCATCGCTACGGCCGAGGTGATGACCACCTTCGACTCGTCGTACGAGGAGCTCGGGATCATCGTCGCCGACGACACCCCGCCGCTGGAGCAGGCGGCCCGGGTGGTCGGCGTGGACCTGGGGAAGGTCAACCGCCGGGTGAAGCGGCTGGCGCTCGCCCAGTCCCACGACATCACCGCCTCCGTCACCCGCGCCGGCGCCCGGGTCATGCGCGGGCGCGGCCGGCTGGAGGGCATGCAGGCCCTCGACGGGTCCCGGAAGGTCGTCGTCACCGCCGCCGACGGCACCGAGGAGACCCTCACCGCCGACGCCGTCCTCATCGCCACCGGCGGTCACCCGCGCGAGCTGCCCGACGCCCAGCCCGACGGCGAGCGCATCCTGAACTGGACCCAGGTCTACGACCTCACCGAGCTGCCGGAAGAGCTGATCGTGGTCGGCTCCGGTGTGACCGGTGCCGAGTTCGCCGGCGCCTATCAGGCGCTGGGGTCCAAGGTCACCCTGGTCTCCTCCCGGGACCGCGTGCTGCCGGGCGAGGACCCGGACGCCGCCGCCGTGCTGGAGGACGTCTTCCGGCGCCGTGGCATGAACGTCATGGCCCGCTCCCGTGCCGCCTCCGCCAAGCGGGTCGGGGACCGGGTGGAGGTCACGCTGGCCGACGGGCGCGTCATCAGCGGCACGCACTGCCTGATGGCCGTCGGCGCCATCCCGAACAGCGCGGGGCTCGGACTGGAGGGGGCGGGCGTCAAGCTCCGCGACTCCGGCCACATCTGGACCGACAAGGTGTCGAGGACGACCGCTCCCGGCGTGTACGCGGCCGGTGACGTGACCGGAGTCTTCGCGCTCGCCTCCGTCGCCGCCATGCAGGGGCGTATCGCCATGTACCACTTCCTCGGCGACGCGGTGGCCCCGCTCAACCTGAAGACGGTGTCGTCCAACGTCTTCACCGACCCCGAGATCGCGACCGTCGGCTACACGCAGGCGGACGTGGACGCGGGCAAGATCGACGCCCGGGTGGTGAAGCTGCCGCTGCTGCGCAACCCGCGCGCGAAGATGCAGGGCATCCGGGACGGCTTCGTGAAGATCTTCTGCCGGCCGGGTACGGGCATCGTCGTCGGCGGTGTGGTCGTGGCACCCCGCGCCTCGGAACTGATCCACCCCATCTCGATCGCCGTCGACAACAATCTGACGGTCGAACAGATCGCGAACGCGTTCACGGTGTACCCCTCCCTTTCGGGGTCGATCGCCGAGGTGGCCCGCCAGCTCCACACCCGCAAGGCCGGCGTGGAGGCCTGACGGCCGGTTCCGGCTTCCCCCTGGTCACGGGGAGTTGCCGCGTTTGCGTACGGCATAGTCGGGGCGGGTAGGTCCTATACCACTTCCCACCCTGCCATGCGAACAACTTCTGTTATTCGGCGCAAACTGCTGAAACCAGACGGTCGCTGGGGTTACTGTCAGTTTCGTGTTCGCTGCTGAACGTCGCCAATTGATCCTCGAAATGGTGCGAGCGAACGGTGCCGTGTCGCTCCGTGAACTCGCCCGCGTCGTCCAGACCTCCGAAGTGACCGTACGGCGGGACGTGCGGGCACTGGAGGCAGAAGGACTCCTCGACCGCCGGCACGGCGGTGCGGTACTACCGGGCGGGTTTACGCGAGAGTCCGGCTTTCCGCAGAAGTCCCATCTCGCGACCGCCGAGAAGACGGCCATCGCCGACCTCGCGGCGGGCCTCGTCGAAGAAGGCGAGGCCATCGTGGTCGGCGCCGGTACCACCACGCAGGAGCTGGCCCGCCGGCTCGCGCGGGTGCCCGGGCTGACCGTCGTCACCAACTCGTTGTTGGTCGCCCAGGCGTTGGCCCATGCCAACCGGGTGGAGGTCGTGATGACCGGCGGCACCCTGCGCGGCTCCAACTACGCCCTCGTCGGCTCCGGCGCCGAACAGTCCCTCCAGGGGCTGAGAGTGTCCAAGGCCTTCCTCTCCGGGAGCGGGCTCACCGCCGAACGCGGGCTGTCCACCTCCAACATGCTCTCGGCGTCCGTCGACCGGGCTCTCGTCCAGGCCGCCGCGGAGGTCGTGGTCCTCGCCGACCACACCAAGCTCGGCACGGACACGATGTTCCAGACCGTGCCCACCGACCTCATCACCCGCCTGGTCACCGACGAGCCTCCCGTCCACGACGACCGCGCCGCCACCGAGTTGCAGGCCCTTGCCGACCAGGGGGTGCAGATCGCCGTCGCGGGGGCGAACGGAGCACCTCCGGGGGGTGAGCAGGCCCCGGCGCGGCGCGCTCCCCTGCCGGGGCCACGACGCGGGCATGTGGCGCTCCGCTCGGGGGCGGGATTGGAGCCGACGGGGGTGGAGCGGGGGCGCGTCGCTGATCTGCGGCGCCGCTGAGGTGCCCGATCGCCCTGGCAGTTCGGGGCGTCGGGCGGGTCCGGGTGCGGGTGCGTTGTGGCTGCTCGCGCCCACGCGGCGGAGCCGCACATCGAATACAGCCCCGCGCCCCTTCAGGCTCGCCGGTCCGGGGGCTCGGGTGGGTGCGCTCGGTACGGGGCCAAGGCCGATCTGGCTGCCGGGGCGTAGCGGCGTCGGGACATGCGGGTCACCAGTTGCCACATCGTGCGCTCGGCCTCCAGATCCGCCGGCAGGACCAGGCCGAGCGCCTCGGCCAGGGGCTTGCGGCCGAGGTTGACCAGGGCGCGTACCGCCGCCGCCCACTCGTCGGTGGCGGCCACCGCCGCCCGGTACCAGACGGGGATCAGGGAGGTCAGTACGACGGCCGTGACGACCAGCATGGGGCGGTCGGCCCGGCCGGACGCCAGCGCGGCGCACGCCGAACCGGCCACCGCCGCATGGCCGTACAGCAGGGCCACGAAGAAGTCGACGTTGGTGCGGGCCGTGTCGTTCTGTCTGCGGGTCCACTCGGGGGCGGCACTGGTCAGCTCGTTCCACAGGACCTGGGTGTCGAGCCGGTAGCGGTCGTGGCCGTACTCCTCGAAGCGGCGGACGGCGTTGCCGAGCCGGGTCGGGGCGATCTGCTCGTCGCTCACCGGATAGCGGCTCAGCTTCTCGGTGAGCAGGGCCCGCCGGATGGGTGAGGTGCCGGAGGTGGCCGTCAGCCGGTCGGCGATGCGCTGACGCCGGGCCCGCTGCACCCGGCAGCCACGCTCGTACGCCACGGCCGGCCACAGCGCGTACCCCTCCAGGAAGCGGTAGAGGGGCGTCTGGAGTGCGTTGAGGACCAGGCCGAGCAGGACGGCCGCGACCAGGAGCAGCAGGGCGGCATGGCCTCCTGTCGCCGGCCAGTGCCCGGTCAGGAGCGCGGGGCGGCGCAGACTGGGCGCGACCGCGAACAGGAACACGGCCAGATTCAGCGCGGCCGGCAGGATCCAGCCGACGAGCAGCGTCCAGCCGCCGCCGAGGGCGCCCTTGGCGATGTCTCCCACGGGCTACGACTCCTCCCCCTCCCGCGCCCAGTCGTCGTCGGGGTCGAGGACGGGGCCGGGGGAGGTGTGGCCCACGACCGTGCCCTCGACGGCGTCCTCCTGCGCGGCCAACTGACTGACCTCGTCCACGAGTTCGTGAAGATCGGTCCGGCGGGAGGTGAGGACGACGCTCCTGCGCCCGGAGGGTGCGTCAACTGTGACGGTGATGGTGGCGGCGGTCCGGTCGGACAGGTTCAGCCAGTCGATCAGGGACCGTGCGAACCGGGCCGCCGCGAAGGCGTCGCCCCTGACCTGGACGTCCACGCTGTCCGGGGCGTTCGCCGGCAGTTCGGACCACGCCCCTGCCGGCGCGTCCTGCCGCAACCACCGGAGCAGCCCGTCGAAGCGGCCGGTACCGGTGCTGGTGACGGTGAAGACGAAGTCCACGCGGCCAGCTTAGGGCCCGGAAAAGCGGTTGGCCCCCGGCATGCGCCGGAGGCCAACTCACTGACGTGGTGCCGGACTTCAGTCCTTGATCTCGCAGATCGCCGCACCCGAGGTGACGGACGCGCCGACCTCCGCGCTCAGGCCCTTGACGGTGCCCGCCTTGTGCGCGTTCAGCGGCTGTTCCATCTTCATGGCCTCCAGGACGACGACCAGGTCGCCTTCCTTGACCTCCTGGCCCTCCTCGACCGCGACCTTGACGATCGTGCCCTGCATCGGGGAGGCGAGGGTGTCGCCGGAGGCGACGGGGCCGGACTTCTTGGCCGCGCGGCGCTTGGGCTTGGCGCCGGCCGCGAGGCCGGTGCGGGCCAGGGACATGCCGAGGGAGGACGGGAGGGAGACCTCCAGGCGCTTGCCGCCGACCTCGACGACGACCGTCTCGCGGCCCGTCTCCTCCTCCGCCTCGACGTCGGCGGGGGCGGCGAACGGCTTGATCTCGTTGACGAACTCGGTCTCGATCCAGCGGGTGTGGACCGTGAACGGCGCGTCCGAGCCGGTCAGTTCGGGGGCGAACGCCGGGTCCCTGACCACCGCGCGGTGGAAGGGGATCGCGGTGGCCATGCCCTCGACCTGGAATTCGTCCAGGGCGCGGGCGGCGCGCTCCAGGGCCTCCTTGCGGGTACGGCCCGTGACGATCAGCTTGGCGAGCAGGGAGTCCCAGGCCGGGCCGATCACGCTGCCCGACTCCACGCCGGCGTCCAGGCGGACGCCGGGGCCCGACGGCGCGTCGAACTTCGTCACCGTGCCGGGGGCGGGCAGGAAGTTGCGGCCGGGGTCCTCGCCGTTGATGCGGAACTCGAAGGAGTGGCCGCGCAGCGCCGGGTCGTCGTAGCCGAGTTCCTCGCCGTCGGCGATGCGGAACATCTCGCGCACCAGGTCGATGCCGGCGACCTCCTCGGTCACCGGGTGCTCGACCTGCAGGCGGGTGTTGACCTCCAGGAAGGAGATCGTGCCGTCCTGGCCGACCAGGAACTCACAGGTGCCGGCGCCGACGTAGCCGGCCTCCTTCAGGATGGCCTTGGAGGCGCGGTACAGCTCGGCGACCTGCTCCTCGGACAGGAACGGCGCCGGGGCCTCCTCGACCAGCTTCTGGTGGCGGCGCTGCAGCGAGCAGTCACGCGTCGACACGACGACCACGTTGCCGTGCTGGTCCGCCAGGCACTGCGTCTCCACGTGCCGCGGGCGGTCCAGGTAGCGCTCCACGAAGCACTCGCCGCGGCCGAAGGCGGCGACCGCCTCGCGCACGGCCGACTCGTACAGCTCGGGGACCTCTTCGAGGGTGCGGGCGACCTTCAGGCCGCGGCCGCCGCCGCCGAAGGCGGCCTTGATCGCGATGGGCAGGCCGTGCTGCTCGGCGAAGGCCACGACCTCCTCGGCACCGGAGACCGGGTCGGGGGTGCCGGCGACCAGTGGGGCGCCGGAGCGCTGGGCGATGTGGCGGGCGGCCACCTTGTCGCCGAGGTCGCGGATGGCCTGCGGCGGTGGGCCGATCCAGATCAGGCCCGCGTCCAGCACCGCCTGGGCGAAGTCGGCGTTCTCCGAGAGGAAGCCGTAACCCGGATGGACGGCATCCGCGCCGGACTCCCGCGCGGCGTTCAGGACCTTCTGGATGTCCAGGTAGCTGCCGGCCGGGGTGTCACCGCCCAGGGCGAACGCCTCATCCGCGGCGCGGACATGCAGAGCGTCCCGGTCCGGGTCGGCGTAGACGGCCACGCTCGCGATCCCGGCGTCCCGGCAGGCCCGGGCCACGCGGACAGCGATTTCGCCACGGTTGGCGATGAGCACCTTGCGCACGATTGAGGCTCCCTCCTTGAAACAAGCCGAGTTTAGGGACTGCCGACACGGCACTTCGACCCATCCCCGATGGTGAGCTTGCCCACACGGAGCGTGATTCGAGGCGCGCTCGACCCGTGAAAAGCCTTGTCGCACCTCGGTACGCAGGGCTCCTCCCGGAAACCCTAGCCCCGTCGTGTGGTCAAGGTCTCTGTGAGGGCGTGCTGCGGCCCACTCTGTTTCTTTGTCGAGTCCCTACGAATGGCCCAATGATTCTTTGCTGCTGCGCGAACCCTTGTCCCGGGGTTTACCCGTTAGTAGCGTTCATGACGACTCGAACGTACCTGGGGTAACAGCGGCGTGGCTTGAGAGTGGGTGGGGACCGGTGGTGCGCAGACCGGTGGCATGGGTCGTGGCGGTCGTCCTTCTGGCGGAGGCGTTCTTCGTCGCGGCGCTGAACTGGTTCCTCGGCGTGGTCGTCGACCGGCAGCAGATGTCCCTGGCCGGCCTCGATCCGCACGTGATGTCGACGTCCTCGAAGATCGGCGGCCTCGTCTTCGGCCTCTACTTCGTGCTGTGCGCGCTGGTGGCCGTCCTGGTCGCGATACGCGACCGCGCCCCCGCGGGCTTCGGCCGCGTCCTGCTGATCAGCGTGGCGGTCGTGCACGGCCTGCTGGGCGCCTTCGCCTGGGGCCCGGTCGGCTGGACGGCGTTCCTGTTCATGGTGGTGGTGCTCGGCCTCGTCGTCCTGCTCCTGATGACGTACGACCGCGACGGCGGCCCGCAGCCGGCCGCCCCGGGCGACGGGGCGGGGGCGGGCGGGGACCCGGAGGCCGCCACCGAGCCGGCCACGGCCCCGGCCGGAGCGGCCGTACCCGCCCCCCGTACGGACGAGCCGCAGGACGGGGACGGCGGGGACGACGAGCCGCAGGACGCCGTGCCCGCCCAGGTCACTCGGCCGGCGACCACAACTCCGTGATGCCGACGCCCAGTTCCGCCAGCAGCTTGCGCACCAGGGGCAGGCTGATGCCGATCACGTTGCCGTGGTCGCCCTCGATGCCCTCGATGAACGGCGCCGAACGGCCGTCCAGGGTGAAGGCCCCGGCGACGTAGAGGGGTTCGCCGGAGGCCACGTACGCCGCGATCTCCTCGTCGCTCGGTTCGCCGAAGCAGACCACGGTGGAGGCGGTGCCGGAGACGTACCGCTTGGCGGTCGTGTCCCAGATGCAGTGGCCCGTCTGGAGGGTCCCGGCGCGCCCGCGCATCGCCTTCCAGCGGGCGATCGCCTCCTCGGCGTCGGCGGGCTTGCCGAGGGCGTGCCCGTCCAGCTCCAGCACCGAATCGCAGCCGATCACCAGGGCGCCCTGCACCTCCGGCTTCGCCGCCACGACCGAGGCCTTCGCCTCGGCCAGGGCGAGCGCCAGCTCCGCCGGGGTGGGGGCGGTGAGGGCGTCTTCGTCGACGCCGCTCACGATCACCTCGGGATCGAGGCCGGCCTGCCGCAGGAGGCCCAGGCGGGCGGGGGACCGGGAGGCGAGGATCAGGCGGCGGCGTGGCTTGGCAGTCATGCCGTCAGGTTAGCCCCGTCGCCGCGCTAGCTCAGGCCGATCACGACCATGGCCAGGATCATGGCCAGGGCCATGAGGAAGCCGAGCCGCCGAAGCATGTCCTGCGCGTCGCGCAGTTCCTTCGGCGGCTCGTTCTCGGGGTCTGACCACAGCACTCGTCCAGCGTGCGGCCGGGTGGCGGCCGGACGCCTGAGTACTGCTACTCAAGTTGGGGCGTCGCGCCTCAGCTCGGCCAGTACGTGCGGGTCCAGGACGCCTGGCCCGGCTTGGGCAGGTGGGCGCCCGCGATCCTGCCCGGGTCGGACCAGGCGTCCCTCGGGCCCTTCGCGCCGGGCGGCGTTGCCGCTGCCGCCGCGGCGCGGGCGCGGACCACCGCCAGGGCGGCGGCCAGCTCCTCCGGGGTCGGGTTGCCCCGTACGACTCTGATCGTCACAGCGGCTCCTTACAGGGGGATGTTGCCGTGCTTCTTCGGAGGCAGGGATTCCCGCTTCGTACGCAGCTGACGCAGGCCGCGGACGATGTGGGCGCGGGTGTCGGACGGCATGATCACCGCGTCGACGTAGCCGCGCTCGGCCGCGATGTAGGGGTTGAGGAGGGTGTCCTCGTACTCCTGGATCAGCCGGGCCCGGGTGGCCTCGCCATTTCCGGCGGACTCCGCCTCGGCGATGGTGCGGCGGTGCAGGATGTTGACCGCGCCCTGGGCGCCCATGACGGCGATCTGGGCGGTCGGCCAGGCCAGGTTGAGGTCGGCGCCCAGGTGCTTGGAGCCCATGACGTCGTAGGCGCCGCCGAAGGCCTTGCGGGTGATGACCGTGATGAGCGGGACGGTGGCCTCGGCGTAGGCGTAGATCAGCTTGGCGCCGCGCCGGATGATGCCGGTGTGCTCCTGGTCGACGCCCGGCAGGAAGCCGGGGACGTCCACGAAGGTCAGCACCGGGACGTTGAACGCGTCGCAGGTGCGCACGAACCGGGCGGCCTTCTCGGAGGCGTCGATGTCCAGGCAGCCCGCGAACTGCATGGGCTGGTTGGCGACGATGCCGACGGGGTAGCCCTCGACACGCCCGAAGCCGGTGACCATGTTCGGCGCGAACAGCGCCTGGGTCTCGAAGAACTCGCCGTCGTCCAGGACGTGTTCGACCACCGTGCGGATGTCGTACGGCTGGTTCGCGCTGTCCGGGACGACGGTGTCCAGCTCGCGGTCCTCGTCGGTGACGGTGAGGTCCGCCTCCTCCGGGAAGACCGGGGCCTCGCTGAGGTTGTTGGACGGCAGGTACGACAGCAGCTGCTTGATGTACTCGATGGCGTCCTTCTCGTCGCCCGCCATGTGGTGGGCCACACCGGAGACGGCGTTGTGGGTGCGGGCGCCGCCGAGCTCCTCGAAGCCGACGTCCTCGCCGGTGACGGTCTTGATGACGTCGGGGCCGGTGATGAACATGTGCGAGGTCTGGTCGACCATGACCGTGAAGTCGGTGATGGCCGGGGAGTACACCGCGCCGCCCGCGCAGGGCCCGACGACCAGCGAGATCTGCGGGATGACTCCACTGGCGTGGGTGTTGCGGCGGAAGATCTCGCCGTAGGCGCCCAGGGAGGCGACGCCCTCCTGGATCCGTGCCCCGCCGGAGTCGTTGATGCCGATGACCGGGCAGCCGGTCTTCAGCGCGAAGTCCATCACCTTGACGATCTTCTGGCCGTAGACCTCGCCGAGGGCGCCGCCGAAGACGGTGAAGTCCTGGGAGAAGACGGCGACGGGACGGCCGTCGACGGTGCCGTACCCGGTGACGACACCGTCCCCGTACGGCCGGTTCTTCTCCAGGCCGAAGTTGGTGGACCGGTGCCGGGCGAACTCGTCGAGCTCGACGAAGGAATCCTCGTCGAGCAGCAGTTCGATCCGCTCACGGGCCGTCAGCTTGCCCTTGGCGTGCTGCTTTTCGACGGCGCGTTCCGAGCCGGCGTGCGTCGCCTCGTCGATGCGGCGCTGGAGATCCGCGAGCTTGCCCGCGGTCGTGTGGATATCGATCCCTTGAGTCTCGTGGATCTCTTGACGCTCTTCCGGCTCGGACATCGGGATGCGGCTCCCTGCCTGCTCAAAAGGGGGGACGGTTACTCATCCGTAGAGTAGTGCTGGGCATGTGGGTCGGCAGTGCGGCGTTTCCCACACCTAGGGTGACTTGCATGACGCCGCACAATGCATCAGATGACAGCCGCTGGTCCGACCTGGACCGTCCGCCACTGAACGCCGCGGCACTGCGGCGCGCGCTGGTCCGGGAGGGGAGCCTGTACAGCGCGGTGGACGTGGTGCAGCGCACCGGTTCCACCAACTCCGACCTGGTCGCCCGGGCCGCCGCGGGGAAGGCGGACGAGGGGGCGGTGCTGGTGGCGGAGGTGCAGACGGCGGGCAAGGGGCGCCTGGACCGCCGGTGGACGGCGCCGGCGCGCTCGGGCCTGTTCTTCTCCGTGTTCCTGCGGCCCGCCGAGGTGCCGGTGGCCCGGTGGGGCTGGCTGCCGCTGCTCACGGGCGTCGCCGTGGCGACCGGGCTGTCCCGGGCGGCGGGCGTGGACACGGCCCTGAAGTGGCCGAACGACCTGCTGGTGACCGTGGCGGGCGAGGAACGCAAGGCGGGGGGCATCCTCGCCGAGCGGGCCGGAGAGGACGGTGTGGTCATCGGCGTCGGCATCAACGTCACCCTGCGGGCGGAGGAACTGCCGGTCCCGCAGGCGGGGTCGCTGGCGCTGGCGGACGCGGTGAGCACGGACCGCGATCCGCTGCTGCGGGCGGTGCTGCGGGCGCTGGAGGACTGGTACGGGCGGTGGCGGGGCGCCGGGGGTGATCCCGCGGTGAGCGGTCTTCAGGAGGCCTACGCGGCGGGCTGCGCGACGCTGGGACGCACCGTGCGGGCCGAGCTGCCGGGGGAGCGGTCGGTTGTCGGCGAGGCGGTGGCGATCGACGGGGACGGCCGTCTTGTCATCGCGACGGAGGCGGGGGTGCAGGAGCCGGTGGGTGCGGGGGACATCGTGCACTTGCGTCCCGCGTAGGGGGAAGGCGGCGCCTGGGCGGCGCGGCCGGCCGCAGCGCCCCGCAAGGGGCGCGGGGCTGTATCGGTGTGCGGCTCCGCCGCGTGGGCGCGACCGGCCACGACGGACCCGCACCCTGCGGCCGCGATGCCCCCAGACCTCCCCGGCGCAGCCACCGAAGCATGCAGCACGTAGGCGGCACCGAGCACATACCCCCGGCCGAACCCGACGGAGTGAGCTGGCGCACACCTGCCGTAGAGTTGAGGCCGGTCGATACCTGACCGCGGCAGATCGGAAGGGCAGCAGGCGTGACCGTCGACGACACGGGCTCCGGCGCGGACGCGGACGGCCGGGTGGACCCTCCCCAGGAGCGGGGGGACGCCCACGCCGCCGACCCGGGCGAGGACCCGCTGGCCCTGCGCCTCGAACAGCTCATCCTGGGCGCCGAGCGCCGCTACACGCCGTTCCAGGCGGCCCGTAGCGCCGGTGTCTCCATGGAGCTGGCGTCCCGGTTCTGGCGGGCCATGGGCTTCGCCGACATCGGGCAGGCCAAGGCGCTCACCGAGGCCGACGTGCTCGCTCTGCGCCGGCTCGCCGGTCTCGTCGAGGCGGGGCTGCTCAGCGAGGCCATGGCGGTGCAGGTGGCCCGGTCCACCGGGCAGACCACCGCCCGTTTGGCCGAGTGGCAGATGGATTCCTTCCTGGAGGGCCTGACCGAGCCGCCCGAGCCCGGGATGACCCGCACCGAGGTGACGTACCCGATCGTCGAGCTGCTCCTGCCCGAGCTGGAGGAGTTCCTGGTCTACGTCTGGCGGCGCCAGCTCGCCGCCTCCGCCGGGCGGGTCGTGCAGTCGGCGGACGACGAGGAGATGGTCGACCGGCGGCTCGCCGTCGGCTTCGCCGACCTGGTGGGGTTCACCCGGCTGACCCGCCGGATGGAGGAGGAAGAGCTCGGCGAGCTGGTCGAGGCGTTCGAGACCACCGCCGCCGACCTGGTGGCCGCGCGCGGCGGACGGCTCATCAAGACCCTCGGCGACGAGGTGCTGTACGCGGCGGACGACTCCGGTACGGCCGCGGACATCGCGCTGCGCCTGGTGGAGACGCTGGCGAACGACGAGACGATGCCCGAGCTGCGGGTCGGCATGGCGTTCGGCACGGTCACCACGCGCATGGGCGACGTGTTCGGTACGACGGTGAACCTGGCCTCCCGGCTGACGTCGATAGCCCCCCGGGACGCCGTGCTGGTGGACAGCGCCTTCGCCGAGGAGCTGATCCGCACCGGCGAGGCGCCCGCCTCCGAGGCGGAGGCGGCCGAGGCCGCGGCGGCCGCCGAGAAGGAGGGCGAGGAGCCGCCGAAGTACCGTTTCGCGCTCCAGCCGATGTGGCAGCGCCCGGTGCGTGGGCTCGGCGTGGTCGAGCCGTGGCTGCTGGCCCGCCGCGACGGCCGGCCGTAGACACCCTGTGGTCCGCTGGACAGGGCCTAGCGCCCGGTGTCGTCGACTGCGTCCACGCACAGGCCCAGCACCGGTACGCACAGCCCGCCGGGGCCCTCCGGGTCCGTCGTGCTCTGGGTGGGCGCGGGGGTGGTGGGTGCGGGCCCGGGCGTCGTCGGGGCCGGGCGCGGGGCGGACGTCGTCGC
This sequence comes from Streptomyces sp. NPDC054783, assembly GCF_053611725.1. Taxonomy (NCBI): domain Bacteria; kingdom Bacillati; phylum Actinomycetota; class Actinomycetes; order Kitasatosporales; family Streptomycetaceae; genus Streptomyces; species Streptomyces sp. NPDC054783. The sequence continues at coordinate 223,579 of NZ_JBSHAY010000014.1, read as the reverse complement.
CGGGGGGCGCGGTGTGGTGCCCGGGGTGGAGTCCGGAGCGGCCGGGAGGCCGGTCGCGGTCGGGACGGCGGTGCCTCCCGCCGATGTCGTAGGCGCGGCCGGACCGGTGGGTGCGGCCGAGGGTGTCGGCGCGAGGCTTCTGCCGCCCATGGCGGACGTCGCCGAGGGCGGGGCGGTGGGACCGGCGAGGACCGTGGCGTCGGTGTGCGCCGCGTGGTCCGTGGCGGCCCCGCCCGCGCCGCCGCGGGGCTCGGCCTCCGCCGTGCCCGGGGCGCCGACTCCCGGCTCCGACGCGACCCGGACCAGGCTGAGCACACCCGCCGCCAGAGCGAGACCGCCGGCGGCGAGCAGCACCTTGCGGGGGCGCGGTTTGCGGTGCCGTCCGCGCCGTACGGGCTCTTCTTGCCCGTCTTCCGTGCGGGCCTGTGCACGTATCGGTGCCATGGTTCCCCTCCTCGGTTCCCCTGTCGGCCGCGCCGCGGGCGTGCCGTGGCGGACGCACGCTATGCGCTCCTGTGGGCGATGTGGGGTGAGACGGCCGGGATGTCACTCGAACGGGCGTAGCCCCCTGGACTTTCCCGGAATCGGGTACGGCTGCGATGATCGGGCCGTCAGTGCGTTAACCCGCGTTAACAGGTCGGCGGAGGGTTGTCATGAGCGAGGAGCGGTTCGGGGAGTTCGTGCTGGTGCGGCGGCACGGTCACGTCGCGGAGCTGGTCATGGACCGGCCCAAGGCCATGAATGCCGTCTCCACGGAGATGGCCCGCTCCCTCTCCGCCGCGTGCACGGCGCTGGCCGGGGACCGGGAGGCGCGTGTGGTGGTCCTGACCTCGTCCCACGAGCGGGCGTTCTGCGTCGGCGCGGACCTGAAGGAGCGCAACTCCTTCAGCGACGCGGACCTGCGCCGCCAGCGGCCGGTGACGCGCGGTGCGTACACCGGGGTACTGGAGCTGCCGATGCCGACGATCGCGGCCGTACACGGCTTCGCGCTCGGCGGCGGTTTCGAACTGGCCCTGTCCTGCGACCTGATCGTGGCCGACCGTACGGCGGTGGTGGGGCTGCCGGAGGTGTCCGTGGGCGTGATTCCCGGCGGCGGCGGTACGCAGCTGCTGCCGCGCCGGGTCGGGGCGGCGCGCGCGGCCGAGCTGATCTTCTCCGCGCGGCGGGTGGAGGCGGCGGAGGCGGCCGAGCTGGGGCTGGTCGACCGGGTGGTGGACGAGGGCCGGGACCGCGAGGAGGCTTTGTCCATGGCCACCCGTATCGCCGGCAACTCGCCGGTCGGGCTGCGTGCCGCCAAGCGGGCACTGCGGCTGGGGCACGGACTTGATCTGCGGGCGGGGCTGGAGGTCGAGGACGCCGCGTGGCGGACCGTGGCGTTCTCGGGAGACCGCGCGGAGGGCGTGGCGGCCTTCAACGAGAAGCGCAGGCCGGAGTGGCCGGGCGAGTAGAACGCCGGGTACGGCAGCGCCCCGAGGGGCGCTGCCGTACAGGCATCCACCTGATCGCCCCACCAATGTCCCGAATCCCTTAAATCATCCCTAACCTGGAGTAATGGGCGAGGACAAGCGGCTGGCCGCAGTCGTGGCGCTGGCGCAGGGCATGGCGGCGGCGCACACCTCGGCAGGGGCATGGCAGGCCGCCGCGCTCGGCGCCTGCCGAGCGCTGGACGGCAGCTTCGCCGCGCTGTCGGTGTGGGAGCGGGAGCTCGGCCGACTGCGCGTCCTGGTGAACGTGGGGGACCGGCGCCCGGACGAGGAGGAGTTCCCCGAGTCCGAGGCCTACCCGGTGCACCAGTTCCCGGAGATCACCGAGTTCCTGCACGAGCGGTGGGCCGGAGGGGGTGGAGCGAACGCGTGGGTGGAGACCGCCGAGGGGACCGCCGCCGGCACCCCCGGCTACTTCCATCAGCGGGTCGCCGCCCTGCGCCGCCGCGGCCGGGGCTGTTGTGTGGTCGCGCCGGTCGTGCTGCACGGCAGGGCCTGGGGCGAGTTGTACGTCGCCCGTGCGGTCCGGGCCCCCGTGTTCGACCGGGCCGACGCCGACTTCGCGACCGTGCTGGCCGCCGTCGTCGCCGCGGGGCTGGCGCAGACCGAGCGGCTGGAGGAGGCCCGCCGGCTCGCGTACACCGACCCGCTCACGGGGCTCGCCAACCGCCGGGCCGTCGACGTGCGTCTGGAGGAGGCGGTCGAGCGGCACCGTACGGAGGGCGTGGTCGTCAGCCTCGTCGTCTGCGACCTGAACGGGCTGAAGCGGGTGAACGACACGCTCGGGCACGCCGTCGGCGACCGGCTGCTGGAACGCTTCGGCTCGGTGCTGTCGCTGTGCGGCGCCATGGTGCCGGGTGCGCTGGTCGCACGGCTCGGCGGGGACGAGTTCTGTCTGCTGGCCGTCGGGCCGGCCGCCGACGACGTGGTCAAAGCCGCCGATGAACTGTGCCGCAGGGCGGGGGCGTTGGAGCTGGGGGAGGGAGTGGCGTGCGGGGTCGCCTCGACCCAGGATCCGATCGGGGAGGTGCGGGACGCTCGGCGGCTGTTCCGGCTCGCCGACGCCGCCCAGTACCGGGCCAAGGCCCTGAGCGCCGACCGGCCGGTGGTGGCGGGGCGGGAGGGGCCGGAGGATCCGGTCGTACGGCTGGCCGACGAGCCGCCGCACATGGTGCCTTCCGAACGGCGCCGGTTCCGCGGGCGCCGGCCATAGGCCGAGGCGCCCACGGTTGAGGCGAAGCCCACACGGATCGGTAAGGGTCGCTCCCGTACTCCACTAGTGACATCTCTGCATTCAATGCGTACGCTCCTGAATATGGATATGCACACTGTGGTGGTGGGGACGTCGGGTGTCACGGCGTCCGACGTGCTCGCCGTGGCGCGAGGCGGTGCCCGCGTCGAGCTGTCGGCCGAGGCGGTGGCCGCCCTTGCGGCGGCCCGCGAGATCGTGGACGCGCTGGCGGCCAAGCCGGACCCGGTCTACGGCGTGTCGACCGGCTTCGGCGCCCTGGCGACGCGGCACATCAGCCAGGAACTGCGCGCCCAGCTGCAGCGCAACATCGTCCGCTCGCACGCCGCCGGCATGGGCCCGCGGGTGGAGCGCGAGGTCGTACGGGCCCTGATGTTCCTGCGGCTGAAGACCGTCTGCTCCGGACACACCGGCGTACGGCCCGAGGTCGCGCAGACCATGGCGGACGTGCTCAACGCCGGGATCACCCCGGTCGTGCACGAGTACGGCTCGCTCGGCTGCTCCGGCGACCTGGCCCCGCTGTCCCACTGCGCCCTGACCCTCATGGGAGAGGGAGACGCGGAAGGGCCCGACGGGGTCGTAGCGCCCGCCGGTGAGCTGCTCGCCGCGCACGGGATCAAGCCGGTCGAGCTGCGCGAGAAGGAGGGCCTGGCCCTCCTCAACGGCACCGACGGCATGCTCGGCATGCTGGTCATGGCCCTCGCCGACCTCGACACCCTCTACAAGTCCGCCGACGTCACCGCCGCCCTCAGCCTGGAGGCGCTGCTCGGCACCGACAAGGTGCTGGCGCCCGAGCTGCACGCGATCCGCCCGCACCCGGGGCAGGGCGCCTCCGCCGCCAACATGCTGGCGGTGCTGAAGGGTTCGCAGCTCACCGGGCACCACCAGGACGACGCCCCGCGCGTCCAGGACGCCTACTCCGTGCGCTGTGCCCCGCAGGTCGCCGGTGCCGGGCGCGACACCATGGCGCACGCCCGGCTGGTCGCCGAGCGGGAGCTGGCCTCCGCCGTCGACAACCCGGTCGTGCTGCCCGACGGCCGCGTGGAGTCCAACGGCAACTTCCACGGCGCGCCCGTGGCCTACGTCCTGGACTTCCTCGCCATCGCGGCGGCCGACCTCGGCTCCATCGCCGAGCGCCGCACCGACCGGCTGCTGGACAAGAACCGCAGCCACGGCCTGCCGCCGTTCCTCGCCGACGACGCCGGTGTCGACTCCGGGCTGATGATCGCCCAGTACACGCAGGCCGCGCTGGTCAGCGAGATGAAGCGGCTCGCCGTACCGGCCTCCGCGGACTCCATCCCGTCCTCCGCCATGCAGGAGGACCACGTGTCCATGGGCTGGTCGGCCGCGCGCAAGCTGCGCACCGCCGTCGGCAACCTCACCCGGATCATCGCCGTCGAGCTGTACGCGGCCACGCGCGCCGTCGAGCTGCGTGAGGGCCTCACCCCGGCGCCCGCCTCCCGGGCCGTGATCGAGGCCGTGCGCGCCGCCGGTGTGCAAGGGCCGGGCCCGGACCGGTTCCTGGCGCCCGACCTGGCCGCCGCCGACGCGTTCGTGCGCGGCGGCCACCTCGTCGCGGCGGCGGAGTCGGTCACCGGCCCGCTGCAGTGACGCCTCCGCAGTAACGTCTCAGCACGAGAACAGGGGCCCCGCCGTGTGCAGGGCCCCTGTTGTCATGTCACTTCAGCTTGGCCTGCTGGGCCTTGACGACCGCGGGCGACACCGCGTACGCCTTCTTGGCCATCATCGCGCCGAGGTTCGAGGTGAAGTAGACCGACAGGTTGTTCCCCAGCCGGAGCACCTCGGCATGGACGGGGGCCGCGTCCCCGTCGTCCGAGTCCATGGTCGCGGTGAACGCCACCGCCCCGTCCCCGGTGCCCGTCGCCCTCTCCTCGGCGACCTTGGTGAACCGCACCTTCGTGCCCGCCTGCTGGGCGGGGAAGCCGCTCGCGCAGTCCTTCACCGCGGTGGAGACCGACGCGAGCGCCTTCGCGGCGCCGTCCCCGTCGTACGAGGCCAGGGTGACCGTGGTGAGGTCCCGGTCCAGGGACCTGTGCATCGCCTCCTCGAACTTCCCCTCGTCGAGGTCGTCCAGGGAGGTCGGCTTGGCGCTGGGGTCCTTCTTCTGCTTCTCCGTGGCCAGCCGGTCGGTCCTGGCCGGCGCGTCGACCGGCGGGAGCCCGCTCAGCACGCGGACCAGCGGCCGGCACGGCGCGCTGTCGGTGGTGATCGCCTTGGCGCGGGCGGCGGGCACGGCTCCCACCGTGAACCCGGGCACCTCGCCCTCGGTGATGATCAGCTTCTTCAACTCCGCGGCGCTCAGCGCCTTCGCGGCCGTACCGGAGTGCTTCGCGTCCCCGCCGGACGAATCCCCGCCGGAACAGCCCGTGACAAGGGCGAACGACAGCGCACCGACAACTGCTGCGGCGCACGGCCGTACACCCGATGATCTCTTCATGGGCGAACTATGTGGGAACCGTCAAAGGACCGTCAAGGGAAATTAAAAGCCCATGCGTTCGCGGCGCACCGAATAGACCACGAAGCCGGCGCCCACGCCGAGGAAGAGGGTGCCGCCGACGACGTACGGCGTGGTGTCGATGCTTCCGGTGTCGGCGAGTTCGGTGTCGTCCGCCGCCTCCCGCGCGGTCTCGGCGGTCGCCTGCGACACCGCCCTGGCCTGCTGGGTCAGGTGCGCGGCGGAGGTTTCCGTACTCGCTCTCGCCGTCGAGTCCGCCGAGGAGCCCTGCGATGCGTTCGCGGACGGGACGAACCACAGCGCGCACAGCAGAGTGCCCGCGGCGGTGGCGGTCAGCAGCGGACGGCGAGCGGATGACACGGAATATCGATCCCCTTGTGACGCTGGCGAATTGGCCGTGGGCAGCGATGTTAGTGAAAGTGGCGGGTCACAGGAAAGTCACGGGAGGTTTCGGTCGTACGCTCACGCCATGAACGCTGAAGACACATCACGTTTTGTACGGCTTCGGGTGGAGCTGGTCCTCGAGGTGCAGGACGAGGGCGAGGTCACCAAGGCCGCGCTGCGCCGGCTCGCCGCCGATCCGGAGCTGCCGGCGGCGGAGCGGACCCAGGCCGAGGGCGCTGTGACGGAAGACACCGCGGAGGCCCTGGCGTATCTCGTGGACCCCTTCGACCTGGTCAGCGAGGTGCCCGGGGTGGAGCTCCAGCAGGCGTCCTGGTCGAGTGAGCGGACCGACTACGACCCGGACTCGCCCGACTGGGACCTGGACGAGGAAGATGGGGCCGACGACGAAGAAGAGGACGGCATCGGCTGAGCGTCACGGGGCACTCCTGACCCCGGACGGCAACCGCCGTCCGGGGTTTCGTCGCCTCAGGGGACGCACGGACCGACTCCCGCACCACCCGCGCACCGCCGACGTGGTGTGCCCCACAGATCCACTGGATGTGGAACGGGACGGCACGGCCGTAGCGTTGAAGGTTCCTGCGGGGGACTCTCGGGATTTCTGGCGACTCGGCAACGATGGAGAAGCGTGTGATGACGGACAGTAAGCGGCGCAAGGGCCTGATGGCCGCGTCCGCACTGCTCGGCGGTGTCCTGGCCCTCACCGGCTGTTCCGGCGGCGGCAAGGCCAAGTCGTCCGACAAGGGCGGGTCCTCCCAGGCCCAGGCCGACGCGGCGGCGGCGAAGAAGTCCTCTCAGGCGCAGATCACGATCACGCCGAAGGACGGCTCGAACAACGCGTCGATCAACAACTCCGCCACCGTCACCGTCAGCAAGGGCACCCTCACCGGCGTCACCATGACCACCGAGGACGGCAAGGCCGTCGCCGGTCAGCTCTCCGCCGACAGGACGAGCTGGAAGCCCACCGTCCAGCTGCAGCGCTCCACCACCTACAAGGTCGCCGCGGAGGCCAAGGACGCCCAGGGCCGCATAGCCAACGAGAACGCGTCCTTCACCACCGTCTCCCCGGCCAACAGCTTCATCGGCACCTTCACCCCGGACGACGGCGCCACGGTCGGCGTCGGCATGCCGGTCTCGATCAACTTCGACAAGGCGATCACCAACAAGTCGGCCGTGCAGAAGGGCGTCACGGTCACCTCCAGCAGCGGCCAGGAGGTCGCCTGCCACTGGTTCAACGCCAACCGCATGGACTGCCGCCCGGAGCAGTACTGGAAGGCAGGCTCCACCGTCACCCTGAAGCTCGCCCTCGACGGCGTCCAGGGCGCGCCCGGCGTCACCGGCGTCCAGCAGAAGACGGTCACCTTCCACATCGGCCGCAACCAGGTCTCCTACGTCGACGCGAAGACCAAGCAGATGAAGATCACGCAGGACGGCAAGGTCGTCAAGACCATCCCGATCTCCGCCGGCGCCCCCGACCACACCACCTACCAGGGCCAGATGGTGATCTCGGAGAAGTTCAAGCAGACCCGCATGAACGGCGCGACGGTCGGCTTCAAGGACTCCGACGGCAAGGGCGAGTACGACATCAAGGACGTGCCTCACGCCATGCGCCTGACCACCTCCGGCACCTTCATCCACGGCAACTACTGGGGCGCGCCGTCCGTCTTCGGCAACGTCAACACCAGCCACGGCTGCGTCGGCCTGCAGGACGTCAAGGGCGCCGGTGACGCGAACACCCCGGCCGCCTGGTTCTACGGCCACTCCCTGATCGGTGACGTGGTCGTCGTCCAGAACACCGGCGACAGGACGGTCTCCCCGGACAACGGCCTCAACGGCTGGAACATGGACTGGGCCCAGTGGAAGGCCGGTTCCGCCGTCTGACGGTTCCGCCGTCCGACGGTTCGCCGGTCCGACGACCCGTTGCACAGCTCCCGGTGCCGCCCTTCGAGGGCGGCACCGGCGTTTTGGGGCCGGCTGTGGGTCCGGACACAGCCTTCTCATGCATCTCTTATGCCGGCCTTAGGGTGCAGTCACGGTCCGCCCCTAGCTTGCGGGCCATGTTCTTCACCTACCTGAGGCGCGAACTGCGCCGCCGCAGAAAGGCGGCCCTCGTCGTCGCCTCCGGCCTCGCGCTGGGCATCGCGCTGGTCATCGTGGTCAACTCCGTGTCCAGCGGCATGGGGAAGGCCCAGGACAAGGTCCTGCAGTCGCTTTACGGCCTGGGTACGGACATGACCGTCACCAAGGCGGCCACTCCGACCGCGGACAGCTCCGGGCAGCCCCGCTTCCGCTTCGACGCCCGGAACAACGACGACAAGTCCTCCCAGAGCAGCGACCGGGTCCGGGTGCAGGGCTTCACCACCCTGGCCTCCACCACCGTCGACAAGGTGGCGGGCCAGAAGGGCGTCTCGCAGGCCGTCGGCGGGCTCAGCCTCAACGTCTTCCGGGTCGACGGCTCCTTCACCCGCGGCCAGTTCCAGCAGAGCGGCGGCGGTGGTGGCTTCCAGCGCGGCGGCGAGGGCGGGCAGCCGCAGGGCGAGGTCAAGGGCGGCGGCGCCGACTTCGATATCAACCAGTACACGGTCTACGGCACCGACGTCACCCACATCGGGCTCGGCCCGCTGACCTCCTCGAAGATCACCGGCGGCCGTAGCTTCAAGTCCACCGAGACCGACGCCAAGGTGGCCGTGGCGGACTCGGCGTACGCGAAGACGAAGAAGTACAAGGTCGGCTCCACCGTCACCATCAGCGGCACCAAGTTCACGGTCATCGGCATCGCCACCGCGAACAGCGGCGACTCGGCGGCCGACCTGTACATCCCGCTGAAGCAGGCGCAGACCCTCGCCGACGAGAAGGACAAGGTCACCACGATCTACGTCAAGGCGACCGACTCGCAGAAGATCGACTCGGTCAAGAGCGCCATCCAGCAGAACGTCTCCGGTACGACGGTCACCACCTCCTCCGACCTCGCCAAGACGGTCTCGGGCTCGCTCTCCACCGCCTCCTCCCTCGCCACCAAGGTCGGCACGTGGCTGTCCATCGCGGTGCTGGTGGCTGCGTTCCTGGTCGCGGGCCTGCTGACGTCCTCCGCGGTCTCCCGCCGCGTCCGCGAGTTCGGCACGCTGAAGGCGCTCGGCTGGAAGTCGGGCCGGGTGACCCGGCAGGTGGTCGGCGAGGCCGTCGTCAACGGCCTGGTCGGCGGGGCCCTCGGCATCGCTCTGGGCCTCGCGGGCGCGTACGCGGTCACGGCCGTCAGCCCGACGTTGCAGGCCCAGTTGGGCGGCGCCGGCGGCGGCGGCTTCGGCGGCGGGCCCGGTGGCGGCGGTTTCGGGGGCCCCGGCCGCCAGGCGGCGAAGTCCCTGGAGGTCGCCCTGACGGCCCCGGTCAGCGTCACGACGATCGCGCTGGCGGTGGCCCTGGCGGTGACCGGTGGCCTCATCGCCGGTGCCTTCGGCGGCTGGCGCGCGTCCAGGCTCCGCCCGGCGGATGCGCTGCGTCGAGTCGAGTAGCCGAGGCCGACCGCGCAGCGCCCCCGAAGGCCCCCCGAACCCTCCCCAGGAGCCACCATGTACGAACTGACCAACGTGACCAAGCGCTATGCAAGGGGCAAAGACACCATCCACGCCCTCGACGGAGTCGACCTCACCATCCCCGACGGCGACCGGCTCGTCATCCAAGGCCCCACCGGTGGCGGAAAATCCACCCTCCTGCAGATGCTCGGCGCCCTCGACCGCCCCACCTCCGGCGAAGTCGTCCTGGACGGCATCGACCTGGCCAAGCTCAGTGAAGCCCGGCTGACAAGGGTCCGCAGCGAGAACATCGGCTTCGTCTTCCAGTCCTTCAACCTCATCCCCACCCTCACCGCCCAGGAGAACGTCGAGACGGCCCTCGTCCCGCTCGGCATCAAGGTCAAGGAACGCCGCGAACTCGCCGCCGACGCACTGAAGTCCGTCGGCCTCGGCGAACGTCTCTCCCACCTCCCCGGTGAGATGTCCGGAGGACAGCAGCAGCGCGTCGCCATCGCCCGTGCCGTGGTCAAGAAGCCCAAGGTGCTGCTCGCCGACGAACCGACCGGCAACCTCGACGAGGGCATGCGCGACGAGATCATGGACGTGCTCGAACGCCTGTGGAAGGAGCACGGGTTGACCTTCATCATGGTCACCCACGACTCCGCGATCGCGAAGAAGGCCCCACGGCTGGCCACCATCCGCAAGGGAAAGATCACGGTAAGGGAGAACGCCGGCGCCTGACGGTTTGTAACAGCGCTCCGCCCGCGGCGTAACAGTTTTCCGTCGCTCTTTCTTACCGTCCTCTCATCCATTGAGACGACTGATCACCCCCCGGCATACTGCGTGATCCGGGGGGTTCGACGTGCCAGCGACGTGTGCACGTACGAGGCCGCCTCCGGCCGGGCGAACGGGGAATTCGCCCGGCACTCCATCTCCAGGGGGAGAACTTGCGCAGACAAGTGAAAAGAGCTGCTGCGGCCAGTGTCGCCACGGCCGCAGCCGTCGCCCTCGCAGCGGGTATGACCAGCCCGGCGTCGGCGAAGCCCGCGGAGCGCGCGCCGACCGCCGCCTCCGCGCTCACCGCGAAGACCCACGTCACGCTCATCACCGGAGACCGCGTAGCCCTCGACGCCAAGGGCCGCATCGTCGGCCTGCAGCGGGCCAGGGGCCGCGAGCACATACCCGTCCAGGTCCGCAGGACCGAGGGCCACACCCTGGTCGTCCCGGTCGACGCGGCCCACCTGGTGGCCTCCGGCAAGCTGGACCAGCGCCTGTTCGACATCACCGAGTTGAACAAGGCGGCCACCCGCCGGGCCCAGAAGGACGGCCTGAAGGTCATCGTCGCCTACACCGGCTCCGCCCGGGCCGCGCAGGCCGCCAGGGCGGACGTCCGGGACGCGGGCCGTCTGCGGCGCAGCCTGAGCGCCCTCGACGCCGACGCCGTACAGGCGCCGGTCAAGAACACCGCCGGGCTGTGGCACGCCGTCACCCACGGGAACGACACCGCCTCCGGCATCGCGCACGTCTGGCTCGACGGTGTCCGCAAGGCCTCCCTCGACAAGTCCGTGCCGCAGATCGGCGCCCCGGTCGCCTGGAAGGCCGGCTACACCGGCAAGGGCGTGAAGGTCGCCGTCCTGGACACCGGTGTGGACACCCGGCACCCGGACCTCAAGAACCAGGTGATCGCGGCCAAGAACTTCTCCGGCGCCGCCGATGCCACCGACCACTACGGGCACGGCACCCACGTCGCCTCCATCGTGGCGGGCACCGGCGCTGCATTTCCCGCAGGGTCCGGCGGCAAGTACAAGGGGGTCGCCCCGGACGCCAAGATCCTCAACGGCAAGGTCCTCGACGACACCGGCTCCGGTGACGACTCCGGCATCCTCGCCGGCATGGAGTGGGCGGCCCAGCAGGGCGCCTCCGTCGTCAACCTCAGCCTCGGCGGCTACGACAGCCCCGGCATCGACCCGCTCGAGGCCGAGGTCGACAAACTGTCCGCCACCAAGGGCGTCCTGTTCGCGATCGCCGCCGGCAACGACGGCCCTCAGTCGATCAGTTCGCCGGGCAGCGCGGACGCCGCGCTCACCGTCGGCGCCGTCGACAAGAAGGACAAGCTCGCCGACTTCTCCTCCACCGGCCCGCGCCTCGGCGACTACGCCATCAAGCCCGACGTCACCGCGCCCGGCGTGGACATCACCGCCGCGGCGGCCAAGGGCAGCGTCGTCGACCAGGAGGTCGGCGAGAAGCCCGAGGGCTACCTGACCCTCTCCGGCACCTCCATGGCCACCCCGCACGTCGCGGGCGCCGCCGCGATCCTGAAGCAGGAGCACCCCGACTGGGGCTACGCCGAGCTGAAGGGCGCGCTCACCGGCTCCGCCAAGGGCGGCAACTACACGCCGTACCAGCAGGGTTCGGGCCGTATCGCGGTGGACAGGGCCATCGGCCAGTCCGTGATCGCCGATCCGGTCTCGGTGAACTTCGGGCTGCAGCAGTGGCCGCACACCGACGACAAGCCCGTCACCAAGAAGGTGACCTACCGCAACCTCGGCGACAAGGACGTCACGCTCACCCTGAGCAGCACCGCACTCGACCCCAAGGGCCACGCGGCCCCCTCGGGCTTCTTCCGGCTCGGTGCGACCAGGCTGACGGTCCCCGCGCACGGCAGGGCCTCCGTCGACCTCATGGCCGACACCAGGCTGGGCGGCACCCTCGACGGCGCCTACTCCGCCTACGTGACCGCGACCGGCGCCGGCCAGACGGTCCGCACGGCCGCCGCGGTGCAGCGCGAGGTGGAGTCGTACGACATCACGCTGAAGGTCATCGGCCGTGACGGCAAGCCGGCCAAGTTCTACAACGCCGGCCTCAGCGGTGTGACCGGACTGGCGAGCGGCACGGAGCTGAGCCCGTACGACCCCTCCGGCACGGTGAAGGTGCGCGCGCCCAAGGGCACGTACATCCTGAACTCCGCCGTCTTCGTGGACAAGGACGGCACCAAGGGCACCGACTGGATCGCCCAGCCGAAGCTGACCGTCTCCAAGAAGCAGACCGTCACGATCGACGCGCGCAGGGCCAGGCCGGTGGACATCACCGTCCCGGCCACGGGAGTGAAGTCGCAGTTCGCCGCGCCTGGGTACTCCCTGACGATCGGCGACGGCGAGTTCAGCTACAACTGGTTCCTGGACTCGTACAAGAACTTCCGCACCGCCCACCTGGGCCCGGGGCTGCCCGCCGGCCGGCTGTTCCAGCAGTGGGACGGCCACTGGACCAAGGGCGCGGGCGAGGAGTACGACGTCACGTTCGGCGGCCCGGTCAAGCAGCTCGCCACCGGCTACACCAAGCACTACAAGGCGAGTGAGCTGGCCACCGTCAAGGCCCGGCTCGGCGCCGCCGCGCGCGGCAAGACCGGCTCGATCAGCCCCATCGGCTGGCTGCCCGGCAGCTCCGGCGCCTCCTCCATCGACATCCCGCAGAAGCTGCCCGGCACCCGCACCCTGCACGTGTCCGCGGGCGGCGGCGTCCTGTGGGACCTGGACTTCAGCCAGTACGGCGGGCGCGACCAGGACGGCTTCCCGATCCGGGAGGCGAGTTACACGCTCGGTCAGTCCACCTTCAAGGCCGGCCACAGCTACACCAGGACGGTCAACACCGCGGTCTTCGGCCCGCACGTCGACAAGGACCTCGGGCTGTTCCGCAGCGGCAACGAGATCTACGGCTCGCTGCCCCTGTTCAGCGACTGCGGCAGGCACGCCGGGTACTCGGAGTTCACCTCGGTGAACACGACCCTGTACCGCGACGGCACCAAGGTCGGCTCCAACGCGGACCCGCTGTTCGGCACCGAGGCCTTCAAGGTCCCGGCCGGTGACGCCGCGTACAAGCTGACCACCTCGGTCAAGCGCTCGGCGAGCGTCGCCCCGGCCTCCTCGCGGATCGACGCGGCCTGGACCTTCCGCTCCAAGAACGTGTTCGGCACCGCGGTGAAGCTCCCGGCCTCCGTCCTGCACTACGGCGTCACGACCGGCCTGGACAGCCGGGTCCCGGCCGGCCGGACGGTCGGCTTCCCGGTCACCGTCGAGGGCTCGGCCGCGGGCGGGAACCTGAAGTCCCTCGCGGTGTACGTCTCCTACGACGGCAAGACCTTCACGAAGGTCGACGTCCGAGGCGGCAGGATCAGCGTGAAGAGCCCGGCGAAGGGCAAGTCCGTCTCGTTCCGCTCCGTGATCACCGACAAGCAGGGCAACACCTCGCAGATCACGGTCTACGACGCGTACTTCGGCAAGTGAGCCGTAGCGCCCGCTGAACGGGCGAGGGGCACCCGGAGCAAGGCTCCGGGTGCCCCTCGGTCTTCCGAAGGCGTCTTCCGAAGGCGTCGCACGAGGGCGTTGTGAGAAGGCCTACGCCGACGGCACCGCGCGGGTCGCGTCCGTGCCCCAGCTGGCCAGCAGGCGCAGGGAGTCGGCGGACGGGGAGCCCGGTTCGGCGTGGTAGGTGACCAGGGACTGGTCCGCGTCGCCCGTCAGGCGGAAGGACTCGAAGTTCAAGGCGAGGCCGCCGACCAGCGGGTGCTGCAGGTGCTTGACGCCATGACTCTTCTCCTTGACGTCGTGCGTCGCCCACAGACGGCGGAACTCCTCGCTCTTGACGGAGAGTTCACCGACGAGTGCCGACAGCCTCGGGTCGTCCGGGTGGCAGCCCGCGTCCATGCGCAGGGCGCAGACGATGTCGATCGCCTTCTGCTCCCAGTCGACGAACAGCTCACGGTAGTCCGGGCGCAGGAACACCAGACGGGCCCAGTTGCGCTCGGCCGCCGGCAGTTCCGCCCAGTCACCGAAGACCGCCTCCGCCATCCGGTTCCAGGCGAGGATCTCCGAGCGGCGCCCGACGACGTACGCCGGTACGCCGTCCATCGTGTCCAGCAGCTGCCGCAGCGTGACGCGGACCTGCTGCTGCCGCGCCGCCGGCTTCTTCTTGTGCCACGTCGGCTTGGCCAGATGCGTCAGATGCGCGTGCTCGGCGTCCGACAGCCTGAGCGCCCTGGCGATCGAGCCCAGGACCTCCGCCGAGACGTTCCGCCCGTTGCCCTGTTCCAGCCGGGTGTAGTACGCCACCGACACCCCGGCCAGCTGCGCCAGCTCCTCGCGGCGCAGCCCCGGCACCCGCCGGTGCCGGCCGAAATCGGGCAGCCCCACGTCCTCCGGCTTCAGCCGGGCCCGCCGGCTGCGCAGGAACTCGCTCAGCTCGGCACGCCGGTCCAGCGGCGGGGACGAGGGCAGGGGCTGGTTGTCCATACATCCAGTATTCATCGTCGTACGCACAGGAAACTGACCCCGACAGTGGTAGGCACGGCGGTCGTACGCAAAGGCGTGGTCTGGGTGGCCGGACCGGATCGCGGCAGGCTGGGGCCGTACCCGGTCGGAAGGCAACCGGGCACGGAACACCTGCTAGGAGAACCCCGGCATGACCACTGTTGCTGCGTACGCCGCGCCCGCCGCGAAGGCCCCGCTGGAGCGGACGACCATCGAGCGGCGCGAGGTCGGCGAGTTCGACGTCCTGATCGACATCAAGTTCGCCGGCATCTGCCACTCCGACATCCACCAGGCCCGTGAGGGCTGGGGCGAGGCCATCTTCCCGATGGTGCCCGGCCACGAGATCGCGGGCGTGGTCTCCGAGGTCGGCCCCGGTGTCACCAGGTTCGCCGTCGGCGACCGGGTGGGCGTCGGCTGCATGGTCGACTCCTGCCGTGAGTGCGAGAACTGTCTCAAGGGCCTGGAGCAGTTCTGCCTCAAGGGCATGGTCGGCACGTACAACGCCGTCGGCAAGGACGGCAAGCCCACCTACGGCGGCTACTCCGAGAAGGTCGTCGTCGACGAGAACTACGTCGTGCGCATCCCCGACGGCCTGTCGCTGGACGTGGCCGCCCCGCTGCTCTGCGCCGGCATCACCACCTACTCGCCGCTCAAGCACTGGAACGCGGGCCCCGGCAAGAAGGTCGCCGTGGTCGGACTGGGCGGCCTGGGCCACATGGCCGTCAAGATCGCGCACGCGATGGGCGCCGAGGTGACCGTCCTCTCGCAGTCCCTGCGCAAGAAGGACGACGGTCTGAAGCTGGGCGCCGACCACTACTACGCCACCGGCGACCCGAAGACCTTCGAGCAGCTGGCCGGCACCTTCGACCTGATCGTCTCCACCGTCTCGGCACCGATGGACTTCGGCGCGTTGCTGTCGCTGCTGAAGGTGGACGGCGCGCTGGTCAACGTGGGTGCGCCCGAGGAGCCCATCGCCCTGAACCTGTTCTCGGTGATCGGCGGCCGCAAGACCCTCGCCGGGTCGATGATCGGCGGCATCGCCGAGACCCAGGAGATGCTCGACTTCTGCGCCGCGCACGGACTGGGCGCCGAGATCGAGCTGATCGGCGCCGGGGAGATCAACGAGGCGTACGAGCGGGTGCTGGCGAGCGACGTCCGCTACCGCTTCGTGATCGACACGACGACGATCTGACCGGTCCGGTCCGGTCCGGTCCGGTCCGATCCGGTCGGGGGCGGGGGCCGGCGCGACACCGACGGAACGGGGTGTCGCCGTGGGCCGGGTGTGACCTTTGGGGCAGTGTCGCCATTGGGTTTATTGTGGCGATTGGGCCTGGTGTGGCGACTGCGCCGCGCATCGCCGTCGGGACGGCTGGTCTTGATCCGGCCGGCCGTTGGGGCGGCTGTCCGTCGGGTAAGCGAATCCGGCCCTAGCCGATCGAGAAGGATTCCCCCGCGCGGTAGGCCCGCACGAGCACACCCCCGTCCCCGCCCGGCCGTACGACATGGGCGCGCCCCAGCCCGGCCACCCGGACCTCGCCGCCCACCACGTGGAGCAGGGTGCTCTCGTCCAATGCGACCCCGTACGGCGCCGCGCCCCGCCCGACCACCGCGACCAGCCGCGCGAGCGTGCCCCACTGGGCGGCGTGGACGTCGACCGCGAACGGCACCAGCCCGAGCCCCGCCCGCACCTCGACCTCCGCGAGGTCCTCCCCGGTCTCCTCCGGACACACCGGCACCCCGTCCACCAGCCACCCGCCGACCACGGACCGCCGCGCGGCGACGGCGGCACCGGCGGAGAACCCGGCGTAAGGCATCCGCCGTCCGGCGAGCAGCGCCGGCAGCCGCTCCAGACACCCCTCGAGTGCCTCCTGGTACGCGGGCGTCAGCCCACCGCACACCAGCAGCCCGTCGACCCCGTCCAGCGCCGCCTCCGGCTCGAAGCGGCCACCGAGCGGCACGAGCAAGGGCACGGGCGTGGCCGGGCCCGCCTTCCCCAGCACTTCGGCATACCGCTCGAACTGGGCCGCCCCGTCCCCCTCGTCGACGATCAGACACCCGATGCGCCGGTCTCCCCCGACCGTACGGACGAACGGCTCGTACACCTCGGCCGTGTCCCACCCACCACCGATCAGAAATGTGCTCACCGGAAGGAATGTACGGGGCAGGCCCCGCCCCCGTCGCCGGAATTACCCGGCCTGCTTACCCGGCCTGCGCCACGAGCCCGAGCAGTTCGGCCGCGTTCCCGCCGAGGACGCGCTCCCGGACCTCCACGGAGTCCGTCGCCCGCTCCACCGTCACGCGGGCCACGACCGGGTCCCCGTAGGGCGCGTCGGAGCCGAAGAGGGTGCGCTCGGGAAGTTCGCGGACGGCGAGCCGTACGGCGATGACCAGGAACGCGGTGGACAGTTCCAGGTACATGCCCGGCGTGTCCCGGACCAGCTCGACGGCCTCCATCCAGTGCAGACCGCCGAGCTGGCTGATGACGAGGGGGACGCGCGGGTGGCGGCGGGAGAGGGCGGCGAGCGTGCGCAGGTCCTCGGCGGTGGTGGGGGCGAACCCGTGCACGGCGACCGGCAGCCCGCCGTGGTCGGCGGCGGCCCGCAGCACCGGTTCCAGCCGGCCCGCCCGCCCCGGAGCGGGCGTCAGCTCACCGATGCCGCACAGCCCCCGCCCCACCACGTCCTCGGCTACGGCCCGTTCCACTTCCGCGTCCGGCAACTCCAGGGGTACGGATCCGAATCCGACGAACCGCTCCGGATGGTCCGCGACCGCCGCGCTCACCTCGTCCAGGGCACCCGCGAAGGCCTCCCGTGACCCGGCCGTCCCGCCGAGCGCGCTGTCGAGCACCGCGAACTCACGGCGAAGACCGGCCAGATCGGTGGCGCGCTCGGGGTGGGGGCGCGTGGGGAACAGGACGGCCTTGTCGACGCCGGCGGCATCGAGGGCGCCCAGGTGAAGACGGACCGGGTCGTGCACGTGGCCGTGCGCATCGATGATCATCGCTCTCCTCGGGGTCGCGGAATAGTGATCGCCGGGGGAGGGTCGCAGCCTGACACGGTGACAAGGTCAAGCGGCGGGCGGTACGAGAAGGGGGCGGCGGGGATGCTGATCGGCGTACTCTCCGCCCGCACCGGCACCAGCCCCCGCCTCCTGCGTCACTACGAACACACCGGCCTGCTGATCCCGCACCGCCGCGCCAACGGCTACCGCGAGTACACGGAGGCGGACATCCCCCGGGTCCGCCGCATCCGCACCCTCCTCGCGGCGGGCCTGCCCACCCGGGTGGTGGCCGCTCTGCTGCCCTGCACGGCCGACAACACCACACCCGGCCCGACCCTCGCCCCTGCCCCGGCATCCCGGAAACCCTGCGCCGCCGCTTGGCCGAACTCGACGACAGGGCCGCACGCTTGGAGGCCGAGCGAGCCGAACTGCGGCGACTCATCGCAGAGTTGACCTGAGTCACGCGGGCGGGCCGCACCGGCGCTGCATGGTCTCGGCGGACAGTCCGGCGACTGTGTTGGCTAAGCTGCGGGATCCATGGTCTCTCCCCCGGGCGGGCCGGTGAGCGCCGGGTCTGCCAAAGCAGCACCTTCACGGCGTCGGTTCCTGGCCGTCGCAGCCACGGCCGGGGCGGTGGGCCTTGCAGGTGCCGGGGCTGCCATCGCGCTGATGCCCGGCGACAAGCCGGGGCCGAAGCCCTCCCCGACAGACACCGGCACACCGACTCCGCGGCGTACCCAATGGCCGGGTGGTGTGGCACCGGCCCTGTGGGCATACACCGGCGGCGACCCGAAGAACTCGCTCGTGACTGTGTCGGGAAGCACGGTGATCCTGCCGCAGGGCCAGCCGGTCGGCCTTGCCGTGGCCACGGGCCTGCCCAAGTGGTCGGGGTCAGGCACCTTCGGCCGGCCGACGGGGCTGATCCCCATGTTCGTGAACGGGAGCGCCTTCGTCGCCCTGGACCAGAAGGCACACGTCATGCAGGTGGATCCGGCCACCGGCAAGCCGACGTGGCAGTGGTCCCTGCCTTCGAACCTGGTCGGCATCTCGGCGTTCGTCGCCGCCGACGACAAGGCCATCTACGCCTTCGGCTCGGGCAGTCCCACCGCCGACGGTCCCGATCCGGGGCCGGGCAAGCGCCGTACGGTGCTGCTGAGCATCGACATCCGTACGAAGCGCGAGCGCTGGCGCATGGCGCTCGACGGAAGGAAGCCTGTCACGGTTTCCCTGGGTGCCGTGTCGGGCAGCTACCTGGTCTATACGGACGACGCCACCAACGCATTGAACGTCCGTGACACCGCCGACGGCAGATTGGCCTGGTCCGCGAATTTTCCCGATTCGGGCAACGACACTCTTCCGGCAGTGGACAACGGCACCGTTTTCGTGGCCGACCGGCACATCGTCGCTCGCGATCTGGCTACGAGCGCAAAGAAGTGGATGGCACTCAGCCACAGCTCGGCAGGGTTCTTCAGCGCCCCGCGGGTCAAGGACGGCGTGTTGTACATCGGCGACAGCGACCGAGGCGTACACGCTCTCGACGCCTCCGACGGCCGGCACATCTGGTCCAAGAGCATCGACGGAGGTGCCAACGGCAACGACCTGGTGGTGACCGACACCGCCGTGTACGTCGCCAGCGGCGACCAGAGCAGTGGCGTTTACGCCCTTGACCGCCGTACGGGGAAACAGGTCTGGAACTTTCGTACCAGCCAGATCTCGACGACGAAAGGCATATGGGAACTGGCCGACGGAGGCGATTACATCGTCGCCTGCACTGCGGGGAACGTCTTCGCGCTACCCCCGGTGTGACCTCGCACGAGAATCTCCGGAACGCGACTGTCATGGAGGCCTTTCGGCAGCCGAGGCTCAGCCGTCCGCCCTGATCACACGGATCGGGCAGGACACCCCTGTCCCGGAGAGCCTGTGCTGCCGTGTGACCCGCCGCTGATCGGCTCTTCGCCGTTGATTGCGGTTGTGGGGCCGCGTGTCATGCGGGCGGCAGGGGCTGCTCCGTCCAGACGGTCTTGCCGTCGTGGGTGTAGCGGGTGCCCCACCGCTCTGTGAGCTGCGCGACCAGGAAGAGCCCGCGTCCGCCCTCGTCCGTGCTGAGGGCCCGTCGCAGGTGGGGGGAAGTGTGGCTGGTGTCGGACACCTCGCAGATCAGGCTGTGCGTACGGATGAGGCGCAGGGTGACGGGGCCGGCCGCGTAGCGGTAGGTGTTCGTGACGAGCTCGCTGGCGACCAGCTCGGTGGTGAAGGCCAGTTCGGTCAGCCCCCATTCGTCGAGTTTCGCCGTGGTCAGCTCCCTGGCGCGGGCGGCTGAGGTCGCGTCCAGCGGCAGCTGCCACGAGGCGACGTTCTCCGGCCGCAGCACGCGGGTACGGGCGATGAGCAGCGCGACGTCGTCGGTGGGGAGGTGGCCCTTGGGCAGCAGCGCTTCGACCACGGCGTGGCAGTCCTGGTCCAGAGGCTCCGTGGTGCCGGTGAGACATGCGCGCAGGTTCTCCAGCGCGGTGTACACGTCGCCGTTCCCCGCCTCCAGGAGGCCGTTGGTGTAGAGCGTGAGCAGGCTCCCCTCGGGGAGGTCCAGGTCGTACGTTTCGAAGGGCAGCCCGCCCAGGCCCAGTGGCGGACCCGCGGGCGGATCGAGCACGGTCACCTCGCCGTCCGGGGTGGACACGACCGGCGCCGGGTGACCGGCCCGTGCCAGGGAGCAGCGCTGGGAGACCGGATCGTAGACGGCGTAGAGGCAGGTGGCCCCGAGCACCTGCTCGATCGCCCACGGGTTGTCGTCGGCGTTCGCCTCCAGCTCGGCGGCCAGCAGACTGACCAGATCGTCCAGCCGCGCCACCACCTCGTCCGGTTCCAGGTCGAGGCTGGCCAGGGTGCGCACGGCGGCGCGCAGCCGACCCATCGAGGCCGCGGCGTGGATCCCGTGACCGACCACGTCTCCGACGACGAGGGCGACCCGGGCCCCCGACAACGGGATCACGTCGAACCAGTCACCCCCGAGACCCGGTTCACCGCTTGCTGGGAGGTATCTGCAGGCCACCTCCACGGCCGGCAGGTCGGACAGCGTGCTCGGCAGCAGACTGCGCTGAAGAGTCAGAGCGGTGTTCTGCTGCTGGGTGAAGCGGCGCGCGTTGTCGATACAGACGGCCGCACGCGAGGAAAGCTCCTGAGCCACCGCCGCATCATCGTCCTCGAACGGCTCCGAATTGCGCGACCGCCACAGGCTCACCACGCCCAGTACCAGGCCGCGCGCGACCAGGGGCACCGCGATCAGCGAATGAACGCCGAGACCCAGGGCGAGCTCGATCCGCCGCCGGTCCATGGCGTACCACTCGGGGCGGAGGCACAGCCGCCCCTCGAGAATCGGGCGACGCTCGGCCAAGCACCGCGCCTGCGCGGATTCCGGCAGCAGCGGCACCACATCGCCCTCCCGGAACGGGACACGGTGTTCCGGTGGTGAGAGGGCGGTCCGGAGCAACGGACCCGCTGTACCGGAAACGGGTTCGTCACCCAGTGTCACGCACTTGAGGAGGTCCACCGAGCAGTGGTCGGCCAAGCCGCGGACGGCCACTTCGGCCAGTTCCCGAGCGGTCTGTGCCACGTCCAGTGAGGTTCCGATACGGGCGCTCGCCTCGTTCAGCAGCGCGAGTCTGCGTTGCGCCCGGTGGCGGTCGGTCACGTCCTCGATCGTCTCGGCCACGCCGAGAACCCGGCCGGAGGGGTCTTCCATCCGGAATGCCGAGACGGACACGATCCGTTCCCGGCCCGGATCGTGGCGTGCCCGGGCGGACTGCTCCGTGAAGATCAACGGCTCGCCGGTCTCCAAGACGTGCCGTACCCGTTCATCGGCCGGACCCGCGTCCTCGTCGATCATGAATTCACGGGGTCGGTGGCCCACCGGCGCCTCGGCCGGGACGCCGCTTGCCTTTTCGACCGCACGGTTGACCCTGATCACTCTCCTGTCCGGGTCGTAAGTGACCAGACCGATCGGGGACCGCCGGTACAGACCGTCCAGCAGCGCACGGTCCCGCTGCCAGGCAATGACCTCGGTGGCAGGAGCACCGACCAGGAGCCACTCCTGACCGCCCCCCTCGCGGGTGACCGCACGGACCCGGAAACCCATCTCCACGCGGCGTCCGTCGCGGTGCCGGACGGGCAGGACCCCGAACCATCCCCCCGCCTTCACGGCGTCCACGACGACGGACCGCGCGAGCGGGAGGTCACGGCTGTCGATCAGGAGGTCCTGCCACGCGCGTCCGATCACTTCCTTGGCCGGATAGCCGAGCAGTTCCTGTGCGCGTGCACCCCAGCCGACCACGGTGCCCTGATCGTCGAGCACGGCCGCGGCGCCACGCCCGATGGCGAAAGGATCCTCAGGACTCTCGCTGAAATGCATCGACGGCGTCCCCATAGCCACCACCTTGCCTCCGTGACTCCGATGTTCCTCCCGGTGGTCTCCGCCCGCGACTCTCCCGTTCCTCCCGGGCCCGGAGCTCCGGCAGGAATGCCATGGCCACGCTCGGCGCGTGTACCCCTTGGCGGCAGCCGGCTCCTGGGCGAGTGCGTACGATCACGAGCGCAGGTGGGCCAGTAGCGCGTCCTCGGCGGGTACGGCAGCTCTTTGGGCTGCAGTCGGGTCGCGGAGCCCAGGCCGACGCTGTTGACGAGTGCGTGGATCTCGTGAGCGAGCGGAGTCACGTCGCAGATGGAGACGTCAAGCCGTGCTCACAGCCCTTTTCGCGGAGTGCGTCCTGGCAGGTCGGCGGGAGTATCGGCACTCTCGATCAGTCCCGTGCATGTCCTTGGTGATCGGCGGACCTGTTCAGTGGACCATTCGGTCGGTCGCCGCACACGGATGGGAACAGGGGGAGTGCTGGTCCCGGGTCTCCCAGCCGGGCGGAGTCTTGGGCAGGCTGATGAGTGCATCGATCCCTTCGTGCTCCGGCAGGAGAGTCCCAAAGCCGCCACGCCGGCCTAACTCGCCGCCACCCTCCTTCACGGCAACCGCCAAATCGGCTCGGAGGGCGGGTGGTGCTGGGGCGCACCCACACCGGGCGAAAACATCAAATGGCTTCCATAGCTGCGCCGCCCGCAGCGAGGCCGGTCGCGGTGGCCTGTAGCAGCCGGGTCAGGCGCGGCTCGAAGTCGAGAGCGAAGTGCCCCCAGCGCGGGTACTGCGTGTACAGCTCGGCGAGGGTGGGGTGGGGTGGGGTGGGGTGGGGTGGGGGATCTGCCAGAGGCAGGCGGTCTGTGGGCCGCGCGCGACGACACCGGTACTCGGCCTGGGCCCCGTCCCGCCCGGTCCGCAGTACCCGCCCGGGAGGATCCCCTCCACGTGGCTGGCAGGCCCGAGCAGACCTCCTCGTAGGTCGGGTTCACGCCGTCGCGTCCGGCGATCCGCGCGGCGGCCGGGCCGGCGGCGAACTCCCGGCCTGCCCGTCCCGTTCGGCGGCCACCTTGCCCTCCGGGAAGGTGGCCGGCCGGGGCCGATGACTCAGCCGGGGAGGGTGGCCGGGTTACCGCCGTTGGCCTCGTAACCGGCCACCGCCAGGGCGCGGTAGAGGGCGAACTCGGCGGCCGGGTCGGCGGACAGCGTCCACGGCAGCGCCCCGACGTGTCCGTCGACGTGTATCAGCTGGTGCATGGCCTCCTGCCAGCGCTCGGCGCGGACCAGGAAGAAGATCAGCAGATGGCGGACGTGCGCGAGCACGGGATCGTCGGGGCGGGCCGAGTGCACCGCGTGCAGGGCGCCGTGCATCGCCTTGGTGACGACCTCGCTCTGGTAGAAGCCCGCCACCAGGTTCACCTCGGGGAGGTGCTCGAAGACCGCGAACAGGGGCAGCGCGGCGAGCAGCGAGCCCTGCGGGGCGCGTGTCGCGGCGGCCTCGGCGAAGGCGTACGCCTGCTCGCGCGAGCCGTGCCACTTCTCGCACCAGTAGTGCAGCGCGGCCAGATGGGCGCCCATGTGATGCGGGGCGCGGTCGAGGATCTTCAGCCACAGCTGATCGAACTCGGCCTGGGAATAGGCCAGTCCACGCGCGATGGACAGCCCGACGATGTACGGCACCGGGTCACCCGGGGCCAGCAGCGCGGCCTGAGCGCACGCGTCCCGGGCCTCCTCCATGATGATCCGGAAGTCGTCCGTGCCCGGCGTCGACGTCCGCCAGGCCTGCTGCACCAGGAACTCCGCGTAGACGGCGGCGCAGCCCGCGTCCTTGGGCTGCTCGGCCCGCCACACCCGCAGCCACTGGCCGCCCGGCGTCTCGTGCACCCCGCCGGGCCGCTGCTGCAGCTCCAGCGCGGCCGCGCCCGCGAACGCCTGTACCCGCTGCCAGCGCAGCTCGCCCTCGGTCTCGGTGCCGGCCAGCAACTGGGAAGCCGCGCGATAGTCCTGCGTGCGCTGCACCAACTCCAGGACCTCCAGCAGGTCCTGGTCCGTGCCGGGCATGCGCACGTCCAGCTCCTCCTGGCGCACGAAGCCGTAGGCCGCCGGGTCGGCGGCGTCCGGGTGTCCCGGGGGAACCTGCTCGATCATCCCGCGCCTGCGCCGCATGAACGGGAGCAGCACGAAGCTCAGCATGAGCAGCGCCATGACCAGCCAGAGAATCGCCATGCGTCAAGCGAACCAGACGCCGCCGACAATTGGCCAACCCCACCGCGGGGCTGTGGAAAACTCAGGTCCCGTTCATGACAGGTCAGCGTGCCGGGTTGCTCTGCGGGCCACAGGACCCGGTCAGGCGCATTACGCTCGGTGCACATGAGCGACAGGCATTTCAGTCAGCACTTCGAGACCCTCGCGATCCACGCGGGCAACACCGCGGATCCCCTCACCGGCGCGGTCGTCCCGCCGATCTACCAGGTCTCGACCTACAAGCAGGACGGCGTCGGCGGGCTGCGCGGCGGCTACGAGTACAGCCGCAGCGCCAACCCCACCCGTACCGCCCTCGAGGAGAACCTCGCCGCGCTGGAGGGCGGCCGTCGAGGTCTCGCCTTCGCGTCCGGCCTGGCGGCCGAGGACACCTTGCTGCGCACGCTGCTCAGCCCCGGTGACCACGTGGTGATCCCGAACGACGCCTACGGCGGCACCTTCCGCCTCTTCGCCAAGGTCGTCACCCGCTGGGGCGTGGAGTGGTCGGTCGCGGACACCAGCGACCCGGCCGCCGTACGGGCCGCGATCACCCCGAAGACCAAGGCCGTCTGGGTCGAGACCCCCTCCAACCCGCTGCTCGGCATCACCGACATCGCCGCCGTCGCCCAGGTCGCGCACGACGCGGGCGCGAAGCTCGTCGTCGACAACACCTTCGCCACGCCCTATCTGCAGCAGCCGCTGTCGCTCGGCGCGGACGTCGTCGTCCACTCCCTGACCAAGTACATGGGCGGTCACTCGGACGTCGTGGGCGGCGCGCTGATCGTCTCCGACCCGGGCCTCGGCGAGGAGCTGGCCTATCACCAGAACGCGATGGGCGCCGTCGCCGGCCCCTTCGACTCCTGGCTGGTGCTGCGCGGCACCAAGACCCTCGCGGTGCGGATGGACCGGCACAGCGAGAACGCCACGAAGATCGCCGACATGCTGACCCGGCACGCGCGCGTGACCAGCGTGCTCTACCCGGGCCTGCCCGAGCACCCCGGCCATGAGGTCGCCGCGAAGCAGATGAAGGCGTTCGGCGGCATGGTGTCCTTCCGGGTGGAGGGCGGCGAGGAGGCCGCCGTCGAGGTGTGCAACCGCGCGAAGGTGTTCACCCTCGGCGAGTCCCTCGGCGGTGTCGAGTCCCTCATCGAGCACCCCGGCCGGATGACGCACGCCTCCGCGGCCGGCTCCGCGCTCGAGGTCCCCGGCGACCTGGTACGACTGTCCGTGGGCATCGAAAACGTCGACGACCTGCTGACCGACCTCCAGCAGGCGCTGGGCTGACGGAAACGGACGCCCGACGCGGGGCGCGGCCGGGCCGCAAGGGGACGCGCGGGGCCGTATCGATGTGCGGCTCCGCCGCGGCCCCGGGTGCCCGCCGCCGTACGGGGCGGGCCGCCCCCCCCGCCCTCCCGCGGCCGTACCAGCCGACGGCCCTGGACGCCAGCGACGCCACCGGCCGGCGGCTCACCAGCCGGTGATCGGCGGAGTCGTCTGGGAGGGCGGCTCCGCCCAGGGGTGCACTCGGGCCGCCCACACGCTGAACGCGACGACTGCGGCGCAGGCCAGCAGCCACAGCGTCCGGCGGACGAGCTGCCTGCGCCGCAGCAGGCGTTCGCCGCGGCGCACCGCCTCCGCACACAGGTCCGGCGGCACCGGTGCCGGGGTCTGCTCCATGATCTGCCGCGCGGCGGCCTCCCGTTCGGGCCGGTTCACACCGCCCTCCCGACGCGCCGAGTTCCTGCTGTCCGCGTGCCGGCGGGGCCGTCCACCCGCACGGCGCTCCCGCCGCCCCGCACGCTTCCCACGCCCCTGGCACTCACCGCGCTGTTCACTTCCCACCGCCTCATGAAGGCGCCACCTCCCTGCCCGCGCTCCGTGGCGCGGGGCGGCTTGCCGGGTGGAGCAGGGTGGCTGTCGCGCGGTCGCAGATGGTGTGGACGCGTTCCCGTGGAAGTCCGAGGAGGGCCGCTGCCTGTTCCTCGGCGACTCCTTCGTAGAGGCGCAGTACCAGGATCAGCCGCTCCTGTGGGGTGAGTGCGGCAAGCGGCCCGTCCGGATCCGGGCGGGTGCGGCCGAAGGCGCCGTACTGGTGCCACGTTGCGCGTGCGAAGCGGGTGGCGAGGTACTGGCGGGCGCAGTCGTAGGGGTCCTCGCCGTGCAGCCCGTCCCAGCGCGCGTAGGTGTGGGCGAGCGCGAGCGTCAGCAGGCGTCGCGCGCGCGGGTTGGCGTTCGGCGCCTCCGCGGTCAGCAGCGTGGCGGCATGCAGCAGACGTCCGGCCGCGCCCGCGACGAACGCCTCGAACTCCCGGGCCCGGCGGGCCCCTCGGGACACCTGCCGATCACGCACCGCGCCTCCCCCTAGAGGGGCCCTGTCCGGTACGGGACAGGTGAACCGCGTACGACGCAGGACCCGGTCTCATATGAGGCCAGCGGCGGCCCGGGGTCAAGACTCCGGCACCGACCGGCAGGACTCCGGCACCGACCGCTGCGTGCCCGCGCCGGGCTGCCCTCGGTGGGCGGCCGTCCTCAGGACACCGGCGGCTGGTCCACCGGCGCGGTCCCCTGCACCGTCATCCGCGCGGACAGCGCGCGGTTGAACCGGGTCAGGAGCGTGCAGAACTGCTCGCGCTCCTCCGGTGCCCAGTCCTGCGTCAGCTCGGCCATCAGCTGACGCCTGGAGGAGCGCACCTCCTCCAGCCGGGCGGCCCCGCGCGGGGACAGCTGAAGGACCACCGCCCGCCCGTCCTCGGGGTGCGAGGTGCGCTTCACGAGCCCGGTGTCGACCAGCGGAGCCACCTGCCGGGTGACCGTGGAGGAGTCGATGCCCATGCTCGCGGCGAGCGCCTTGACGCCCATCGGGCCTTCCTTGTCGAGGCGGTTGAGCAGCAGATACGCCGCGCGGTCCATGGAGTTGCGCACCTGCCCGACCCCGCCGAGCCGCGTCTGTTCGGCACGGCGGGCGAACACCGCCACCTCGTGCTGAAGGGTGTCGAGAAGACCGGTGTCACCGACGGTCGTCATGTCCATCGACAATTCGGGTGTTGTGGGCATGGCCGGAGGCTCGCTTCATGAAGGGCTGCTGGGTTGGGGGACAGGGTACGCGGCCCGGCGGCGGGCCGTACCGGCGCTGCGCAAACCGGTCTCGGAGCTTGGTCACAACCATCGTGTACGACCGTGAACTGCGATGCTGGAGTCATGAGCTACCACACGGCTGACTCCTTGCGTTCCGTCACCCTCGACGATGTACGCGGTGCCCAGAAGATGCTCTCGGGCGTGGCACGAGTCACCGCGATGGAGGGCAGCCGGCACCTGTCCCAGCTGGTCGGCGCGCCGGTGCATCTCAAGTGCGAGAACCTGCAGCGGACCGGCTCGTTCAAGCTGCGCGGCGCCTATGTGCGCATCTCCGGGCTGCTGCCGGAGGAACGGGCGGCCGGCGTGGTCGCCGCGAGCGCGGGGAACCACGCGCAGGGCGTGGCGCTGGCGTCCTCGCTGCTCGGGGTGCACTCCACGGTGTTCATGCCGAAGGGCGCCCCGCTGCCCAAGATCAGCGCGACGCGGGACTACGGCGCCGAGGTGCGCCTGCACGGCCAGGTGGTCGACGAGACGCTGGCCGCCGCCGAGGAGTACGCGGCCGAGACGGGGGCGGTGTTCATCCACCCCTTCGACCACCCGGACATCATCGCGGGTCAGGGCACGGTCGGCCTGGAGATCCTGGAGCAGTGCCCGGAGGTGCGCACGATCGTCGTCGGCATCGGCGGCGGCGGGCTCGCGGCCGGGATCGCCGTGGCGGTGAAGGCCATTCGGCCGGACGTCAGGATCGTCGGCGTGCAGGCGGAGGGCGCGGCGGCCTACCCGCCCTCGCTGGCCGCCGGGCACCCGGTGTCGGTGCGGAATCCGGCGACGATGGCCGACGGCATCAAGGTCGGCCGGCCGGGCCTGGTGCCGTTCGGGATCGTCAGGGACCTGGTCGACGAGGTGCGCACGGTCAGCGAGGACCAGCTGTCGGCCGCTCTGCTGCTGTGCCTGGAGCGGGCCAAGCTGGTCGTGGAACCGGCCGGGGCGAGCCCGGTCGCGGCGCTGCTGGCCGTGTCGGACACCTTCGAGGGGCCGGTCGTCGCGGTGCTCTCCGGCGGGAACGTGGACCCGGTGCTGATGGAGCGCGTGCTGCGGCACGGCATGGCCGCGCAGGGCCGCTACCTGGCCGTTCGGCTCCGGCTGACGGACCGCCCGGGCGCCCTCGCCACGCTCCTCGGGGTGTTGTCAGTGGCCGACGCTAATGTCCTCGACGTGAGCCACGTTCGAACCGACCCCCGGCTCGGGCTCACGGAGGCGGAGGTGGAGCTGCACCTCGAGACGAAGGGCCCGGTGCACTGCGCCGAGGTCGGCCAGGCCCTGCGGGACGCGGGCTACACCGTCATCGACTGAGGCCCGGCCGCCCTTTCGCACCCCTCGCCATCCGTTCAGGTGAAATCCATTGAGGAACGCGATACATCGCGTTATGGTGTGTCGTGGCGGCTGCGGGACCACCACCCTCGCCCGGAAAGCCGCAGGCGTATCCGAACATGCAAACCCCGCCTTTTCGAGCCATCCCCGACGACGTGGAGACAGACATGCCAGGCGCCATCCATGCCGAAGGCCTGGTGAAGACCTTCGGCGACGTAAGGGCTCTCGACGGCGTAGACCTGGACGTGCCCGAGGGCACGGTCCTCGGCCTCCTCGGGCCGAACGGCGCCGGCAAGACGACGACCGTCCGCTGCCTGACCACCCTCCTGCGCCCCGACAGCGGCAAGGCCGTGGTCGCGGGCGTGGACGTACTGAAGGACCCCGACGCCGTACGCCGCTCCATAGGCCTGTCCGGCCAGTTCGCGGCGGTCGACGAGTATCTGACCGGCCGGGAGAACCTCCAGATGGTCGGGCAGCTGTACCAGATGAAGAGCAACGCGGCGAAGGCGCGCGCGGGGGAGCTGCTGGAGCAGTTCAACCTCGCGGACGCCGCCGACCGCCCCGCCAAGACCTACTCCGGAGGCATGCGCCGCCGGCTCGACCTCGCCGCGGCGCTCGTGGCCTCGCCGCCGGTGATGTTCATGGACGAGCCGACGACCGGCCTGGACCCGCGCAACCGCCAGCAGCTGTGGGAGGTCATCAAACAGCTCGTCTCCGGCGGTACGACCCTGCTGCTCACCACGCAGTACCTGGAGGAGGCCGACCACCTCGCCCACGACATCGCGGTGGTCGACCACGGCCGGGTGATCGCCAAGGGCACCTCCGACCAGCTCAAGGCCGGCACCGGCGGCGAGCGCGTCGAGGTCGTGGTGCACCAGCGCGAGCACATCACCAGCGCCGCCGAGGTGTTGCGCGGCTTCGGCAAGGGCGAGGTCACGGTCGAGGACCACACCCGCAAGCTCACGGTCCCGGTGACCGGCGGCGCCAAGCTGCTCGCCGAGATCATCCGTGAGCTGGACACCCGCGGGATCGAGATAGACGACATCGGGCTGCGCCGCCCCACGCTCGACGACGTCTTCCTGTCGCTGACGGGACACGTGGCCGAGACCGCCGCCCAGGGCGAGGCGAACGGCGAGGAGGCCGTCAAATGAGCGCCGTCAACGATTCCTTGGTCGTCGCCCGCCGGAACTTGATCCGCATGGGCCGGATTCCCGAGATGCTCGTTTTCGGGCTGATCCAGCCCATCATGTTCGTGGTGCTGTTCACCTACGTCTTCGGCGGCTCCATCCAGGTCGGCTCGTCCAACTCCACCCAGGCCTACCGCGAGTTCCTGATGGCCGGCATCTTCGCCCAGACCGTCACGTTCGCCACGGCAGGCGCCGGGGCGGGCATCGCCGACGACATGCACAAGGGCCTCATCGACCGCTTCCGCTCCCTGCCCATGGCGCGCGGCGCGGTCCTGACCGGGCGCACTCTCGCCGACCTGGTCCAGACGGCGCTCACCCTCGTCGTCCTGGCGGTCGTCGCCCTGATCGTCGGCTGGCGCACGCATGAGAACGTCGCCAAGGTGCTCGCCGGATTCGGCCTGCTCCTGCTGCTCGGGTACGCGTTCTCGTGGATCGGCGCACTCATCGGCCTGTCCGTTCGGACTCCAGAAGCCGCGACCTCGGGCGGCCTGATTTGGCTGTTCCCGCTGACGTTCATCTCGAACGCATTCGTGGACGCGAACCAGATGCCGTCCTTCCTGCGGCACATAGCGGAGTGGAACCCGTTCAGTGCCACCGTGCAGGCGAGCCGCGAACTGTTCGGCAACCTTCCCCCGGGCTTCCAGGCATCCAGCGCCTGGCCCATGCAGCACCCCGTGTGGGCCTCGCTGATCTGGTCGGTCGTGATCATCCTGGTCTTCCGCACGCTCGCGGTCCGCAAGTACCGCTCGGCCACCGCCTGACGGCTGCAGGCACGGCTGCAGGCACGACGAAGCCCCCGGTGTCGGGCTGGATCGCCGGGCACCGGGGGCTCGAGGTCACATGGGAAGGGCGGATCAGCCCGAGTACGGCTCGGCCTTCAGGATCCGCACCGAGGCCTTCTTGCCGTTCGGCAGTTCGTACTCCGCGTCCTCGCCGACCTTGTGGCCGGTGACGCCGGCGCCGAGCGGGGACTGCGGCGAGTACGTCTCGATGTCGGCGCTCGCGTACTCGCGGGAGGCGAGCAGGAACGTCAGGGTGTCGTCCTCGTCACCGTCGAAGGCGATCGTGACGACCATGCCGGGCGCGACGGCGCCGTCGGCGGAGACCGGGGCCTCGCCCACCTTGGCGTTCTCGAGAAGCTGGGTCAGCTGCCGCACGCGCAGCTCCTGCTTGCCCTGCTCCTCCTTGGCCGCGTGGTACCCGCCGTTCTCGCGCAGGTCGCCCTCCTCGCGCGCGGCCGCGATCTTGGCGGCGATCTCCGTGCGCGCAGGACCAGTAAGGTACTCAAGCTCGTTCCTGAGCTTGTTGTACGCCTCCTGGGTCAGCCAGGTGACGTTCTCGCTGGTCTGGGTCACAGGGTGCTCCTCGTCGGTACTGGGAATACAAAGCATCGCCCTACCCAGAAGCATGTTCCCTCTTGGATGGGCGAAACCACGAGCCTAACAATTCAAGGCCGGAAGGGGGAGGACATAAGCCATCAGAATCACATCAACGCAGGTCAGCAGGTATGTATTCCGGGTGTAGCCGGGGTGTCCGGTCCCGTTCAGCCGGTATGGCAGCCGAGCAGCTCGGCCGTGGTGCCCTTCGCCGTCGTACGCAGCGTGACGACCTTGTCGATACGCGTGGCCGACCCGGTGAAGCGGAAGTCGGCCCGGCCCACCTCGGAGCCGTCGGCCGCCTGGGAGCGCAGGGTGCAGTAGCCCGAGGTGCCGGAGTCCTTGTGGACCTCCAGGTGCACCTTGACCGCGTTGTCCGTGGCGTCGAAGGCGATCACCTGGGCGCTGATCCTGCTCTCGACGACATAGTGGTAGGCGAAGTATCCGACCAGTGCGAGCAGGGCCGCGCCGAGCACCGTGCCCGCGACCTTGAGCCGCCGGTCCGCACGCTCGTCCGAGGAACGGCCGTAGCGGCCCTCGGGCAGCCGCGTGCTCGCCGTACTCATGATCGTCCTCTCGGCAGGAACCGGACCCGGAATTATTCGCCCCCCGTTTCCGTCACTATAGAAGCCGCCGAATGCGCCCGGAGCCACGGGGGCGCCGACTTACCGAGGATTGAGTCTTGACTGACCAGCTGCGACTGATGGCCGTTCACGCGCACCCCGACGACGAGTCGAGCAAGGGCGCGGCCACCATGGCGAAGTACGTGTCCGAGGGGGTGGACGTGCTGGTGGTGACCTGCACCGGCGGAGAGCGCGGGTCCATCCTCAATCCGAAGCTGCAGGGCGACAAGTACATCGAGGAGCACATCCACGAGGTACGCAAGAAGGAGATGGACGAGGCCCGCGAGATCCTCGGGGTCAGGCAGGAGTGGCTCGGCTTCGTCGACTCCGGCCTGCCCGAGGGCGACCCGCTGCCGCCGCTGCCCGAGGGCTGCTTCGCCCTGGAGGACGTCGACAAGGCGGCCGGCGAGCTGGTCCGCAGCATCCGCGCCTTCCGCCCGCAGGTGATCACCACCTACGACGAGAACGGCGGTTACCCGCACCCCGACCACATCATGACCCACAAGATCTCCATGGTGGCGTTCGAGGGCGCGGCGGACACCGAGAAGTACCCGGAGTCCGAGTTCGGCCCCGCCCACCAGCCGCTGAAGCTGTACTACAACCAGGGCTTCAACCGCCCCCGCACCGAGGCCCTGCACAACGCGATGCTGGAGCGCGGGCTGGAGTCGCCGTACGGGGAGTGGCTCAAGCGCTGGAGCGAGATGCAGCGCACCGAGCGCACGCTGACCACGCACATTCCGTGCGCGGACTTCTTCGAGATCCGCGACAAGGCGCTGATCGCGCACGCCACGCAGATCGACCCCGACGGCGGCTGGTTCAGGGTGCCCATGGAGCTGCAGAAGGAGGTCTGGCCGACGGAGGAGTACGAGCTGGCGAAGTCTCTCGTCGACACCTCCCTCCCCGAGGACGACCTCTTCGCGGGCATCCGGGACAATGCCTGACATGAGCGCAAGCGTGAGCCTGGCAGTGACGCATCTGGTCCCCCTCGCCAAGGAGGTCGACCAGAACAAGGTCACCCCCGGCGTCCTCGGCTTCATCGTCTTCGCGGTGATGGCCCTGGCGGTGTGGGGCCTGATGAAGTCGATGAGCAAGCACATGAACAAGGTCGACTTCAAGGAGTCCCCGGACCCCGAGGCCGAGCAGGCAGCGAAGGCCGAGAAGGCCGACTCCGCGGCCGAGCGAGGCTGACCCGGGCCTCAGCGCCTCGCCGGTACCGCCACCCCCATCACCTCCCGGGCGTGGCGGTCCGGCGTCATGCGCAGCCGCCAGGCCTGCCAGCCGTCCTCCAGGCTGACCCCGCGTTCCAGCAGCAGGGCGTACGCCGGGACGCAGTCGGCCAGCTTCTCGTCCCGCAGGGGATGGCCGGCGCGGGCCAGCTGGGCCAGCTCCTCCTGGGCGACCGCCGTGCCCACCTCCGCCCCGCCGGGCGCCGCGTAGGGCAGCAGGGTGCAGCGCAGGAAGCGGGCCCAGTCCTCGCCGCGCCGGTCGCCGTAGGAGGCGAACAGGTCCAGCGCCTCGTCGCACAGGGCCAGTGCCGCCTGCGTACGACCGTTGCCCGCGTCGACCACCGCCAGCTCCAGGCAGGTCCACGCCTCGCCGTGGGCGACGCCGATCCGCTGGAAGTCGGCGCGGGCGTCCGCCAGGAGCTGCCGGGCGAAGCCCGAGTTGCGCAGCGAGCCGGTCTGTGCGGCCCGCTGGTCGCGGGTGACCCGCGCCGAGTGGTGCCGGGCGCAGGCCAGGCCGTACACGTCCCGCATCCGGGAGAACATCGTGCGGGACCGCTCCAGGTCGCGCACCGCCAGGCTCAGATCGCCGGCCTCCTCCAGCGCCTGGCCCAGGTAGTACAGCGTCCACGCCTCGCCGCGCGCGTCCTCGTTCTCGCGGTGCCGGGCGGCGGCCCGCCTCAGGCCCTCGACGGCCGGTGAGGCGTCGCCGGCCACCAGACGGGCCCGGGCCAGCTGGGTCAGCGCCCAAGCCTCGCCGCGCGCGTCGTGCGTCCGGCCGTACCGCTCCTGGGCGGCCCGCAGCTCGGTCTCCGCGCGCGGTACGTCCCCCATCCGCAGCGCCAGCTGGCCGAGCTGGAAGTGCGCCCATGCCTCGCCGTGCACCGAGCCGCCCTCGCGATGCAGGACCAGGGAGCGGGTGAGCAGGTCCAGCGCCTCCGCCAGCCGGGCCCGGTCGCGCTGGACGGCGGCCAGTGCGTGCATCGTCCAGGCCCGGTCCGTCGCCAGCTCCGGCGCCGCCTGCAGCTCCAGCGCCTCCTGCAGCTTGGCCGCGGCCTCGGTGAGGTTGCCCTGGTGGTGCAGGGTGATCCCGAGCGAGGCCAGGGCGCGGGCCGCCCCCGCGTCGTGGTGCGCCTCCCGGTACAGGTCCACCACCGAGGCCAGCGTGGTGCGCGCCTTGTCCAGCTCGCCCAGCTGCCGGGCCGCGATACCGGTGCGCCACTGCACCGAACGCACCAGCAGTCCTTTGTCGACGGCCTGCGCCAGCTCGCTGATCTCGCCGAGCCGGTACAGGTCGCCGCGCAGCAGGCAGTAGTCGCACAGCGCGCCCAGCAGGTTCTGCACCGCCCTCTGGTTCACGCCCTCCGTGTGGCGCAGGGCCGCGGTGATGAAGCTGGACTCGTCGTCCAGCCAGCGCAGCGCCTCGTCCAGTGAGGTGAAGCCGTGCGGGCCGAACTGGTGCGAGCGCGTCGACATGTTCCCGTCGACCAGGCGCAGCACCGAGTCGGCCAGGTCCGCGTAGTTCACGATCAGCCGTTCCTGCGCCGCCGTGCGCTCGGCCGGGTCCTCCTCGTCCACCAGCCGCGCCTGCGCGAAGGCGCGCACCAGGTCGTGCAGCCGGTAGCGGTTGCCGCGCACATGGTCGAGGAGGCCGGCCCGGGCGAGGGCGACGAGATGGCGGGTGGCCTCGGCCTCGTCCGTGGCGAGCAGCGCTGCGGCCGCCGCGGCGCCCAGCGAGGCCCGGCCCGCGAGCGCGAGCCGGCGCAGCAGCCGGCGCGCGGGCTCCGGCTGGTCGGTGTAGCGCAGCCACAGGGCACGCTCCACCGGCTCCACCGGGCCGTACGCGGCGAGATCCGTGGCCAGCTGCCGGGGCGAGCGCGGCCCGAGCGCGGAGCCCGCGATCCGGAGCGCGAGCGGCAGCCCGCCGGTGAGGTCCCGGATCCGGTCGGTGGAGTCGGCGTCGTACGGCCCCGACGCATCCTCGGCGACGGTGCCGAGCAGTTCCTCGGCACCGGCCGCGTCCAGCGCCTCGACCGGCAGATGGTGCACCCAGGCCGGCAGGTCCGCGGGCAGGTCCAGGCCGGTGCGGGCGGTGACCAGGACCAGGCTGTCGGAGCGCTCGGGCACCAGCGCCCGCACCTGCTCCGGGTCCGAGGCGTCGTCCAGCACGATCGTCACCGGCAGCCCGGACAGATGCTGGTGGTACAGCTCGCCGAGCCGCTTGACCTGCTGGTCGGGGGAGGAGCGCTCCCGGAACAGCAGCTGCTCACGGGGCGCGCCGAGCCGGTTGAGCAGGTGCAGCAGCGCGTCCCGGGTCGCAAGCGGCGCATCCTCCCGCCGGCCGCCGCGCAGATCCACGACCACCGCGCCGCGGAAGTGGTCCCGCAGCTCGTGCGCCGCGCGCACCGCGAGCGTGGTCCGGCCCGAGCCGGGCTCGCCGTGCAGCACGACCACGGTGGGCCGGGTCTCGGTGGCCGCACGGGCGGCCTGCGCCCACTGCCGGATCCGCGCCAGCTCCGCCCGGCGTCCCGCGAACGGGCCGTCCGCGTCGGGGAGTT
The DNA here is from genome assembly GCF_053611725.1 of Streptomyces sp. NPDC054783. Lineage (NCBI taxonomy): Bacteria > Bacillati > Actinomycetota > Actinomycetes > Kitasatosporales > Streptomycetaceae > Streptomyces > Streptomyces sp. NPDC054783. The sequence continues at coordinate 188,106 of NZ_JBSHAY010000014.1, read as the reverse complement.
GTCCGAACGACTGCTCCAGCACCGTACGCCGGCGGGCCGCCGCGCTCTTGTCCGTGCCGCGCAGCGCCGGTCCGCCCTTCTTCTTCGGGGCCGTGGCGGCGGTCAGCACCCGCTGCTGGTCGAGGAACGGGCGGATGCCGCGCACCTCCAGCGCGGTCAGCCACTGCAGCCGCAGTTGCTCGGGCCCGCCGGGCTGGCCGGCGGCGCCCGCGCGGTGGTGCGCGGCGGGCAGATGGGTACCGGCCGCCTTCACCACGGAGGCGGCGGCGCCGACCACGCCCGCGGCGACACCCGCGCCGACGGCGGCGGCGGTGCCGGTGCCGAGCAAGAGGTCGGCCACGGCCGCGGCCACCGCGGCAACCACCGCCACCAGCAGGGCCGTTCCGGCGCCCTCGCGGGCGTAGCGCTGCCCGAAGGTCAGCCGGCTCGCCTCGGTCTCGTCCAGCGCGCGGACGTAGGCCTGGTACTCCTCGCCGGCCGCCCCCGCCATCGCGTCGAGCGCGTCGCGTGCCCGCGACAGCAGCAGCTGTCCGTCGATCCGCCCGCCCGAGCGCCGTACCTCCTCCTCGACGGCCCGTACCAGCAGCCGTTCGGCTTCCGCCCGATGGCCGTCCCGCATGTCCCGTCCCCCTCCGGCGGCAACTCCCTTGTCCACGAGTGTCCTTCGGGGGAGGCGGGATGGCGAGGGGGTGACGATCAGTGGGTGCGGTGAGGGTTTCGTGCCCGGTCCTCGAGGGGCGGCCGGATGCGCGACGCTACCAGGGGAGTTCGGCCGCCGACGCTGAGAGCGACCGTCTCTGCGCTCTGCGCGGCTGAGCCGCGGCCCGCGGTGTCGAGTACCGGGTGTCAGGCGTCAGTTCAAGGGACCCGCAGCATGCGCAGAGCTCAGGGTGTCTGCCGGCGGCCCCGGCCCTTGCCCACTGCCAGGTACACGCCACGCGTCCAGGGCCGACGCCGTCGCCGACGCCGTCGGGCGGGCTCTCGCGTCGCGCAGACCGAGGAAGGCCGTTGTCGCGCAGCCCGTCGCCATCAGGACGTCGAGGCCGATCCAGGCCAGGGGCCAGTTGCCGACCTCCGTGCTGCCCGGCAGGGTCAGGCCAAGCCTTGGAGCGCCTGCTGTTCCGAGACGCGGCCGGGGACAGCCCCCGCCGCGGATGCCATGCACATGCACTCAACCTCCGGGCGGATGCCCATGGCGGAGCGTCGCGCGCTCGTCAAGTCCGTCCTCGGCTGCTGTGTGATCGGTCCGGGCGTGAAGGGCAGCCCGTCCTGGGACTACTCGCGAGTCCGCCCTGTCCGGAAGGCCGAGCCGTCGCAGGACTGTCCTGACCGTGTGGGGCAGGATGGGGGTATGCCGAACCGACTGGCTCACGAGACGTCCCCCTATCTCCTCCAGCACGCCGACAACCCCGTCGACTGGTGGCCCTGGTCGGCCGAGGCGTTCGACGAGGCCCGTAGGACGAACAGACCCGTTCTGCTGAGCGTCGGGTATTCGAGCTGTCACTGGTGTCATGTACTCGCGAGCGAAAGCTTCGAGGACGAAGTGACCGCTGCCCTCATGAACGAGCACTTCGTCAACATCAAGGTGGACCGCGAAGAGCGCCCCGACGTGGACGCCGTCTACATGGAGGCCGTGCAGGCCGCCACCGGGCAGGGCGGCTGGCCGATGACCGTCTTCCTCACCCCGGACGCCGAACCCTTCTACTTCGGGACCTACTTCCCGCCCGCGCCCCGGCACGGCATGCCGTCCTTCCGGCAGGTGCTGGAGGGTGTGCAGCACGCCTGGAGCAGCCGTCGTGACGAGGTCGCGGAGGTCGCCGGGAAGATCGTCCGGGATCTCGCCCAGCGGGAGATCAGCCACCAGGGCGCGCAGCCGCCCGGCGAGCAGGAACTCGCCCAGGCGCTTCTCGGGCTCACCCGTGAGTACGACCCGCAGCGCGGCGGGTTCGGCGGGGCGCCGAAGTTCCCGCCGTCCATGGTGCTGGAGTTCCTGCTGCGCCACCACGCCCGGACCGGTGCCGAGGGCGCGCTGCAGATGGCCCACGACACCTGCGAGCGCATGGCGCGGGGCGGGATGTACGACCAGCTGGGCGGCGGCTTCGCCCGGTACTCCGTCGACCGCGACTGGGTCGTGCCGCACTTCGAGAAGATGCTCTACGACAACGCGCTGCTCTGCCGCGTGTACGCCCATCTCTGGCGGGCCACCGGATCGGACCTCGCCCGGCGCGTCGCCCTGGAGACCGCCGACTTCCTCGTGCGCGAACTGGGCACCGGCGAAGGCGGGTTCGCCTCGGCCCTCGACGCCGACAGCGACGACGGCACGGGCCGGCACGTCGAGGGCGCGTACTACGTGTGGACACCCGAGCGGCTGCGTGCCGTCCTCGGGGACGCGGACGGCGACCTCGCCGCACAGTACTTCGGCGTGACCGACGAGGGCACCTTCGAGCACGGGCAGTCCGTCCTCCAACTGCCGCAGAACAGCACGGTCTTCGACGCCGGGAAGATCGCCTCCATCAGGGATCGGCTCCTCGCCGAGCGCGCCGAACGGCCCGCCCCGGGCCGGGACGACAAGGTCGTCGCCGCCTGGAACGGCCTCGCCGTCGCCGCGCTCGCCGAGACCGGCGCCTACTTCGACCGGCCCGACCTGGTCGAGGCCGCTCTCGGCGCCGCCGACCTGCTCGTCCGGGTGCACCTCGACGAGCACGCACGGCTCGCCCGCACCAGCAAGGACGGCCGTGTCGGCCCCAACGCCGGCGTGCTGGAGGACTACGCCGACGTCGCCGAGGGCTTCCTCGCGCTCGCGTCCGTGACGGGCGAGGGCGTCTGGCTGGATTTCGCCGGACTGCTTCTCGACCATGTGCTCGCCCGCTTCACCGACCCCGGGACCGGCGCTCTCTACGACACCGCCGCCGACGCCGAGCGGCTGATCCGCCGGCCGCAGGACCCCACCGACAACGCCACCCCGTCCGGCTGGACCGCCGCGGCCGGTGCCCTGCTGAGCTATGCCGCGCACACCGGGTCCGAGCCGCACCGGAGCGCCGCCGAGCGGGCGCTGGGGGTCGTGACGGCCCTCGGGCCGCGCGTGCCCCGGTTCATCGGCTGGGGGCTCGCCGTCGCCGAGGCCCTCCTCGACGGGCCGAAGGAGGTCGCCGTCGTCGGGCCAGGACCCGGATCCGGCCTCGCGGACGAGAAGACGGCGGTCCTGCACCGTACGGCGCTTCTGGGCACCGCCCCCGGTGCTGTCGTAGCCGTCGGCGCTGCGGAGAGTGACGAGTTCCCGCTCCTCGCCGGCCGGCCCCTGCAGCAGGGCGAGCCGACCGCGTACGTCTGCCGTAACTTCACGTGTGACGCGCCGACGACCGATCCGGAACGGCTCGGCGTGGCCCTGAACAGGCGCTGAGCATCCGGAACCCAGAGCGGTGGAAGGTGTGAACTGTCCGAAACGGAGCACGTGTTCGGATAGATCCCACTAGTCGCACCACCGTTCCGAAACAAGCTATTTATCGGAAGAGCTCCCGCACTTCACAGATCCCCCCTACTCTCTCCACAGCGGGTCGACGGGTGGTCACTCAACGTCTCCCGCACAGGGGGTAATTGGGGATCTGGGGGGATCTTTTTGCTCACGTCTGTCTTCATCGCCGCTGTCTCACTGGCCTTGTTCTGGATGGCGGCGTTCACCCTGTGGTGGCAGATGCACGCGTGGCGCACGCCCGAGGTGCTGGCCTCCACCCGGTTCGGCAGGCCGGACGGCGACGAACACCTGTCGTTCTCACTGCTGCTGCCCGCCCGGCACGAGCAGGCGGTGCTGGACCACACCATCCAGCGGCTGCTGGAATCCACGCACACCGACTTCGAGATCATCGTGATCGTCGGGCACGACGACCCCGAGACCACGGAGGTGGCCGAGCGGGCCGCCGCGCGGGACCCGCGCGTCCGGGTCGTCGTCGACACCCACGAGAAGAAGAACAAGCCGAAGGCCATGAACACGGCGCTGCCGCACTGCCGCGGTGACGTCGTCGGGGTCTTCGACGCCGAGGACCAGGTCCATCCGGAGCTGCTCGCCCACGTCGACCACGCGTTCCGCACCACCGGGGCGGACGTCGTCCAGGGCGGGGTCCAGCTGATCAACTTCCACTCCAGCTGGTACAGCCTGCGCAACTGCCTGGAGTACTTCTTCTGGTTCCGCTCCCGGCTGCACCTGCACGCGCAGAAGGGCTTCATCCCGCTCGGCGGCAACACCGTCTTCGTGCGGACCGGCGTCCTCAGGGAAGCGGACGGCTGGGATCCCGACTGCCTCGCCGAGGACTGCGACCTGGGCGTCCGGCTGTCCAGCGTCGGCAAGAAGGTCGTCGTCGCCTACGACTCCGACATGGTGACCAAGGAGGAGACCCCGGGTTCCCTGATGTCGCTGCTCAAGCAGCGCACCCGCTGGAACCAGGGCTTCCTGCAGGTGTACCGGAAGCGGGACTGGCGGCAACTCCCGGGATTCGGGCAGCGGTTGCTCGCCCGGTACACCCTGATGACCCCGTTCATGCAGGCCTTCTCCGGCGTGATCATCCCGCTCAACGCGGCCGTAGCGCTCTTCCTCGACGTGCCCGTCGGGGTCGCGTTCCTCACCTTCCTGCCGCTGGTCACCGCCGCCGTCACCTTCGTCTTCGAGGTGGTCGGGCTGCACGACTTCGGCAAGCAGTACGGCCTGAAGGTCCGCCTCGTCCACTACGTGAAGCTCATCCTGGGCGGCCCCTTCTACCAGGTCCTCCTCGCCGGTGCCGCGATCCGTGCCGTCTGGCGCGAGCAACGCGGCCGCAACGACTGGGAGTTGACCACGCACGTCGGCGCACACCTCACCGCGGCCGAGCCCATCCGAGAGGACGTTCCTGCGTGACCTCCACACTTCCCGCGGTGACCGCAGAGAAGGTCCCCGCGCAGCGCCCACCTGTGCCGGAGGGCCGTTCGACGGGCCGGACAGGCCCGCCGCCACGACTCCGCTCCTCCCGCCCCGACCTGCTGCTCTGCGGCGTCCTGCTTGCGGCGATCCTCGTCGTCCAGGGCTGGAACATCGCCGACTACCCCACCCTCAGCGACGACGAGGGCACCTACCTCGCCCAGGCCTGGGCCGTCCAGCAGGGCCGGGGCCTCGCCCACTACACCTACTGGTACGACCACCCGCCGCTCGGCTGGATCCAGATAGCCCTGCTCAGCCGGCTCCCCGCGGCGATCAGCCCCGGCTCGATGACCGTCGGCACCATGCGGTTCACCATGCTGCTGGTCAGCGGCGTCAGCGCGGTCCTCGTCTACGTCCTCGGCCGCCGGCTCTCGCTGCCCCGCTGGGCCGCCGGACTCGGCATGGCCCTGTTCGGGCTGTCCCCGCTCGCGGTCGTCCTCAGCCGGGAGATCTTCCTCGACAACATCGCCGTGATGTGGCTGCTGCTGGCGTTCTGCCTCGCCGCCTCGCCCAGCCGCCACCTCTGGCACCACTTCGGGGCGGGCCTCGCCGCCGCCGCGGGCGTGCTCACCAAGGAGACGATGCTCGTCGTCCTGCCCGCCCTGCTGGTCACCATGTGGCGGCACAGCCACCGCGACACCCGCAAGTTCGCCCTCACCGGAGCCGTCACCGCCTGCGCCCTGACCGGCTTCTCCTACCCGCTGTTCGCCCTGCTCAAGGGCGAGCTGCTGCCGGGCCCCGGGCACGTCTCCCTCTGGGACGGCATCACCTACCAGATGTCCAGGCCGGGCTCCGGCTTCGTCCTCGACCCGAACAGCGGCTCCTACGGCGTCCTGCACTCCTGGCTGTACTACGACCGCGTCCTGCCCCTCGGCGGCCTCGCCGGAGCCCTGCTCCTGCTGCTCACCTGGCGCTGGTCGGTCACCGCCCGCGCCCTGGCCGGACCGGCCCTCACGGTCGCCGTCCTGGCCGCGGTGGCCCTGCGCCCGAACGGCTACCTGCCCGCCATGTACGTCATCGGCGCGCTGCCCTTCCTCGCCCTGGTCCTCGCGGGCGGCGCCGCCTCCGTCGCCCACGCGGTCATGACCAGGTGGCGCACGGAGGGCGAGCAGCGGTACCTCACCGGCGGCCGGTACGCGCTCGCCGCCGTCCTCGCCCTCGCCGCCGGCGCCTACGTCGTACCGCACTGGTACGACGGCGACCGCACCGCCGTCACCGCCGACGCCAACCGGCCCTACCGGCAGGCCTCCCGCTGGCTCAGCACCGAGGTGGCGGACCCGAAGGACACCCGTGTGCTCGTCGACGACGCCCTCTGGCTGGACCTCGTGCACGCCGGATACCGGCCCGGGCTCGGTGCCATCTGGTTCTACAAGGCCGACCTCGACCCGGCCGTCGCGAAGACCATGCCGCACGGCTGGCGGGACGTCGACTATGTCGTCGCCTCGCCGACCGTCCGCCGGGACGCCAAGGACCTGCCCAATGTACGGGCCGCGATCCGGCACTCCGCGCCGGTCGCCACCTTCGGCAACGGACCCGACCGCATCGAGATCCGGCGGATCCAGGCCGTGGGAGGGGCGCGATGAGCGAGTACACCGCCCCGGCGCAGGGCCTCGACGCCGTAGAGGTCCCCGAGCCCGGCGCCGTCACCATCGTCGTACCGACCTTCAACGAGTCCGCGAACGTCCGGCGGTTGCTGCACCAGATCATCGAGTCGGTGCCCGCGCGGCTGCCCTGCGAGGTCCTCTTCGTGGACGACTCCACCGACGACACCCCCGAGGTCGTCCGCGAGGCCGCCCGGGACTGCCCGTTCCCGGTGGCCGTACTGCACCGCGAGGAACCCGTCGACGGGCTCGGCGGAGCGGTCGTCGAGGGGCTGCGGGCGGCGACCTCCGAGTGGATCGTCGTCATGGACGGCGACTGCCAGCATCCGCCGTCCCTCGTGCCGGAGCTGGTGGCCACCGGCGAACGGGCGAACGCCGGGCTCGTCGTCGCCTCCCGGTACGTCGAGGGCGGCAGCCGGGCCGGGCTCGCCGGGGGTTACCGGGTGGCCGTCTCGCGCGGCGCGACCTGGCTCACCAAGGTGCTCTTCCCGCGCAGACTGCACGGCATCAGCGACCCGATGAGCGGCTTCTTCGCCGTTCGCCGCAGCGCGGTCACGGCGGACGTACTCAAACCGCTCGGCTACAAGATCCTGCTGGAACTGGCCGTACGCAGCCGCCCCCGGCAGGTCGCCGAGGTGCCGTTCGTCTTCCAGGACCGGTTCGCCGGCGAGTCCAAGTCCACCGCCCGCGAGGGCTTCCGCTTCCTGCGCCACCTGGCGGGCCTGCGCACCGCATCCCCGGTCGCCCGCATGGTCGGCTTCGGGCTGATCGGCGCGAGCGGGTTCGTGCCGAACCTCGTCGGGCTGTGGGCGCTGACCGTCCTCGGGATGCACTACCTGCCCGCCGAGATCCTCGCCAACCAGTTCGGGGTCGCCTGGAACTTCCTGCTCATCGAGCAGCTGCTGTTCCGCGACCGGCGTGCGCACCGCCGCTGGTGGGACCGGCTCGGCCGGTTCGCGCTGCTGGCCAACGCCGATCTGCTGCTGCGCATCCCGCTGATCGCCCTGCTCGTCGGCAGGTTCGGCATGGACGCCCTGCCCGCCACCGCGCTCGCGCTGGTCATGACGTTCGTCCTGCGCTTCGCCGGCACCGAGGCGCTGGTCTACCTCCCCCGGCGCCGGGGGAGCCGAGCAAGGAGAGCCGTGTGAGTACGACGACGTATCGCAGACGCCGCAGACGGACCGCGCTGGCCGGGGTGGGCGCCCTGGCCGCCGGGCTGCTCCTCGCCGCGCCGCAGCCGGCGGAGGCCGCCAACCTGATCAAGAACCCCGGCTTCGAGACCGCCGGCAGCGGCGACATGCCGTACTGCTGGGAGAAGTCGGGCTGGGGCGACAACGACTTCACCTTCGAGACGACCTCCGACGCTCACTCCGGGGCCAAGGCCATGAAGGTCACGCTGACCCGCCGGGTCGACGGCGACCGCAAGGCGATGATCACGGAGTCCGCCGACTGCGCGCCCGCCGTGACCGTGGGCAAGCAGTACGACCTCGGGCTCTGGTACAAGACCACGACCCCGGACGCCAACGTCACCCTCTTCCGGCACGACACCGCCGCCGGCTGGCAGTACTGGACCGACCTCAAGACCCTGGACATGGCGTCGGCCTGGACGCAGGCCACGGTCCGCACGCCCGAGGTCCCGGCCGGCACGGACCGCATCACCTGGGGTGTCTCCGTCTACGGCACCGGCTCGGCGACCACCGACGACTACACCATGGACCAGGTGGCCGACCCGCTCCCGCCGGCCCAGTGCACCGGCACGAACGACCAGTGCGCGAACGGCAGTTGGTCAGTTCTGCCGACACAGAACCCGGTCCGCTCCATGCACTCGGTCGTGCTCGACAACGGCAAGGTGCTGCTGATCGCGGGCTCCGGCAACAGCGAGGAGAACTTCAACGCGGGCACGTTCACGAGCGCGGTCTACGACCCGGCGACCGGCGACTACAAGGTCATCCCCACCCCGAAGGACATGTTCTGCGCGGGCCATGTCCAGCTCCAGGACGGACGGGTGCTGGTCCTGAGCGGCAACAAGGCGTACCCGGTGGCGGGCGGGCACGGCTACGAGGGGTTCAAGGACTCGTACATCTTCGACCCGACGACCGAGACCTACACCAGGACCAACGACCTCAACGACGGCCACTGGTACCCGTCGGCTACCGAGCTCGGCAACGGTGACGTCATCTCCTTCGGCGGGCTCCGCGAGGACTCCACCGGCTCGGTGACCGCCGAGAAGTTCAGTTACGCGCAGAACCAGTGGCTGCCGCTGTCCCAGGTCAACCAGACGTGGTCGTACTGGGGCCTGTACCCGGCGATGATCCTGATGCAGGACGGCCGCCTCTTCTACACGGGCAGCCATGTCTTCGGCAACAACATCCCCGGCACGGGCTCGGCGATCTACGACTACGACGCCAACACGATCACGCAGATCCCGGGGCTGCAGAACAAGGACGAGCGGGACCAGTCGGCGTCCGTGCTGCTGCCTCCGGCGCAGGACCAGCGGGTGCTGACGATCGGCGGCGGCAACATCGACTCCAACCCGGACGCGGGCCGCCTCACCGACCTGATCGACCTCAAGCAGGCCAACCCGTCGTACGTGGCAGGCCCGCCGGTCCCGCAGGGCACCGTCGACCTGGGAGGCGGGCCGCAGCCGGAGACCGGCAACCAGGGCAAGATGTACGTCTCCGCGGTCCTGCTGCCCGACGGCAAGGTGCTGGAGACCGGCGGCGCCCTGCACAACCGCGCCAACCCGGTGTACGAGTCCTCGCTCTACGACCCGTCCGCCAACACCTTCGACCCGGTCGCGGCCGACCCCGAGTCCCGCGGCTACCACTCCTCGGCGTTCCTGCTGCCCGACGGCCGGGTGATGGCCACCGGCGACAACCCGGGCAACGGCAGCTGGAACCACAACGTGTCGATCTACACCCCGCCGTACCTCTACAAGGGCACCCGCCCGACGATCACCTCGGTGATCAACCAGGAGTGGAAGTACGGCGACACCCAGCGGATCACGGTCGACCGCCCGATCGCCAAGGCGGAGCTGATCCGTCCCGCGGCGGTCACCCACTCCTCCGACCCGAACCAGCGGTTCGTGGACCTGCCCCTGTCGGTGGACGGCAACAACGTCGACCTGAACGTCACGAACAACCCGAACATCGCCCCGCCCGGCTGGTACATGCTCTTCGCGGTGGACGCGAACGGGGTGCCGTCGGTGGCCAAGTGGGTCCACCTGACGGGCCCGGCGGCCCTGACCGCCGCGTCCCCGCACGTCCACGCCTTCGCCGACTCCCTGTCCGGCACAGTGTCGGGCCCCGGCAGGAAGAGGACCGCGCAGCAGGTCAGCCCGACCCTCTCCGGCTGCGACCGGCACTACGGCTCGGCCAACGTGTGCGTGCCGACGGCGTTCCCGCCCGAGGTGAAGAAGACGGCCGCTGCGCGCTGTGCTTGGCTTCAGCACAACGACTACGGCCGGCTGAAGGTCAACGGCTCCGACGACCCACTGGGCCTGGACCGGAACCGGGACGGGGTGGCGTGCGGAAAGGGCGACGTCAGGCGCCGTTGAGGATCAGTGCCCCGAGGGTGAGCTGAGCGGCCCACTGCACGAACACGGCCCAGAGCCTGGCGTACGTCCACCGGGCTCTGGGCCACACCAGTGCCGCCAGACCGGCGAACACCGCCAGCCAGAAGGCGTCGTAGAGGGCGTAGCCGGGGATCGTCGAGCACTGCTCGCCGTACTCCAGGCACCTCGAGCCGCGCTCACCGGAGAGCACGACGATCCAGGACAGGGCGACGATCGGCAGGAGCGAGAGCAGTCCGGCGACGGCCCAGCCGGTGATGAACCGGTCCTTCTGCTGCGGGGTCGGCGTCACGTGCTGCTCGGTCGTGGGGTTCATGAAGCCATCCCACCGCGCCGGCCGGTTGCGGAGATCGGCTGCCGTACTCAATCCCCCTGGGTACGCATGCTCAACGCCCGCTCCACGACCGCCTCCAGCTTGTCGTGGTGTGCGCCCTTCCAGTACGCGCGGCCGCAGTCCGTGCACTGGGCGAACACGTCGTACGAGCGCTGGGTGCCGTGCTTGAGCTGGTCGGCGACCTCGGCCTTCGTGGCCTGTTTGAGCAGGCCGTTGCAGGCGGTGCAGCGGGTCCAGGGGTGCAGGTCGGGGGCGAAGCGGTCGAGGACGTCGTGCAGCTGGTCGTCGGGGCGGGTGCTGTAGACGAACGCGCCGGCCCACAGTTCGCGGCGGCGCAGCAGCCCCCGGTCGCGGCTGAGCATGACCCGCTTCTCGGCCGCGGAGCGGGTGGCGAGGGCCGGGTCGCCGATGTCCGTCGACTCGTACGCCGTGTCCACGCCGAGCAGGCGCAGGCGGCGGGCGAGCGTGCCGAGGTGGACGTCGAGGAGGAACCGCAGGGGCGCACCGGGGATCCGCTGGGGGCGCTCGACGGGGCGTACGTGCACCGTCTCGCCGGCCTTCGGGATGTGCGAGGCCGGTACCTCGCGGCCGTCCACGACCAGCGCGCCGACCTCGGTCAGCGGGACGCCGAGGGACTCGATGACATGGCCGAGCGTCGAGACGCCGTCCGTGGCCAGGGGCGTGGCTCCGGCACGCCGGGCGTGCGGCACGAACAGGTGCAGTGCGGGGGCGACTTCGACGTGGATCTCGGGTCGGTTCACCCCGTCAGCATCGCACGGGACGGCGCCCGCACCTCAGCGGTTTTCGCTGGGCAGGCCGTGCTCCATGACGTCCAGGGCGCGGTCGATCAGGGCCGTGAAGTCGTCCCGGTGGTCGTTCTCCGCCCAGTACATGGAGGTCTCCATCAGGCCGCCGATCAGGGACATGGCGTAGACGCGGACCTCCAGGCCGTCGGGGTCGCGGCCGGTGCGCTCGCCGATGGCCTGGCAGAGCATGCGGCCCGTGGCCGACATGCTCTCCATCATCCGCGAGCGCACCGCGGGGACCTGGACCATGAGGTGGGTGCGCAGCCGGGACACCGCGAGGTCGTCGGTCATGCCGAGCTCGACGGCCCGGTGCAGGACGTACCGGATGGTCTCGGACCAGGGCTCGTCGGCGGGCCGTGCCTTGATCTCCTCCAGGATGACCGGGTCGTACTCGTCCGTGAGGACGATGTCCTCCTTGGTCGGGAAGTACCGGAAGACGGTCGACGGCGACACCTCGGCCCGCTCGGCGATCTGGTCGATCGTCGTGGCGTCGTAGCCCTGCTCCCGGACCAGGGCGTACGTCGCCGCGCGGATCGCCTCCCGGGTCTTGATCTTCTTGCGTTCACGCAGCCCCGGCTGCGGGCGGTCGGCGGAGGGGAGGGGGGAACGTGCGGCCGTCATGCCGGTCATTGTCCGGCATCCGTGACGGGGGCGGCCACGGCCGGGGTCTCCGTCCGCTCGGTACCCCGTACGAGCGGGGTGTTCGGCAGCAGCAGTGCCGCGAGCAGGGCCGCCACGAGGGAGGCGAGCCCGCACACCAGCAGCACCACCGTCATCCCGTGGACGTACGCGCTGTTCGCGGAGGCCGCCAGGTGGGCCGAGCCGGTGTGCGCGGCCACCACATGCGCGGCGACCACGGACTCCCGGGCGGTGTGGGCGGCCTGTCCCGGCAGCCCGGTCACGTCGAGCCGGTCCCGGAAGGCGCTCGCGAGGAGGCTGCCGAGCAGGGCGATGCCGATGGCGCCGCCGACCTGGCGGAGCGTCATGAGCAGCCCGGAGCCGCTGCCGGCCCGGTCGGCGGGCAGGGTGCCGAGCGCGCCGTCCATCGCCGGGACGACCGCGAAGCCGAAGCCGAGGCCGGTGATCGTCAGCCACACGGCGGTGAAGCCGAAACCGGAGTCGGTGGTGGTACGGCTGCCCAGCAGGGCGGCGAAGGCGAGCACGACCAGGCCCGCGCTCACCACTGCGCGCGCCCCGAACCGGGCGACGGCTCCCTGGGCGCCCTTCGCGGCGATCATCAGTCCGCCGGTCATCGGCAGCAGCCGCAGGCCGGTGCCGAAGGCGTCGTGGCCGAGCACCGCCTGGAGGTAGGTCGGCACGGTGAACATCAGGCCCGAGAGCACGAACATCACCAGGGTCGCGGCGATGGCGTTGAGCAGGAAGCCGCGGTGGGCCAGCAGGCTCATGTCGAGCATGGGCCGGGCCGTCCGGCGTTCGCGCAGGACGAGCGCGGTGAGCAGGACGGCGGCCGCGGTGAACATCGCCAGCACCGGGCCGTCGCCCCAGCCACGGTCCGGGGCCTCGATGATTCCGTAGACGAGGGCGCCCAGGCCGGTCGCGGTGAGCGCGGTGGAGGCGGTGTCGACCTTCGGGCTCGCCGGGTCGCGCGTCTCGGGCAGCAGGAACACGCAGGCGGCGATGCCGAGCGCGGCCATCGGGATGTTGATCAGGAAGACCGAGCCCCACCAGAAGTGGCCCAGCAGCCAGCCGCCGACCAGCGGGCCGAGCGGCATGCCGAGCGCCGAGGCGGTGGTGATCAGGGTGACGGCCTTGCCGCGCTCGTCCGGGGCGAACATCGCGGGCAGCACGGACAGTGACAGCGGCATGATCAGCGCGGCGCCGACGCCCATCACGGCGCGGGCGGCGATCACGGCGTTCACGTCACCGGCCAGGGCGCCCAGCACCGAGCCGCCCAGGAAGACGGCGAGTCCGGCGATGAGCATCCGGCGCCGGCCGAACCGGTCGCCGAGCAGGCCCGCCGGGAGCATCAGCGCGGCGAACACGACGATGTACGCGTCCGCCGTCCACTGCTGCTGCCCGGTCGTGGCGCCGAGCTGTGCGGCCATGGTCGGCAGGGCCACGTTGAGGATCGTCGAGTCGAAGGCGAGCACCAGCATGCTCGCGACCAGGGCTCCGAGGGCCCACCAGCGGCGGGGGTCGCGCCGCGTCTCGTCGTCGGCGTGAGTGACAGTAACCATGAAATGAGAGTAGATCTCAAAAGCACACGACTGTCAATGGACAGTTGACTTCGGTTGCTTTCAGGCATACGAAAACGGCCACGGCTGGTGAGCCGTGGCCGCGAGGGGGAGGGAGTCGGGCCTACGCGTGCTGGTAGGCCACCAGCGAGATGCCGACGTAGTGGACGACGAACGCCGCGAGGGTGAAGGAGTGGAAGACCTCGTGGAAGCCGAACCAGCGCGGTGACGGGTTGGGGCGCTTGATGCCGTAGACCACGCCGCCGGCGCTGTAGAGCAGGCCGCCGACGACGACCAGGACCAGGACCGCGATGCCGCCGGTGCGCAGGAAGTCGGGCAGGAAGAACACGGCCGCCCAGCCCATCGCGATGTAGCAGGGCGTGTAGAGCCAGCGCGGGGCGCCCACCCAGAAGACGCGGAAGACGATGCCGGCCGCGGCGGCGGCCCAGATGCCCCACAGCAGCCACTGGCCCTTGGCTGCGGGCAGGAGCAGCATGGTCAGCGGGGTGTACGTGCCCGCGATGATCAGGAAGATGTTGGCGTGATCCAGGCGGCGCAGGACGCCGTCCATCCGGGGGCTCCAGTTGCCCCGGTGGTACAGCGCGCTGACGCCGAAGAGCAGGCAGGCCGTCAGGACGTAGATCCCGCAGGCGATGCGGCCTCTGGTGGAGTCGGCGAGGGCGGTGAGCACGAGGCCCGCTGTGAGCACGGCCGGAAACATACCGAGGTGCAGCCAGCCGCGGAGTTTCGGCTTGACCTGTTGCGGCAGCGAGAGCGCGGGACCGCGGCCGGGGGCCGGCGTGTCCGTGGGCGCGTCGGGGACGGACGCAGTCATGCGGGGCATGGTACCTACGGCACCGTAAGTCGGGTGTCAGCGCGGGTCTTGGTCGATCGAACGCAAAAAGACCTTCAGGTGACACAAACCTGGACGTAAAGGGAACGCAAACAGGCCTGGAAACCGTGGTCTTCCTCACTCCGCTCACCTGTGAGGCCCCCTGGACATATGCGCATGCACGACGGATGATCAAATGAGTGCGGTCGGCACCGGATGAGCACCATGAAGCATCCGGGTCGCAGCCCCCACGGGGCCACAAGGACAAAATCCCTCACTTAGGAGCAACCGTGGCGCGCGACAACTCGGCTTCCAGCGTTCCCACCAACCACCAGGAACTGATCTCCTGGGTCAACGAGATCGCCGAACTGACGCAGCCGGACAGTGTGGTCTGGTGTGACGGCTCCGAGGCGGAGTACGAGCGGCTCTGCGACGAGCTCGTGGCCAAGGGCACCTTCAAGAAGCTCGACCCGATCAAGCGCCCGAACTCCTACTACGCCGCCTCCGACCCGACCGACGTCGCGCGCGTGGAGGACCGCACCTTCATCTGCTCCGAGAAGGAGGAGGACGCGGGCCCGACCAACCACTGGAAGGCCCCCGCCGAGATGCGGGAGATCTTCAGCGGCGAGAAGGGCCTGTTCCGGGGCTCCATGCGGGGCCGCACCATGTACGTCGTCCCGTTCTGCATGGGCCCGCTCGGCTCCCCGCTGTCCGCGACCGGCGTGGAGATCACCGACTCCGCCTACGTCGCCGTCTCGATGCGCACGATGACGCGCATGGGCCAGGCCGTCCTGGACGAACTCGGCGACAACGGCTTCTTCGTGAAGGCCGTCCACTCCCTCGGCGCCCCGCTGGAGGAGGGCCAGGAGGACGTTGCGTGGCCGTGCAACTCCACCAAGTACATCTCGCACTTCCCCGAGTCGCGCGAGATCTGGTCCTACGGCTCCGGCTACGGCGGCAACGCCCTGCTCGGCAAGAAGTGCTACGCGCTGCGTATCGCCTCGGTCATGGCGCGTGACGAGGGCTGGCTGGCCGAGCACATGCTGATCCTCAAGCTCACCCCGCCGCAGGGCGAGTCCAAGTACGTCGCCGCCGCCTTCCCGAGCGCCTGCGGCAAGACCAACCTCGCCATGCTGGAGCCCACGGTCTCCGGCTGGACCGTGGAGACCATCGGCGACGACATCGCCTGGATGCGCTTCGGCGAGGACGGCCGCCTGTACGCGATCAACCCCGAGGCCGGCTTCTTCGGCGTCGCGCCCGGCACCGGCGAGCACACCAACGCCAACGCGATGAAGACCCTGTGGGGCAACTCCGTCTTCACCAACGTCGCCCTCACCGACGACGGCGACGTGTGGTGGGAGGGCATGACGGAGGAGACCCCGGCCCACCTGACGGACTGGAAGGGCAACGACTGGACGCCGGCGTCCGGGACCCCGGCCGCCCACCCCAACGCCCGCTTCACCACCCCCGCCTCCCAGTGCCCGATCATCGCGCCCGAGTGGGAGGACCCCAAGGGCGTGCCGATCTCGGCGATCCTCTTCGGAGGCCGCCGCGCCAGTGCGGTCCCGCTGGTGACCGAGTCCTTCGACTGGAACCACGGCGTCTTCCTCGGCGCCAACGTGGCCTCCGAGAAGACCGCCGCCGCCGAGGGCAAGGTCGGCGAGCTGCGCCGCGACCCGTTCGCGATGCTGCCGTTCTGCGGCTACAACATGGGCGACTACATGGCCCACTGGATCGACGTGGCCAAGGACAAGGACCAGTCCAAGCTGCCGAAGATCTACTACGTCAACTGGTTCCGCAAGAACGACGAGGGCAAGTTCGTCTGGCCCGGCTTCGGCGAGAACTCCCGCGTCCTGAAGTGGATCGTGGAGCGCCTGGACGGCAGGGCCGAGGGCGTCGAGACGCCGATCGGCATCCTTCCGGCCAAGGAGGCCCTGGACACCAACGGCCTCGAACTCTCCGAGTCGGACCTCGACTTCCTGCTGACGGTCGACAAGGAGGTCTGGCGCGAGGAGGCGGCACTCGTCCCCGAGCACCTCAACACCTTCGGCGACCACACCCCGAAGGAGCTGTGGGACCAGTACCACGCGCTGGTGGAGCGCCTGGGCTGAACAGTCCGTCGAAGACTCCACGGCCGGTCCGGATGCCCTGACCAGCGATCGTCACGACCGGCCGTGGTGACCACCCACCGGGGCCCCGCAGAAAGGCGTGCGGGGCCCCGGCCTCAGTTGTTGCGCTCCTCCAGATACCGCGTGTGCGACTCCTGTCTGCGCGCCTCCCTGTCCCGCAGGGCCGAGGCCAGGTGTTCGGCCTCCTCGCGGAGCAGGGCCAGCTGGCGGTCCAGGTGCGCGTCCGGTGACTCGGTGCCCGGAGTCAGCCGGGTCCACCAGCGGGTGTGCACGTAGGCGTCGACGGCCTCCGGGATGTCCTGCCGTACCGCGCGGGACACCGTGTGCACGCCCTCCGGGTCCTGGGCCAGGGCCTCGGCGACCCAGCCCGGTTCCAGCAGCGCGGTCAGCAGCTCGGTGATCTCCGCGAGCCAGTCGGCGGACGTGGCCGGCAGCTCGACGTCCCCGAGATAGCCGCGCAGCTTCCCGAAGTCGGCCCGGATCGCGTCCAGCTGGGCCGACGGGCCCGGGAAGTCGGGCACGGCGGGCCGTTCCGGCGGGGCGATCAGCGCGCCCGCGCCGTACAGGCCCGCGACCACGGCCGGCCAGTACGCTCCCGCGGTCCCGGTGAACGTCAGCACCAGCCCGACGAGCCCGCAGGCGCCGCCGGTGAGGTTCTTGCGGGACTCCAGGTAGCCGAGGAACCTACTGGTAGCCACGGATCTCCTCGAAGGCGCCGTCCAGCGAGCCCTGCCGGGCGTCGAAGAGACGGCCGCCGGTCAGGTCGGCGATGTGCTGCAGCTCCGTACGGGAGGAGTCGCCGAAGAGGACCGGAAAGACGGGGGTGTCCCGCCGGATGCCGGTGAGCGAGCGGTAGAAGCCGTCGAAGTCGCCGGCCCCGGCGCCGGCGGTGTTCTCGCCGTCGGTCATCAGCACGATCGAGGTGAACGTGTCCTTGCCGTCGCCGAGATGGTCGTACGCCTCCTCCAGCGAGGTGTAGATCGCGGTGCCGCCGTCGGCGCCGAGGGCGTCGGTGTCCCGGCGGATGGCGTCCAGGCCCGCCTTCGGGTCCTTGGGGTCGACGACATGGGTGCGCACGCTCTTCACGTCCGAGCCGAACGGCATCAGTGTCACCTCCTCGCGTTCGCGGAAGTCACCGGTGAGGCCGGTCAGCGCCTTCTTCAGCGCCTTCAGCCGGTCGCCCGCCATCGAGCCGGAGGTGTCGAGGACGTACACCGTGCGGGAGGGGCGGCGCAGTTCGTTCTCGTAGGCGTGCAGCAGCCCGTCGGCCACGGAACGGCTGCCGGGGAAGGGGAGTTCGCGGCGGCGGCCGGTGTCCAGGCCGGGCGCGGGCGGGACCGAGGCGACGACCGGGCGGCGGTGGGTGGTGCCGGTGATGAGCCTCTGCACGGCGTCGGTGCGCAGGTCCTCGGTGACCTTGCGGACGTCCTCGCGGGTGCGTGCGCCGGTGGAGGCGAGCGAGGAGAGCGGGTAGTCGGCGGTGACGACGCCGTCGCGGGGGCGGATCACGGTGAGGCCCGGGATGCCCTTGAGCACCGACTCGTAGTTGAGCAGGGCGTCGACGGTGCCGCGCCGTTTGTAGGCGGTGGCCAGCCAGCCCGAGGAACCCGAGGTCAGCTTCTGGCCCTTGAAGAACTCCTTCAGCTTCGGTGTGGCCTTGGCGACATCGGCGTCCGTGAGTGCGGACTGGGCGCCCGAGAGGGCCGAGGCGACCGAGATCAGTGTGGAGAAGCCGGAGTTGGAGCGGGCCGGGTCGGTCATGCCGTAGGTCAGCTTCCCGTCCTGTACGGCCTGCTCGATCTGCCCCCACGTCACCTGCTGGGGCTGCCAGCCGAGCGCCCTTACGGTGGCCGGCTTGACGCCGATGGCGACCGGGCTGGACATCACCGGGGTCTCGGACACCACCTTCCTCGCCGCGTCGGGCCGCAGCCGCAGATAGTCGTCCGAGGACAGCCACAGCGCGTCGTAACGGCCGTCGGCCTTGCCCCTGGCGAGCAGGTCGACGGCGTCCAGGGTGCCCATGTAGGTGGGCCGGACGGTGATGCCGGTGTCCCTGCGGACCCGGTCGAGGACGGCGGTCATGTCGCTGAGCTCGCTGGAGGCGAGCACGCGCAGGGTGCCGGGCTGCGGCGCGGCCGGGTCGTCCTTGTGGTCCGCGGACGTGCAGCCGCCGAGCAGGGCCGCTGTCACGGCCGTCACGGCGAGCAGGGCGGGTGCGGAACGTCGTCGTCTCATGCCGGCGGGCCCTCCAGTGCGCCCTGGGACCTGCTGCGCTCCAAGTATGCGGTGGCGCTGTGCAGTTCGTCGGTCAGCGAAGCGACCGTCGAGGCCATCACCTCGGTCGCCTGCGCCTTGTAGCTGTCGATCGCATCGAGCGTGCGGTAGATCTGCTGGAACGCGCTGCGCAGCGTCTCCGCGCCGACGGCCGGGTCGGCGGCGATCCGCTGGATCTCCTCGCCCTGCGAGGAGAGCATCTCGGCGTTGCCCCGGATGAGTTCCTCTGTGGTCCCGCGCAGGGCGTCGACCTGCTCGATCACCTTCTTCTGCCGGTCCAGCGCGGAGGCCAGGATCACCGAGACGCGCAGCGCGGACAGGGTGGTCGTGGCCGCCCGGTCGACGCCCTTGATCAGCTCGTTGTTGTTGCGGCGTACGACGTCCATGGCCAGGTAGCCCTGGGCGCACACCGCGAGCTGGGTGAGCAGGTCCTGGTGCTTCTGCCGGAGGGGGAAGAGCACGTCGGCGCGGAGGGCGTCGGCCTGCCGGGGGTCGCCGACAGAGGCGATGTGCTCCTCCACGGTGCCGTCCAGGGCCTCGGTGAGGACGACGCACTCCTGGAGCCTGCCCATGGTCTCCCACAGCCGGACCCGCTCGGTCTGCAACGCGGCGTTGTCGCGCCGCAGTTCGTCCTGGCCGCCGCGCAGCGCCTCCACGATCCCGTTCAACACGCCCTGTGCGGAGGAGAATTTGGCGACGTGGTCGCGCAGCCTGTTGCCGCCGGGCAGCCGGGACAGCAGCTTCCTTCCCCTGCTCGCGGGCAGGTCGCGCGGGTCCAGGTCCTCCACGACCCGGCGCAGCTCCACGAGCGAGCCGGCGACCTTCGCCTGGGCGTCTCCGCCCCGGTCGGGCAGGCTGCGCAGGGTCCGCTCCAGCATCCGGTTGGACTGGGCGGCGGCGGTGCGCAGCTCGCCGGAACCGAGCGCGGTGATCTCGCCGACCTTGCCCGCGAACTCGGGTGAGCGGGCGTCGAGCGAGGCGAGCGAGGCGACGTGGGCGGCGGCCTTGCGCGCCATCTCCTCGCGCACCGTGTCCTCGACGGGCACCAGCCCGCCGGCCCTGTCCCGCGGCACGGCAGCCACGGGCTCCGGCGGCGAAAGACTGAACTCACTGCCGTTGCTGATCACTTGTTGCTTCCCCCCGTCATCCGCGCGCCCGGCGGGCCATCTCGTGCAGCACCTGGGAGGTGGGCACGGGTGCCTGCCGGACACCGGTGAGCGTCTGGTTCAGGTATGCGGACTTTCCGCCGGTGGCCGCGACGAACTCGGCGGCGTCGCCCTGCGGCCGGAATCCGTGCCGGACGGCGAGCTTGCGCAACGTCGGGTCGCTGCTGAGCAGTTCACCCAGCGCACGACCGGTCGCGTCGAGCGGTACGACGGTGTGGTCGCTGTTGACGGTGGTGTCGGGGTAGAGGACCACGAGGTCGTCGGGCCCGGTGCCGTGCTGCTGGATGAGCAGGGAGGCGACCTGCGCCTCGTACACCAGCACCAGCGGGTTTCCGGCGCCGCTGACGAAGTCCCGGTACACCGCGTCGCTGCTGGACTGCTGGGCGCCCTGGACGCTGACCAGCTTGTGCAGCAGGGGCGCGGTGCGGTCGACGTCGGCCCGGCTCGCGACCACCTTGCCGCCGTTGGCGACGTAGGAGGCGGCGGCGAGGTACAGCGCACCGGAGTTGGAGGTCTCGGGATCGGTGCTCGCGATGTAGAGCGTGCCGGTCAACTCCCCGTGCGCCTTCGCCCCCTCGAGCTGCTGCCAGGTCCGGTCGTGCCGGGCGGCGTCCAGGTACGCGGCCATCCTGAGCGTGCCGCGGTTCTTGCCGTCGAGTACGGCCAGCCCGTTCGCCGCGAGTACCTCGGCGGCACTCCGGTGCGCCACGACGACCAGCGGCGAGTAGAACGGCCGGGGCAGGGGCTCCTGCGCGTGGAACTTCGCGGCCAGCGCGTCGGCCGGCGCCTGGCTCCCCGGAAAGGCGAAGTCGTACCCCTTGAGGTCCAGCCCTTCCATGGCCCAGGACCCGGAGGCCTCGGTCTTCACGGTGTAGCCCTTGGCGGCCAGGGCCTTCACCACATCGGGATCCGCGAAGAAGTCAGCCTTCTCCGACCCGATCACACCACGCACGGTCTTCGTTGCCGTGCCCTTGTCCTCCCCGTGCCGGCCCGCGACGACAGCGGCCACCACGCCACCGATCAGCAGCACGGCGAGGACGATTCCTGCGATACGTCTCACCCGGGGAGCGTGCTCCCGGAAGCCCAAGTTCCTGGGCGCCGGGGATGAACAGCGGGTGACGGACCGGACCCGGCACTGCAACGCGCCCCGAGGGGCGCGGGGCCGTGTCGAAATGCGGCTCCGCCGCGTGGGCGCCGGCTGGAGCCGACGCAGTGTATGGCGCCCGGTCCGCGCGTCGCTGTGGGTGCGCGCGGACCGGGGCCGATCGTGGGACCCCGGGGGTCAGGCGGTCGTGCTCAGTTCCTTCGGCTCCGACAGCGCGTCGGCGTGCGCGTCCATCCGCTCGGCCGCGAGGATGGCCGCCGCGGTGTCGGCACGCGAGGCGGCGACCACGAGGGCTCGGCCGGCGAGGGCATGCGCACGCCGGTGCAGTGGTGCGGGATCGCCGGCCGCGGACGGTGTCGCCCGCAGCGGGGCGCGCCCTCCCCGGAGCCGGGCCACCTGCTCGGCGAGCCGCTCGGCAGCGGTCTCCAGACCGGCCGACGGAGTCAGCCCGCGCAGTTCGTCGGTCACGGCGAGCAGCGCGGCGAGGTGGCCGGCGAGCTGGATGTCCAGCTCCTCCTCGCGCGACCGGTGGGGGAAGTCGGAGGCGGTGTCGGCCCTCGTGCTGTGGACCGACTTGGCGCGGATCGGTTCGTACATGGGGGATGGCCTCCTGTGCGCTGACAGGAAGCCATCCTAGCTTGGATTTCGTCTAAAGTTGAGCCTTGTCACGGAAAGGAGTCCGTCGGTCACGGCCGGCTGCCCCGTCGGCTACGGCTGGCTGTATCCGTCCAGGAAGTTCCCGATCCGGGTGATCGCGTCCCGGAGATCACCGACCGACGGCAGGGTCACCACCCGGAAGTGGTCCGGCTCGGGCCAGTTGAAGCCCGTGCCCTGGACGACCATGATCTTCTCCTGGCGCAGCAGGTCCAGGACCATCTGCCGGTCGTCCCTGATCTTGAAGACATGGGGGTCGAGGCGCGGGAAGAGATACAGCGCGCCCCTGGGGCGGACGCAGCTGACGCCCGGGATCTGCGTCAGCAGTTCGTACGCGGTGTCCACCTGCTCCTTCAGTCGCCCGCCCGGCAGTACCAGGTCGTTGATCGACTGTCGTCCGCTGAGCGCGGCGACCACCCCGTGCTGCCCCGGCATGTTGGCGCACAGCCGCATGTTCGCCAGGATCGTCAGGCCCTCGATGTAGGAGTCGGCGTGCGCGCGCGGGCCGGAGACGGACATCCAGCCCACGCGGTAGCCCGCCACCCGGTACGCCTTCGACATGCCGTTGAAGGTGAGGGTGAGCAGGTCCGGGGCGATCTTCGCGGTCGGGGTGTGCGTGGCGCCGTCGTAGAGGATCTTGTCGTAGATCTCGTCGGAACAGACCGGCAGGTTGTGCCGGCGGGCGATGTCGGTCAGGCCCTTCAGCATCGCCTCGTCGTACACCGCGCCCGTGGGGTTGTTGGGGTTGATGATGACGATGGCCTTGGTACGGTCGGTGACCTTGCGCTCGACGTCGGCGAGGTCGGGCATCCAGTCGGACTGTTCGTCGCAGCGGTAGTGCACGGCCGTGCCGCCGGAGAGGGAGACGGCGGCCGTCCACAGCGGGTAGTCCGGGGCCGGTACGAGGACCTCGTCGCCGTCGTCGAGCAGCCCCTGCATCGCCATCACGATCAGCTCGGAGACGCCGTTGCCGATGAAGACGTGCTCGACGTCCGTCTCGATGCCGATGGTCTGGTTGTGCATGACGACCGCGCGGCGGGCGGCCAGCAGACCCTTGGCGTCGCCGTAGCCGTGGGCCGTCGAGACGTTGCGGAGGATGTCCTCCAGGATCTCCGGCGGGCACTCGAAGCCGAAGGCGGCGGGGTTGCCGGTGTTGAGCTTGAGGATGCGGTGTCCCGCCGCCTCAAGCCGCATGGCCTCCTCGAGAACCGGGCCCCGGATCTCGTAACAGACGTTGGCGAGCTTGGTCGACTGGATCACCTGCATGCCGTGAGCTTACGGCCCACCCACCCGTCTTGAGCCGTGTTTTCCGCCACGTGAGACACGGCGGTTTGTCCGCATATCGCCGATGGCTGTCTCAGGAGCCACTTGCGTCCCTAGAATGCTGTGCCGCTCCGCCGGGTCGGGCCGGCAGGGCGGGGTCGCCGGGGGGCCAGAGCAGGCGGCTTGTGTGCACAGCGAGGCGAGTGGGGCGGGGATGCACGGAGAGACGGGGACGGACGGCAGACGCGGACCGGGTGAAGCGTCCCAGGCGCCGCCGGACGTCTACGGCACCGAGCCGGGGCAGGGGGCCCTGCCGGACACCCCTCACGCGCAGTCGGCCTCGCCGAACGTCTACCTCCCCCGGGCGGTCTCCGCTCCGGCGTACGACGAGTACGCCGACCCGGCCGCCGCCCACGGCTGGACGAGCGCCTACGACGAGACCCGCGAGCTGCCCTCACTGGCCCAGCCGACTGTGCCGACCGAGCCGACCGAGCCCGCCACGGTGACCGAGCCGGCCACGGTGACCGAGCCGGCCGGCCGGTCACGGCCGGGCGAGGGGCGGGCCGCGCGGCGGCGCGCCGAGCGGCGCACGGGTGGCCGCCGCCGGGTCGTGGCCGTCGCCGGGGTGCTGGGAGTGGCCGGCGCGGTCGCGGTGATCGCCGCGATGGCGGGCGGCTCGGATTCCCCCGCCCCGGACGGACCGGCAGGCGGCAAACACGCCGTCGTCGGCGACTCCGCCACCGCGAGCCCCTCTGCGGACGCCGGCTCCTCGGCCGGGGCCACTCCGACGGCCGGTGACCGCTCGGCCTCGGCGTCCCGCTCGTCCGCCTCCCCGGCCGCAGGCGAGTCCCAGGGGAGGGCGAGCACCGGCCCGACCACCTCGGCCACCGCGACGTCCGGTGCTTCCGCGCCCGCCGCGACCACGGCCGACGCGTCCGCCTCCACCCCCGGTGGCCGTGGTCGCGGTCACGGCAACAACAAGCGCCCGCGCTGACGGGTGGAGGTGTCTTGGCCGGGGCCGACACGGAGGCCTTCGGTGTGCCCGGCGGTTCGGGTGTCCCGCGGGCCCGGCGCTGTTCGGCGCCGTCGTCACGAAGCCGAAGGCGGTCCCTCCGCAGAGGGAAACCCCTATGACCTGAGCCGGCTTCTTGTTCCCGCACCCCTCGTGCACTGACTATGTGCATGACAAACGAAAGGGCGGCCGGAGAACTCCGGTCGCCCAAGTCGTCAGAGGGGACCCCCACATGAACAAGCCTCTCCTTGCCGCGCTCTCCTCCCTGGCCCTGGCCGGGCTGGGCGCCACCCCTGCGGTCGCCGCGCCGCACACCACCGTCAAGCCCGCGGTGACCGTCAACTTCGCCGGCACGGTCGCGCTCAGCAACTGCTCCGGCTCCGTCATCCGCTTCCCCAACTCCGCCGACAGCGACCCGGCGCTCGTCCTCACCAACGGCCACTGCCTGGAGACCGGCTTCCCGGACCCCGGCCAGGTCATCACCGGCCAGTCCTCCAGCCGCAGCTTCGGCCTGCTGAACGCCTCCGGCAGCAGGGTCGCCACCCTCCGTGCCAACCAGGTCGTCTACTCGACCATGACGGACACGGACGTCACGATCTACCGGCTGACCACCACCTACGCGCAGATCAAGAGCGCGTACGGGATCAGCCCGCTCACCGTGAACGACACCCATCCCACCGCCGGCACCGCCATCAAGGTCGTCTCCGGCTACTGGAAGCGGACCTACAGCTGCAGCATCGACGGGTTCGTGTACCGGCTGAAGGAGGGCGACTGGACCTGGAAGGACTCGGTCCGCTACACCTCCGCCTGCAACACCATCGGGGGCACCTCCGGCTCCCCGGTGATCGACACCAGCACCGGCAAGGTCGTCGCCGTCAACAACACGGGCAACGAGGACGGCGAGACCTGCACGGTGGACAACCCGTGCGAGGTGGACGAGAACGGCAACGTCACCATCCACCAGGGCATCAACTACGCAGAGGAGACCTACCAGATCCCCGCCTGCTTCACCACGGGCAACAAGCTGGACCTGAGCGCCGCCGGCTGCATCCTGCCGAAGCCCTAGCGGACGTCCGTGCGGCGGACGGACCGGCCCGCGAGCACATCCGTACGCTTCCCGTCCTCGATGACGAACCGGCCGTCGACCAGGACGTGCGGGATCCCCGTGGGAAGCGTGCGGGGCTCGGCGAAGGTCGCACCGGACGCCACCGTCTCCGGGTCGAACAGCACCAGGTCGGCACGGTACCCCTCGCGCACCAGCCCCCGGTCCGGCAGCCGCAGCCGGGCCGCGGGCCGGGAGGTGAGGTGGGCGACGCACTCCTCCAGGGAGAGGATCCCCAACTCCCTCGCGTAGTGGCCGAGATAGCGCGGGAAGGTGCCGTAGGCGCGCGGATGCGGCTTGTCGCCGCGCAGGATGCCGTCCGAGCCGCCGGTGTGGGTGCGGTGCCGCATGATGGTGCGGACGTTGTCCTCGTGGCCGACGTGCTGCAGGACCGTCGTACCGAGCCGGTCCCCGACCAGCAGCCGGCGGGCGGTGTCCCAGGGAGCCTCGCCGCGCAGGGCGGCCGCCGCCCGGACCGTACGGCCCACCAGGTCACCGAGCGCCGGGTCGGTGACGCCGGAGATCTCGATCGTCTCCCACTCCACCGGCACGCCGTGACAGCCGTCCGAGCCGGTGACCTCCAGGTCGTGCCGGATCCGCGCGGCCGTCGCCGGGTCGGTGAGCCGCGCCAGGACCTCCTCCGGGCCGCCCTCGCTCGCCCAGCTCGGCAGCAGCGCGGCCAGGGTGGTGCAGCCGGGCGTGTAGGGATAGGTGTCGAGGGTGATGTCGGCGCCGCCCTCCAGGGCCTCGTCCAGCAGGGCCAGCAGTTCCGGCGCCCGTCCCTCGTTCACGCCGAAGTTCATGGTGGCGTGGGCCAGATGCAGCGGACACCCGGCCTCCCGCGTCAGGGCGACCATCTCGGCGTACGCCTCCAGCGCGCCGGCGCCGTAGGAGCGGTGGTGCGGGCAGTAGTAGCCGCCGTACGACGCCACCACCCGGCACAGCTCGGTCAGTTCGGCGTCGGGGGCGTACATGCCGGGCGTGTAGGTCAGCCCGGAGGACAGTCCGACCGCGCCCTGCTCCAGCCCCTCCGCGACCAACCGCCGCATCCGGTCCAGCTCTTGCGGGGTCGCCGCGCGGTCCTCCCAGCCGACGGCGAGGGCGCGGATGGTGCCCTGGGGGATGAGGTAGGCCGCGTTGACGGCGATGCCCCGGTCGAGCCGGTCCAGGTACTCGCCGACCGACCGCCAGTCGAAGTCGATGTCGTCGCCGTACCCGTTCCACCCGGTGATCGCCCGCCGCACCTCCTGAAGCGTGCGGTCGTCCACCGGCGCGTACGACAGCCCGTCCTGCCCGAGGACCTCCAGCGTGACCCCCTGTGCGGCCTTCGCGCTGTGGTCGGGGTCGCGCAGCAGGGCGAGGTCGGAGTGGGCGTGCATGTCGATGAAGCCGGGGGAGAGGACCAGGCCCTCCGCGTCCAGCTCCCGCATGGCGCGCGGGCGCTGACAGCCGGCCGCGGCGGCCTCCTTGACGATGCCGGCGATCCGCCCGCCGTCGACCACCACATCGGCCCGGTACGACGGTCCGCCGCTGCCGTCGACGACGTCGGCGTCCCGGATGACCAGGTCCTCCATGTCGGTCCTCCTGATGTCTAGAAGAACGTGCGGACGTAGTCCACGACCGTCCCGTCGGCCTCGGCCACCGGGATCAGCTGCCACTTGTCGAACGACGTGCACGGGTGGGACAGCCCGAGGGCGATCCAGTCGCCGACCTCGATGTCCGCGCCCGGTTCCGTGCGCAGCCAGGCGTGCTGGTCGGACAGCCCGGTCACCGTGATCCCGTCGGCGGGGCGCTCGACACCGTTCCGGCGTACCACCTGGGCGGTGGGCAGGTCCAGGTCGTAGGCCGCGTCGCGCTTGCCCGCGTTGACGAAGGCCTGCTCCGGGGTCGGCCGGGACACGACCTGCGCCCACAGCCGGAAGGCGGGCTCCAGGGCGCCCTCCTCCGGGACCCGGGTGAAGGGGGTGAGCCTGCGGTAGTGCCCGTCGTCGTGCGAGACGTACGCCCCCGAGCGCAGCAGCTTCAGCGCGGGCAGCGAGAGCTCCGGGATCTCCTCGAACACCTCGGCCACCGCGTCGAACCAGGCGCTGCCGCCCGCGCTCACCACGATCTCCTGCGCGTCCTTGAGGAGTCCGGCCCCATCGAGGTCGGCGGCGAGCACCACCAGCCGCCGCAGATACGCCCGCACCCGCTCCGGGTCGGCCCGCGGCACCTCGCCCTCGTAACCGGCGACGCCCACGAGCCGCAGCGTCCGCGCACGGGCCACGGCATCGGCGACGGCCCGGGCCTCGGCCTCCGTCCGTACGCCGGTCCGCGCGCCGTCGCCCGCGCCCAGCTCGACCACCACGTCCACGGGCCGGGCGGAGCCCTTGAGCGCGGCGTCCATCAGCTCGGCAGCGCGCACGGAGTCGACGTAACAGATGAACCGGAACCCGGGATCGGCGGCGAGCTCGCCCGCGATCCAGCGCAGTGCCGAGGCGTCGACCAGCTCGTTGGCGAGGAAGACCCGCTGGATGCCGAACGCCCGGGCGACGCGCACCTGGTGGGGCACCGCCAGCGTGATGCCCCAGGCACCGTGCTCGATCTGGCGGTGGAAGAGCTGCGGGGCCATGGAGGTCTTGCCGTGCGGGGCGAAGGCGAGGCCGTGCCGGGCGGTGTACGTCTCCATGAGCGCGAGGTTGTGTTCCAGGCGCTCGGCGGACAGGGCGAGGACGGGCGTGGTGAAGCCGTCGGCCTCGGCGAAGAGGTTGCGGCGCTGGGCGGCCAGCTCGCCGACGGTGAGGCCGTCCGCGTCCGGCGGGAGGCCCTTGAAGCGGTGGTCGACGCGTTCCTCGGCCAGCCGGGCGAGCCCTTCGCTGCTCATGGAGCCCCTCTCCTGTCGTTGCACTCTCTGCAACGGTCATTGCATGGATTGCTGAATGGTGTCTAGCATCTCGCCGACATCGGGTCAACAGAACCGAGACCCGGGCATCGAACAGGAGTCATCATCAACGACGCTGCTTACGCCGTGAAGGGTGCGGTCATGGAGGTTGTGGACGTGGTCGCGCTCGGCGAGTCCATGGTCACCTTCCTGCCCAGCCGGCCGGGCCGCCTCGCGGACGTACCCTCCTTCGACCGCGCGATCGGCGGCGCCGAGTCCAACGTGGCCTGCGTGCTGGCCGCCGCCGGGCACACGGCGCGGTGGGTGAGCCGGGTGGGAGCGGACGGGTTCGGGCAGCACCTGGTGGAGGGGATCGCCGGGTACGGGGTCGACACGAGCGCCGTGCGCACCGACGCGACCCGGCCCACGGGCATCTACTTCCGCACCGCGGCCGACCGCGCGACCGACACCCACGAGGTGGCGTACTACCGGACCGGCTCCGCAGCCTCCGCCATGGACGTGGGCAACGTGGACCTGGCGGCGGCGCTGGCGGGGCGCGTCCTGCACCTGTCCGGCATCACGGCCGCCCTTTCCGGCGAGTGCCGTGAACTGATGCACGAGCTGACGGCCCCCCGTCCCGGCCGGCCGCTGGTCTCCTTCGACGTCAACTACCGGCCCGCGCTGTGGCGCGACACCCCTGACGGACCCGGCGTACTGCTGGAGTTGGCGCGGCGCTCGGACATCGTGTTCGTCGGGGACGACGAGGCACGTGCCGCCTGGGGGCTGCACGGCGGACGATCCATCGTGGCAGCACTGCCCGAACCGGCGATCGTCGTCGTCAAGCAGGGCAAGGGCGCAGCGACCGCCTTCGACCGGAACACCGACGGCATGGAGGACGCCGACGGCACCGCCACGTCCGTCCGGGCCCCGAACGTCGACGTCGTCGCTCATGTCGGCGCCGGAGACGCCTTCGCCGCCGGATTCCTCTCCGGCACCCTCCGCCGGCTGCCCCCGCGGGACCGCCTACGGCTCGGCCACCTCTTCGCCGCCGCCGCCCTCACCACCCCCGGCGACCTGGCCACACCCCCCGCCCGGGACCACGCCGACCGCCTGACCGCCCTGGACGACACCGCATGGGGGAGACTTCGACTCGCCCCCGGCTGGACGCAGGCCGCGCGGGCCACACAGGAGGCGAACACCCCATGAGCCAGACCGTAGACCGCGCCCTGAGCATCCTGCCGCTCCTCGCCGAGGGGCCCGCCGACCTCGGTCAGGTCGCCGACCGCCTGGGCGTGCACAAGTCCACCGCACTCCGCCTCCTGCGCACCCTGCACGAGCACGGCCTCGTCTACCGCCAGTCCGACCAGCGCTACCGCCTCGGCGCCCGCCTCTTCGCCCTCGCCCAGGAGGCGATGGAGAACCTCGACATCCGCGAGATCGCCCACCCCCACCTCGTACGGCTGAACGAGGCCTGCGGGCACACCGTGCACCTCGCCGTGTACGAGGAGGGTGAGGTCCTCTACATCGACAAGGTGGACAGCCGCTACCCGGTCCGCATGTACTCGCGGATCGGCAAGCCCGTCGCCATCACGGTCGCGGCCGTGGCCAAACTCCTCCTCGCCGACCTGCCCGAACCCGAACGCCGCACCCTCGCGGACAAGCTCGAATACCCCCTGTACACGGCCCGCTCCATCCCCAACGCCCTCGCCTTCCTGCGGGAGTTGGAGAAGGTCCGCGAACAGGGCTGGGCCACCGACCTCGGTGGCCACGAGGAGTCCATCAACTGCGTCGCCGCCCCCATCCGCGGCGCCGACGGCCGCGTGGTCGCCGCGATGTCGGTGTCCGCGCCGAACGTGGTCGTCACCGCCGAGGAACTCCTCACCCTGCTCCCGCAGGTCCGCCGTACCGCGGACGCGATCAGCGGCGAGTACTCCGGAAGAACGCCGGTCGGTGACCCCGAATGACAGACAAGGACCGTGCATGACCGAGAAGACCGCGCTCACCCCGAAGACCCACACCACTCCGCCCGCCAAGTTCTCCCACGGCGTGAAGAAGGGCAACATCCTCCAGGTCGCCGGCCAGGTCGGCTTCCTGCCCGCCGAGGAGGGCAAGCCGCCGACACCGGCCGGTCCCACCCTGCGCGATCAGACCCTCCAGACCCTCGCCAACGTCAGGGCGATCCTCGAGGAGGGCGGCGCGAACTGGGACGACGTGATGATGATCCGTGTCTACCTCACCGACGTGGACCACTTCGCCGAGATGAACGAGATCTACGACGCCTACTTCGAGGCGCAGGGCCTCGCCCAGCCGCCCGCCGCCCGGACCACGGTCTACGTCGGTCTCCCGGCCGGCCTCCTCATCGAGATCGACGCGCTCGCCGTACTCGGCTGAGCACCTGACGACCCCTCACCATCCGCACGTCCCTCCACGGCACGGCGGCCCCCACCCCCGGGCCGCCGTGCCGCGATCCCCCCCTGCCCGAAAGCACGATGAACTTACGCAGAGGACCCCCGTATGCCCCTCACTTCTGTCATTTCCGTGGCCGCTGCCGCGCCCGCCACCCCACCCCACACCGGAGGCCTGCTCCTCCTCCTGAACGGCACCCCCGGCCTCCTCACGGTCGCAGCCCTGGGCATAGCCCTCCTGCTGTTCCTGATCATCAAGGTCCGGCTGCAGCCCTTCGTGGCCCTCCTGGCCGTCTCCATAGCCGTGGGCCTGCTGGCCGGCCTGTCGGTCACCGAGCTCTTCGGCACGGTCCAGCGTTCCGACGCCGTCTCCACCATCGAGTCCGGCATGGGCGGCATCCTCGGCCACGTCGCGATCATCATCGGCCTCGGTACGATGCTCGGCGCGATCCTGGAGGTCAGCGGCGGCGCGGAGGTACTGGCGGCCCGCCTGCTCGGCCTGTTCGGCGAAAAGCGCGCCCCGCTCGCGATGGGCCTGACGGGCCTGATCTTCGGCATCCCGGTCTTCTTCGACGTGGGCATCTTCGTCCTGGCCCCGCTCGTCTACGCGGCGGCCAAACGCGGCGGCAAGTCGATCCTCCTCTACTGCCTGCCCCTGCTGGCCGGCCTCTCCATGACCCACGCCTTCCTGCCCCCGCACCCCGGCCCGGTCGCCGCCGCGGGCCTCCTCCACGTCCAGCTCGGCTGGATCATCCTCATGGGCATCGTCTGCGGCATCCCGGCCGTCCTGGCCGCCTGGGCGTACTCCGCCTGGATCGGACAGCGGATCTTCGTCGCCGTACCGCAGGACATGGTCGAGGCGGCGGAGGAGGCCAAGCAGGCGGTCGCGGCCGAACAGCGCGCCCAGGGAGTGGAACCCCAGGAGCGTCCGGTCCCGCTCGCCACGGTCCTGGCCATCATCGGCACACCGCTCATCCTGATCCTCGCGGCCACCTTCTCCTCGATCGCCCTGGACCCGTCCCCCGCCCGCTCGGTCCTGGAGTTCCTCGGCCACCCGTTCGTGGCCCTGACCATCGCCCTGCTGATGGCCTACTACCTGCTGGGCCTGCGCCGCGGCTGGTCCCGCAAGTCCCTCGAGACGGTGTCCACTTCCTCGCTCAAGCCGGTCGGCAACATCCTGCTGGTGGTGGGCGCGGGCGGAGTCTTCGGCGCCGTACTGAAGGCGAGCGGGGTGGCCCAGGCCCTTTCGGACACCTTCCACGGCGTGGGCCTGCCGGTGATCGTCCTGTCGTACCTGATCTCGCTGGTCCTGCGGGTGGCCCAGGGCTCGGCGACGGTGGCGATCGTGACGACGGCGGGCATCGTGGCGCCCCTGCTCTCGGAGGGCCACCACCCGCAGCCCTTCGTGGCCCTGGTCATCATGGCCATCTCGGCCGGCTCCATCTTCGCCTCGCACGTCAACGACGGCGGTTTCTGGATGGTGGCCAAGTACTTCGGCATCAGTGAACGGGACACGCTGCGGACCTGGACGGTCCTGGAGTCGGTGCTGTCGGTGGCGGGGTTCGCGGTGGCGGCGGTGGTGAGCGTGTTCGTGTGAACGTGACGTGAGTGAAACCGGGGATGAGCGGGCTGACTGGTTCCGGCACAGGGAAGTCGTCCATACTGCCGCCGTGGAGCAGCGCATAGGAGCGAGCAGCAAGCCGTCCGAGGCCGAGCCGTTGAAGGCCGAGCCCCTGACGGGCGCCGGTTTCGACCCGGCGTTCATCCCCGGAATCACGGTTCCGGCACAGGCCGGATCCGGCGAGCCGGAGCCGGAGGACGCGGTGGCGTCGGCGGAGCCGGCGGAATCCGCAGAGCCGGAGGACTCGAAGGCGCCCGAGAAGGCAGAGGCGACCGGGGCGGCCGGGACGTCCGAGGAAGCCACGGAGTCCGCGGACGGCGAAGGCCCGGACGGCGGCCCGGTCTTCGAGGCCTCCGACCGCCGGGCGAAGATCGTGGCCGACCGCAAGGGCGTCCGCCTCCGCTTGGACGAGGAGGCCTGCGAGTTCCGCTGGGACGAGATCGCGGCGGTCGAGACGGAGTCCCCCCGCTTCGGCAAGCGCTACACGATCACCGTGCACACGCCGGACCGCCGCTGGTTCCCGATCGAGATCGAGGCGACGACGAAGTCCCGCTTCAAGGAGTGGGACGAGCAGTTGGACGCGGTGCTGGACGCGTACTTCGAGGACGCCGAGTAGTCCCCTTCGGAGCGTCAAGCCGGTGAACGAAGTCACGCGAACCACCGGGGTCCGGTGAGACAGCGCGGCACATCGCTGCTTCTGTGTGCGGGAGTCGGACGAGGGGCCGGGGGACGGAGACCCGTCCATGATCGCCGCGCCGAGCCGTCCCGGACGCCTGTTCGTTCCCTGCTTCAACAACATGCGGCGATGCCCGGGCCCCTCCCAGGGCCCGGGCATCGTCACATCACCGGATGGATCTCATGTCACGGCAGCGCGTGCACATGCGCCCCCACCGCGTTCGACCAGGCGTTCCCCGCCGACGCGTCCCAGTTCGTCGACCAGGTCATCGCGCCCCGCAGGTCCGGATAGGTCGTGGACGGCTTGAAGGTGCCGCAGTTCGTGCCGGCCGTCAGGCAGTCCAGGGCGTTGTTCACCACTGTGGGTGATACGTAGCCGCTGCCCGCCGCGCTGGTCGACGCCGGGAGGCCGAGGCCCACCTGGGACGGGGCGAGGCCGCCCTGGAGCTGGATGCAGGCCAGGGCCGTCAGGAAGTCCACGGAACCCTGGCTGTAGACCTTGCCGTCGCAGCCCAGCATGGAACCGCTGTTGTAGTACTGCATGTTGACGACCGTGAGGATGTCCTTCACGTTCAGCGCCGTCTGGAAGTACCCGTTCGACGTCGACTGCATGTCGATCGTCTGCGGGGCCATCGTGATGATCAGGGACGAGCCCGCCTTCGCGGACAGGGCGCGCAGCGCCTGCGTCATGTACGTCGCGTTGAGGCCGTTCTCCAGGTCGATGTCCACGCCGTCGAAGCCGTACGTCTGCATGAGGGAGTAGACCGAGTTCGCGAAGTTGGTCGCCGACGTCGAGTCGCTCACCGACACCGTGCCGTTCTGGCCGCCGATCGAGACGATCACCTTCTTGCCGGCCGCCTGCTTGGCCTTGATGTCCGCCTTGAACTGGTCGACGGTGTAGCCGCCCAGGCCGGAGGAGTCCAGGTTGAAGGTGACCGCGCCCGGCGTCGACGTGGCGTCCGCGAAGGCCACCGCGATGATGTCGTACGACGACGGGACGTCCGACAGCTTCTGGACCGTCGCGCCGTTGTTGAAGTTCTGCCAGTAGCCGGTCACCGCGTGCTCGGGCAGCGCGCCCCCGCCGCCGCCGCTGCTGCCGCCGGAGCCCGTCGTGGCGGACGCCGTCGCCGACCTCGCCGACTCGCCCGCCGCGTTCGTCGCCGTCACCTGGAAGGAGTACGCGGTCGAGGCCGTCAGGCCCGTCACCGTCGCCGAGGTGTTTGTCACCGCCGTCACCTTGGTGCCGTCGCGGTAGACGTTGTAGCCCGTCGCGCCCGAGACCGGGGACCAGGACAGCGAGACGGAGGAGGACGTCGTACCGGAGACCGTCACACCGGTGGGAGCCGCCGGGATCGTCGGGGCCGGGTCGCCGCCTCCGCCGCCGTCGGGGCCGTAGACCGAGACGTCGTCGGCGTAGTAGGCCGCCTGGCCGTACCAGCCGTGGGTGTAGGCCGTGACCGATGTCGTCGACGCGCCTGTGGTGAAGGTCGTCGACAGCTGCTTCCAGGTCGTCGTGTCCGGCGTCCACGTGGACACGTCCGTCGTGCCCGTGCCCGTCACGCCCAGGTAGGAGTAGCCGCCCTGCACCCACGCGCTCAGCGTGTACGTCGAGTTGGGTTTGACCGCGACCGTCTGGGTGCACTGGGCGTCGTCCTGGCCGGCCGGGGTCGCCTTCAGCGCGGAGGAACCGGAGTGCACCGGGGAGGAGACCGTCGTGCCGCTGCCGGCCGTGCACGTCCAGTCGGACAGCCCCGACTCGAAGCCGGCGTTCGTGACGTTGTTGACGTCCGCCGCGGAGGCCGGGGTTGCGGCGAGCCCTGCGACGGAGAGGGCCAGGGCCGTGGCGGCGGACCACAGGGTGATTCGCCGTCCACGGGGTCTGGGTATGCCTGGTGCATGGTCCACTGGGGCCTCCGGTGGGGAAGTGGAGTTCGGAGAGGGAGCCTTGGCGGGGAGGGGAGAGGGGAGGGGGAGATGCGGTGGCCACCGTTGGGCATACAAGTTGGTCCAGACCAATCTGGGTGTCAAGAGGTCCAGACCAAAAGCGTTTCCGGTTCGCCGCTCAACCTGTCCGTATTTGGCGTGAGTTGTGACCAGACAGTTCCATGCGGGCTTCACAAACGCTGTTCTCCGGTCATACGGCCGTGGATACAGTGCTCACGTAGTCACGCAGTGAAGTCGTCCTGGCGCACGGGAGTTACCTCCGTGGGCCGGCGGGTGTGAAGAGCGGGGAGTTGCGCGTGCCAACTGCCATTGCCGTGACCAGTGCCGACATGGCACTGCCGGCGCAGGACGAACGGACCATGCCGGCCGTCGTGCTGGGCGGCCTCGACCAGCGGCCCCTGGAGCACGCGCTCACCGAACTCCACACCCTGACCGAGCAGTACGGGTATCTGATCGTCGTCTGCTCGACCGCCACGCCGAAGACGGTCGTACGGCGGCTGCACACCCTGCGCTCGCTGCTGGAGAGCGACCGTATCGCCCTCTTCCGGCCCGAACTTCCGCCCCTCGGCATCGCCGTGCTCGCCCGGCAGCTGCGGCAACTCGCCTCCTGCGACCTCAGCCCGGGCGTCCTCGCCTCCGCCGGGCGGCTGCTCACCCACTACATCCACGCCGGTGCCGTGCTCGGCTCGGTCGCCAGGCTGGACCGCGTACCGGTCGGCCTCAAGGCGCACGCCAAGTCCTGGGTGCCCGGCAGCCAGTTCGCCGTACTCGCGCATCCCGAACCGCAGCTCGTGCGCACAGGTCCCGGCGTCACGCTCAAAGGGCCCGAGTTCAACACCTGGATGCTCGTCGCCAAAGGGCAGCAGACGCAGGGTGACTGGGTCTCCGGGCTCGCCGGGCAGTGGAGCGTGCACGGGCTGCGCGAGGTCCCGCTGCCCGCCGAGTCCCCGGTGTGGTGGGGCACGGGCCGCATGACCGAGTTCTGCAGCTACCTCGCCGATCTGTCCGTTCTCTACCAACTCGTCACGTCGGTACGGCAGACCGCCTGTCACTGGTGCGGGCTGGACGTCATCGGCGACCGCTGTGTCTTCTGCTCCGCCACCCCGCCCGCCCACGAACCCGCCGCGCCCCGCGCCCTGGAACAGCGCACGCCCGCCTGACCCGACCAGCACGCCCCCAGCCCGCTCGACCGATTCCCCCAATGAGGTTGCACGGTTCATGAACTCCCGTCAGCGCCGCGGCGTGATACTCCTGATCCTGTCGGTCCTGTGCGCTCTGGGCGCGTTCGCCGGCGTGCTCTCCGTCGTCCACAACGTCAATTCCAAGGTCGGGCCCGAGGTCACCGCCTATCGGGTGCGCTCCGACGTGAAGCCGTACACCACCCTGGACGCCGGCCAGTTCGAGAAGACCGAGATGCCCAAACGGTGGCTGTCGGACAACGCGGTCACGGATCTGCGGCAGATCCAGGGCAAGATCGCGGTCACCACCCTGCGCAAGGGCTCCCTGCTCCAGACCGACATGATCGTCGACCAGCCCGCCCTCCAGCCCGGACAGCAGGAGGTCGCCATCATGATCGACGCGGCGACCGGCGTGGCGGGGAAGATCACCCCGGGTTCGCACGTCAACGTGTACGCCACCTTCGCCGGAAAGAAGGAAGGCGACCCGGACCAGTCGAAGATCATCGTCACCGACGCACGGGTCCTCGACGTCGGCCAGATCACCGCCCTGGACCCGGACCAGAGCAAGAACCAGCAGCAGCCCAGCGAGGCCGTACCCATCACCTTCGCGCTGTCCAGCCTCGACGCCCAGCGCATCACCTACGCCGAGTCCTTCGCGCAGCGCGTCCGGCTCGCCCTGGTGGCCCCCGGCAGCGAGACCAGCGTCCCGGACAAGGACCGCACCTACGAACTCGCGACGGACAAGTGAGAGGCGGCCCGCATGCCTACCAGGATCCTCCCGGCGGGAGCCGACCCGGACGCCGTACGCTCCCTCACCACCCTGCTCAGCCAGCTCCCCGACGCCGAACCGCAGCCACCGGTCGGCGACTCCACCCAGCTGGTCGACACCCTCGCCCGGCTCGCCGCCGAGTCCGTGGACGAACTGCCCGAGGTCGTGGTCGTCCACGAGCGGATCGGCCCGGTCCCGGCCCTGGAGCTGATCCGCGAGGTCGCGCTCCGCTTCCCCGCCGTCGGCGTCATCCTCGTCTCCACCGACGCCGGCCCCGGCCTGTTCTCCGCCGCCATGGACTGCGGCGCCCGCGGCCTGGTCGCGCTCCCGCTGTCGTACGAGGAACTCGCCAGCCGGGTCCAGGCGGTCGCCCAGTGGTCGACGGGGGTACGGCGTCATCTCGGCCACGGCGCCTCCGACGTGCTCGGCGGGGTCGGCGGTACCGTCGTCACCGTCAGCGGTGCCAAGGGAGGCGTGGGCGCCACCTTGGCTGCGATCCAGCTGGCCCTCGCCGCACAGGCCTCCGGCCGGCCGACGGCGCTGGTCGACCTCGACCTCCAGGCCGGTGACATCGCCTCCTACCTGGACATCCAATTCCGGCGGTCCGTCGCCGACCTCGCCGCCATCACCGACATCTCGCCCCGTGTCCTCGCCGACGCCGTCTTCCGCCACGACACCGGGCTCGCCCTGCTCCTCGCGCCCGGCGAGGGCGAACGCGGTGAGGAGGTCACCGACCGCGCCGCCCGCCAGACCGTCAGCGCCCTGCGCTCCCGCTACGAGGTGGTCGTCGTCGACTGCGGCGCCCAGCTGAGCGGTGCGGGCGCCGCCGTGGTGGAGATGGCCGACATCGCGCTCCTGGTCACCACCCCGGACGTCATCGCCGTCCGCGCCGCCAAACGGACCGTACGGATGTGGGACCGGCTGCAGATCCGCAAGGCCGAGGAGACGACGGTGGTCGTCAACCGGTACACGCGCAGTACGGAGATCCAGCCGGCGCTGGTGCAGCGCATCACGGGCACGGCACTGGCGCGCACGGCCGTACCCGCCAACTTCAAGGAACTGCAGGCGACTGTGGACGCCGGCCGGGTGCACGAGCTCGACAGCAGGAGTTCCGTGAAACAGGCGTTGTGGGCGCTCGCGGGGGAGTTGGGACTGGTGAGGGCGGCCGACGGGGCTGCGGGCCATCGGGGGAGCGGGCGTGGCCCGGGCGGATTCCGGCGGCGGAAGGAGTGAGTGCTCCATGAGAAGGCCGGGTGGGGACCGGGGACAGGTGAGCATCGAGTTCCTCGGGATGACGCCGCTGATCGTTCTGACGCTGGTGCTCGTGTGGCAGGCCGTGCTCGTGGGGTACACCTTCACGCTCGCCGGGAATGCTGCGGATGAGGCGGTGCGGGCGGGGACGGCTGCGGCGCCCGGTGGCGCGAGGGATGCGGCCTGCTCGACGGCGGGACTCAAGCACCTGTCGGCGGCGTGGAGGGGGAGCGCGGAAGTGTCCTGTGGCGGGAGCGGCTATGTGACGGCCGACGTCAAGCTGCACGTCCCCGTCCTCTTCCCCGGCCTGATCGACTTCCCGGCCACGGTGACCGGCCACGCCGGCGCCGTCGAGGAGGTGAAGCACTGAGATGCCGTACCGACGCGGACGGCGGGACAGGGGCCAGGTCGCCATCGAGTACCTGGGGTTCATCCCGATCCTCCTGATCGTGGCCATGGCCGGCATCCAGATCGGGGCCGTCGCCTACGCCGCGGAGCAGGCCAGTACGGCGGCCCGGGCGGGGGCGCGGGCCGCGTCCCTGGAGCAGGACCCGCAGCAGGCGTGCGCTCAGGCGGTCAGCGGCGCACTCACGGTGCGGTGCGACAGGGGAGGCGGTGCTGCCGGCTCGGTCACCGTCACCGCCACCGTGGACATCCCCCAGATCGTCCCCGGCTGGCACTTCGACCCCGCCGTCAAGTCCGCCACCATGCCGCTCGACCACTAGGCGAGGAGATGCCGACATGAGCCTGCGGGCACGCATCAGCACTCCGGAGGAGCACGGCAGCCGGGGCGAGGACGGGCACCTGGTCGCCTCCTACCGGGCCAAGCTGCTGGAGGAGATCGACCTCGCGGAGATGAGTTCGCTCGCGGCGGCCGAACGCCGGGCACGGCTCGAGCGGGTGCTCGGGCACATCATCAGCCGTGAGGGCCCGGTGCTGTCGACCGGGGAGCGCTCGCAGCTGATCCGCCGGGTGGTGGACGAGGCGCTGGGCCTCGGCATCCTGGAGCCGTTGCTGGAGGACGCGTCGATCACCGAGATCATGGTGAACGGCCCCGACGCGATCTTCGTCGAACGAGGCGGCCGCGTCGAGCAGTTGCCCCTGCGGTTCGTCTCCTCGGACCAGCTGATGCAGACCATCGAGCGGATCGTGTCCACCGTCAACCGGCGGGTGGACGAGTCGAACCCGATGGTCGACGCCCGGCTGCCCTCCGGCGAGCGCGTGAACGTCATCATCCCGCCGCTGTCGCTGACCGGCCCGATCCTCACCATCCGCCGCTTCCCGCGCTCCTTCACCCTGCAGGAGCTGATCTCCTTCGGCTCGCTGGACGAGCACATGGTGTACCTGCTGGCGGGGCTGGTGCAGGCGAAGTTCAACATCATCGTCTCCGGGGCGACGGGCACCGGCAAGACGACCCTCCTCAACGCCCTCTCCGGGCTGATCCCCTCGCACGAGCGCATCATCACCATCGAGGACTCCGCCGAGCTCCAGCTCCAGCAGACCCACGTGGTCCGGCTGGAGTCGCGGCCGCCGAACGTCGAGGGCAAGGGCCAGGTCACCATCCGCGACCTGGTCCGCAACTCCCTGCGCATGCGCCCGGACCGGATCGTGGTCGGTGAGGTCCGCGGCGGCGAGTCCCTCGACATGCTCCAGGCGATGTCGACGGGCCACGACGGATCGCTGGCGACCGTGCACGCCAACAGCGCGGAGGACGCGCTCACCCGGCTGCAGACCCTCGCCTCCATGTCCGACGTGGAGGTCCCCTTCGTGGCCCTCCACGACCAGATCAACAGTGCGGTCGACGTCATCGTCCAGCTCACCCGGTTCGCCGACGGCGCCCGCCGGATCACCGAGATCGCGCTGCTCGACAGCCACGGCGGGGAGCCGTACCGGATCGCGACCGTGGCCCGGTTCGACGCGCAGCCCATGACCCCCGACGGCCGCGTGTACGGCAGCTTCCAGTACTTCCCGCTGCCCCGCCGTGCCGCCGACCGCCTCTACATGGCGAGCCAGCCCGTCCCCCAGGCCTTCGGAGTCGCCCACTCCGCGGACCAGCTCGCCACCCGAGAAGCCAGGTAGGCCGCCCATGGAACTCCACACCCTCGTCCAGCTCACCACCGGCGTGACGCTGCTGGCCTGCGTCCTGGCGGTGGCCGGCGTACACGCCTACGCCTCCGGCCGGGCCCAGCGCGCCGCCCTCGTGGACCGGCTCACCCACACCGGCCCCGCCCCGGCGACCGGCCGCAGGCGCCGCTTCCGCGACCTGGACCGGCGACTGCGCCGCACCCGCCTCGGCCGCCGGCTGGAACTCCGGCTGGCCGCGACCGGGCTGGACGTCACCCCGGGCGAGTTCTTCGTCTACATCCTCGCCACGGTCGCCGCGCTCTGGCTGATCGGACAGGCCACCCTCGCCCCCTTCTTCGGCCCCCTCGCCGGCCTCCTCGGCATCTGGGCGGCGGTGCAGTTCCTCAACTGGCAGCGACAGAAACGCATCGAACGCTTCATCAACCAACTCCCCGAACTCGCCCGCATCCTGGCCAACGCCACCCAGGCGGGCCTCGCCCTGCGCACCGCCATCGGCATGGCGGCGGAGGAACTGGAGGCCCCGGCGGGCGAGGAACTGGCCCAGGTCAGCGACCAGTTGGCCATCGGCCAATCCCTCGACGACGCGCTGGGCGAGCTGGCGGACCGGCTGCCGTCCCGGGAGCTGGTCGTCCTCGTCACGACCCTGGTCCTGTCCAACCGGGCAGGAGGCCAGGTGGTGTCGGCCCTGCGGAACCTGACCGAGACCCTGGAGGAACGCAAGGAGACCCGGCGCGAGATCCGCACCCAGCTCTCCCAGGTGACCATGACGTCGTACGCCGTCCCCGTCCTCGGAGTCGGCGCACTCTTCCTCATGAACGGCGTCAAGGACGGCGCGCTGGCCCGCATGACCGGCTCACCGGTCGGCCAGGCCTGCGTGCTCATCGCGTTCGCCATGTACGCCGTCGGATTCGTCCTCATCCGGCGCCTGAGCCGGATCGACGTGTGAGGGGGGCGGCCCGGTGATCGGACTCCTGCTCGCACTCCTGATGGGCGTCGGCGTCTGGGGCGCCTTCGCCGGCCTGCGCATGTACCGCGCGGAGGCGAAACTCCCCGGTGACCTGGCGGTGGCCCTGGAGGTCGGCGCCACCCGCACCGGCGCCGTGGGCTCGGTCATCGACCGGATGGGCATGCGCTACGCCCCCGCCGTGCTGCGCCTGATGGGCCCGCGCCTGGTGGCCAAGTACCGCCGCAAGATCGACCTCGCCGGCAACCCCGGCGGCCTGACCATCGACCGCTACGCCGCCCGCCGCGCGGTCTACGGCGCGCTGGGCGCGGTCGGCTGCCTGGTGTTCCTGCTGCGGGGCCAGTGGTTCGTGGCCGTGCTCCTGCTCCTGTTCGGCGCCTTGTGGACCGAGGTCGGCATCTGGTCGGCGATCCGGGTCCGCAAGGACGTCATCGAGCGCACGCTGCCGGACTTCCTGGACGTGCTGGCGGTGGTGGTCAGCGCGGGGCTGGGCTTCCGCCAGGCCCTGGACCGGGTGGCGACGAGGTACGAGGGCCCATGGGCGGACGAACTGCGCATCACCCTCCGCCAGATGGACCTCGGCATGAGCCGCCGCCAGGCCTTCGCGGAGCTGAGGCGGAGGAACGACTCGGAACAGGTGGCGATGTTCGTGACGGCCCTGCAGCAGGGGGAGGAACTGGGCGCCCCCATCGTGGACACACTGGTCTCGCTGGCCAAGGACATGCGCCGCACCGACGCCCAGAACGCTCGCCGCAAGGCCGCCCGCGCGGTGCCCAAGGCCACGCTGATGATCACCACGTTCATGGTCCCGGCCACGATGCTCCTGCTGGGCGCGGGCCTGATCCTCGGCTCCGGCGTGGACTTCGGCTCGCTCACGGGGAAGTGAGCGGACGTGACAGTGGCGGGACTGATGGGACGCGGCGCAGGAACCCACTTCGGCGGCGGCCGGGTGCGGGCGGCCGCCGGCTGGTTCGTACGTCAGGCGGGCCGTGCGGGCCTTCTGGGCCGTGGGAGCAGGTCGAAGCCGGCGGCCGGCACGGCGGACGGAGCCGGCCCTGCGGTGGACCATGCCGCAGGCCCTGCGGTACTGCCCTCGGAGAAGATCCAGATCCGTGCACTGCAGGCGATGTGCCGGCAGGTCTTCGGCTTCCGCCTGGCCATGATCGCCCTGGCCGCGCCCGCCGCGCTGCTGCACGCGGCCCCGGGCCTGGGCGCCCGCCTCGTCGGCGCGGCCGTGGTCGTCACCTTCATGGTGTCCTACGTCCTCTTCCGCGACTGGGAGCGCTTCGGTCCCCTCCTGCTGCGCCACCCCAGCCTCCTCGCCGCCGACACCCTCTTCGGCTCGTTCCTGCTGATCTCGGCCGGCCCGGACACCACCCTCGC
Source organism: Streptomyces sp. NPDC054783 (assembly GCF_053611725.1). Taxonomy (NCBI): domain Bacteria; kingdom Bacillati; phylum Actinomycetota; class Actinomycetes; order Kitasatosporales; family Streptomycetaceae; genus Streptomyces; species Streptomyces sp. NPDC054783. Next base: position 145,982 of record NZ_JBSHAY010000014.1, on the reverse strand, counting down.
CTACGTCAGCGTCTGCACCCCGCTCCTGGCAGGACTGGTCTACAGCTGGCGGGGCGCGGCGTGTTTCGCCTCCCTCCAGTCCCTGATCCTCCTCCTGGTCCACGCCACCCTGAAGGCCGACCGCCACGCACCGGTCGCCGAGGCCCTTCTCCTGCCCGGCCTGTGCGTCATCGCCGGCGCCATGGGCTCGACCCTGCGCAACCTGATGCTCCGCTTCGGCGCCGCGACCCACGCCCTGACGACGGTCCAGGCGCGCCTCGCCGCGGCAGAGGCGGTGAGCGCGGAACGCGCCCGGCTGGCACGCGAGATGCACGACTCCGTGGCCAAGACCCTGTACGGCGTGGCCCTCGCGGCGGACGGCCTGGCGGCGACGGCCTCGACGGACACTCCCGACCCCGACCACATCCGGCAACAGGCGGAACTGGTGTCCCGCTCCGCCCGCAGGGCGGCGGCGGAGTCCAGGGAACTCCTGACGGACCTGCGCCGACAGCAGCCGGATGCGCTCGACGCGGGCGGGACGACGGTGTGGCACGAACTGACCGACGTAACACGCGACTTCACGGCCCGCACGGGCCTGAGGGTCACCTGCTCCTGGCCGAACGACAGCGACGGGGAAGTAAGCGGCGGGGAAGTAAGCGGCGGGGAAGGCAGCGGCGGTCGGGACACGACCCGGAACCGCCTCCTTCCCGCTCTGCCCGCCCCCCTGGCCCGCCACCTCCTCTCCATCACCACGGAAGCGCTCGAGAACGCCTACCGCCACGCGTGCGCGACCCATGTGGAGGTGAGGGCGGCGCTGCACGGAGGTCTGCTGCGCCTCACGATCCACGACGACGGCCGGGGCCTCCCGCCCGGCACCACACTCGAACGGCTCCGCGACTCCGGCCACTTCGGCCTGCTCGGCATGGTGGAGCGGGCCGGGCAGGCGGGCGCCCGGATCCGCATCGGCCGGGGTGGCCATGAGCGCGGTACAGAGGTGCGCGTGGAAATTCCCCTGTCGTCCCTGAACGGCTCCGACCCCGCATCTCGGGAACCCTGAGAGGAGGCGCCATGCAGCACAGTGACCCCTGGCCGGAGGCCCCCTCGCCACCGCCTCCCCCTCCCCTTCGTCTGCTGGTGGCCGACGACAACCCCGTGGTCCGGGCGGGCCTGACGGCCCTGCTCTCGGGCCGCGCGGACACCACAGTGGTGGCGGAGGCGACGGACGGCCGGGAGGCGTACGAGGCGGCCGTACGGCACCGCCCGGACGTCATCCTCCTCGACGTCCGCATGCCCGGGGTCGACGGAATCTCGGCATTGCCGCACCTGGTGCGGCTGGCGCCGGTCATGATGCTCACCTACAGCCACGAGACGGAGACGGTGCGGGAGGCGCTGCGGCTGGGCGCTGGGGGATACCTGGTGCACGGCGAGTTCACGACGGAACAGCTGGTGCGCGCGGTGCGGGATGTCCGGGAGGGGCGGCCGCATGTGACTCCGGGCGCGACGAGGGCGTTGCTGTCAGAGCTGCGATCGAGTGCACCTGCACACGCGGAACCCCAAGTCCCGCAATTTTTGGGAAAAAAGTCGCCCCAAATTCTTTCGCAACTGCAATCCTCCATGGGACAGTCAGTCCGTTCGCGTTTCCGGCTGAGCGCAAGGGAGGCGGAGATCATGGACCTCATCGCATCCGGCATGACCAACCAGCAGATCGCCGCCGCCTGCTTCATCTCCGAGAAGACGGTCAAGAACCACATCAACCGCATCTTCACCAAGCTCCAGACCACCACCCGGTCCCAGGCGACCGCGAAGTGGCTGGGGGTGGCCTGAGATGGGTGCCTGGGGGAGCGGACGGCGGAGGGAATGGGTCCGGGGTTGGGTCCTGGGGCCCTCTCGCGGGCGCGGCGTTCCGGCCTACGTTTTCCGGATCGGAGGCGAGTCCGGAGGGGACCACCATGAACAACTGGTTCAACACCACCGTCGCGTACCTGCAGGCCCGTGTTGCTCGCAGCGACAGGGGGCAGACCGCGGTGGAGTACCTCGGCATCATCGCGGTGGTGGTGGCGATCGTGTTGGCGATCACGGGCACGAGCATCGGCCAGACGATCTTCGATGCGATCAGGAACAAGATCTCCGAAGTCACCGGCGGCTGATGCCTCCACGCCGCGACGCAGGGCAGGCCTTCCCCATCTACATCACGGTGGTGGCGGGCCTGCTCTTTCTTGCGTTGGCCTACCTCGCGGTCGGCCAGGCGTCGGTGAATCGCAGCGGGGCCCAGACGGCGGCCGACGCGGCAGCGCTCGCGGCGGCCCAGAGCGAGCGTGACCAACTCGCGGCCCAGTGGGTGAAGGTGCTGCCCGACCCCGCGAAGTGGCAGGCCGTTTTCGAGGGCAGGGCGACGTTCGTCGGGCCCGACCCGTGCCGGCGGGCCGGTCAACTCGCCGAGCAGAACGATGCCGTGCTGAACGGCTGCTTGCCGCAGGGGTTGCTGGCGTACCGGGTCGACGTGAAGACCAACAAGTCCGTCGGGCGGTCTGTCGTGCCCGGGTCGGAGAACTACCAGTCGACGGCTTCCGCCACCGCCGAGATCAAGTCCCTCTGTACCTTCGAGCCCCCCGCCGGGGGTGCCGGCGGGGACGCTCTGCCCCCACTCACCTGCAACGGCAAGGTCTGGCATCTTAAGCCGGACGACACAACGGGGCTGCCGAAGCCCGAAGACCTCTTCGACGTCCACCTGGCCGACTGACGTGCGAACGATCAATGACGAAGGAAGCGGAGCGATGAGCATTCGGTTCACTGCGAAGGCCCGCAGGGGGATGGTCGCATTGACCGTTGCGGCTGGTCTGGCTGTCGGGGTGGCCGGCTGCGGCGGAGGAGCCGGCGACGACAAGAAGCCGCACAGTTCCGCGTCCGCTTCCCAGGGAGGCAACTCCGGCCCGAGCGCCCAGGAGGGGCAATCGGACCAACCGTTGGCCGAACTGAAGGGCTCTGATGGCCTGCTTCTCCAGATCACCTCCGCGCAACGTGATTCCGGCGGCTTCGTCACCGTGAACGGCACCCTGAAGAACGACGGTGCCGGTGACCTGCTCATCCCGTCCGCACTCAGCGGAAATGAAACCGAGATCACCAGGAATGGTCCGTCCCTGGGCGGAGCCACCCTTGTCGACTCCAAGGGCAAGAAGCGCTACTACGTACTGCGCGACACAGAGGGCCGCCCGCTCACCACAACCGGCCTCGGCACGCTCAAGGCGGGTCAGTCGCTACCGGTCTTCATGCAGTTCCCTTCGCCGCCCACAGGCACCACTGAGGTGACCCTCCAACTGCCCACCTTCTCCTCCGCCACCATCAAGATCTCCGGGTGAGGCCGAAGTGACCACCCCGACCACCCCCCGTCTCGCCCTCACCCTCACCGCCGTCACCCTCCTCCTCGCGGTCACCCCGGCCCGGGCCGACGACACGGATCCGAGTCAGCCCCCGGACACCGCGCCCTCCGCCGCCGCCCCGGTGAAGGTCGACCCCACCGACCCGGACCTCAAGCTCCCCGAGGGCGCCACGCTCGCCGCGCCCAAGGTGCTGGACATCAAGTCGGTCGTGGAGGACCAGAGCGGGGACGAGCGGCGCGAGGACACCAACGCCGACGTCACCTTCGCACTGCAAGCCGAGGTGCTCTTCAGCAAGGACAGCGCGAAACTCGGCGACGAGGCGAAGGGCCGTATCGCGACCATCGCCGAGGAGATCAAGAAGCAGAACGCGACCCAGGTCCGCGTTTTCGGCTTCACGGACAACCTCGGCTCCTCCGCCCACGGCGACGTCCTGTCCAGGCAACGCGCCAACGCCGTACAGGCCGTCCTGGACCAGGACCTGAACGACCCGAACGTCACCTTCGAGGTCCGCGGCTACGGCGAGCAGTACCCGATCGCCGACAACTCCACGGAGGAGGGCCGCAGGAAGAACCGCCGCGTCGAGGTGTCGTTCCCACGCTCGGAGAGCTGACGGCATCGACAGAGGCATCGGGTGTATGCGCCGCCATGTATACACATGGCGTGCCGACGTCATGATTCGCGTGCCCGCCGAAGTCCGTGACCAGCTCGCCGCCGTGGCGGAGGCGCGTGGAACCAGTCTCCGTGCCCTCATGCAGGAGATAGCTGAGGAATCCCCGGTGATGCGGCACAAGGCGCGGGAGGCCACCGCCGCTCACAGGGCCGCACCCGCGGAGGCGGAGCCCTTGTCATGCGGTGAAGACGCGGGGCCGCACCCGCGAATCACTCCGCGAGATCCTGCTCCGCGTCGCAGCAGAACGGCATGGTGCGGTGGCGCAGGCTGCGGCGGAACTCTAGGAACCTTCACCCACCTCGTACTCGAACCAGATCCGATGGGTGCCGTCCGCGTCGATCCGCAGACCGCCGGCCCCTCGGATCCCGGTCAGCGCCTCCGTCCCGCTTCCCGGCACGATCACGAAGAACTCGGCCTCTCTGCCCTCCCCGCGGGTCGTCGCCGAGTGGACGAAGTTGAAGGTGCCGCTCAGACCGCCCAGCGTCCCTTCGAAGGACTCCATGGCGACGACTGATGAGCCGCGACGAACACACCACCTCCTTCCTGCTGTACGCCCCGGAGAAGAACCCCCGCGGCCGGCAGCTCGACCTGAACACGTTCGGGGGGGCGCTCCGCGATGCCTTCCCCGAGACCGGATGCCAGCCCGAGGAGGCCACCCGGCGCGTGTGGGCATCTGGGTACTGTCCGCCGACGGGACCGGGTTCGACGGCTTCGCCGACAACGAGACACGGGACACCATCGCTCTCCAGGGCCACACGGTCGCCGAGGTGGCCCCCTTCATCGCCTGGCTGCGCGACGCGTAAGTGGCGTCGCCCGACCTGATCCGCTGCACCACTGGAGCGGCGTTCGCGCGCGGCATCGAGACCGACTGGTGCATCCCCGCCACGGGCGGGATCGACCGGGTCGAAGAGGAATTGCGGCACCATCTGCTGGTTGTGGTCGGCGGGCAGGCGCCGAGGCGGGACACCGCTGGGCGGCAAGGGCACAGGGGCTCCGCTCGCAGCCTCGGTGGCATGCCGGCGCGCACAGGGAGACGGTCGGGGTCACGCCGGCTCCACACTCACCCGAACCCCCGCCCGCACCCCCCACCCCGCCATCGCCCCCGCCTCCGCCTCCAGCACGTGCCGGGCCCGCAGGCGGGGCAGGCCCAGGCGGCCCGGGGGCATGGTGCGGACGGCGAGGACGGTCAGCCGGCGGTCCAGGTAGGCGACGTCGATCGGGATGCGCATCCCGAACGTGTGCACACTGCTCGCCGGTGTCAGCAGCATCGCCCCGGCGACCGCGTCCCGGCCCAGCAGCCCCTTCGTCCGGGCCCGGTAGGAGGCCGCGATCTCCAGGGGGAGGGTCATAGGGGCGGCGGTCGGCTTCTCGCCGTCCTCGTCCCTCAGCGCCTCCCCGTCCTCGCCCCTCGGAACGATCAGTCTCCCCGACCCGTCCCGCCAGCGTCTTCCCATGTCCCCTGTCCCCTCCGCGGCCCTGCGGCGCAGACAACTCGCCGGTGGCAAAACCCGGTTGCCACCCCGCCTCCTCCCCACTAGGAAGAGGTCCATGACTGCACTCGGTGTCGTATTCCGCCCCCAGCTTCCCCCCGAGCGGCTGCGGGCGGTGGCCCGCGCGGCGGATGAAACAGGGCTTGAGGAACTCTGGTTGTGGGAGGACTGTTTCCGGGAGGGCGGGATGACGACCGCCGCCGCGGCGCTCGCCTGGACCGAGCGGGTGCGGGTCGGCGTCGGGCTGCTGCCGGTGCCCCTCAGGAACGTGGCGCTCACCGCGATGGAGTCCGCCTCCCTGCACCGGATGTTCCCGGGCCGCGCGACCCTCGTCGTCGGGCATGGCGTGCAGGACTGGATGGGGCAGGTCGGCGCCCGCCCCGCCTCTCCGCTGACCCTCCTCGGCGAGCATCTCGGCGCCCTGCGCGCCCTGTTGGCAGGTGAACGGCTCACCGTGCGCGGACGGTACGTCTCCCTGGACGACGTCGGCCTCGACTGGCCGCCGGAGGGTGCCGTGCCCGTGTTCGCCGGCGCCACCGGGCCGCGCACCCTCCGCCTCTCCGGCGCCAAGGCCGACGGTACGGTCCTGACCGCCGCCACCTCCCCGGACGGCGTACGCCAGGCCCGGCAGCTCATCGCGGAGGGGCAGAAGGAGGCAGGGGGTGATGCGTCGCGGCCGCACCGGGTCGTCGTGTATCTGCTCGCCGCCACGGGGCCCGGCGCCGACGCCCGGCTGCGGGCCGAACTCGTCGCCGAGGGGCTGGGGTCGGCCACGGATGTGGGGGTGGCGGGGGACGCGGGCGCCGTCGCCGCGGCCGTACGGCGGCTCGCCGAGGCCGGTGCCGACACCGTCGTGCTGCAGCCGACCGGGGACGAGTCCGATCCGGAGGGGTTCGTGCGGTTCGCCGCCGAGGAGGTCCGGCCGCTGCTGGACTGACCTGACAGGGGGGCGTTGTCAGTGGCGGCTGCCACACTGCCCGACATGACCGACGAGAGCGACGGGCGCGACAAGCGCAGCGAAGTGAGCCTCCGGGGCGTCACGGACGACGACCTGTACGTCTTGCTTGCCTATGAGCACGACCCGGAAGCCGTCCGGCGGTCGAGATTCACGCCCCGGCCGCGGGACGCCTTCCTCACGCACTGGCGGGAGCGCGTGCTGGGCGATCCCGACTGCCTCGTGCGGACGGTCACCGTCGGCGGCGAGGTCGCCCGGGAGCGTCGTCTCCTGGACGGCGGACGACGAGCGGCGCTACGTGGGGTACTGGCTCGGGCGGCCGTACTGGGGGCGCGGCGTCGGCACCCGCGCGCTCGGCCTGTTCCTGGACCTGGAGCCTGTACGGCCCCTGTACGCCGACCCCTTCGGCGGCAACACCGCCTCCGTCCGCCTGCTGGAGGGACACGGCTTCGAGCGGGCCGGCACGGTCCGGCACGGGGAGGACGAGCACATCCTCCTCGTCCTCGACGGGCCGGCGGCGCCCCGATGAGGTCGATCCCCGACTCCTGGCGCCTGCCCTTCGAGCTGGCCTGGGAGGCGCTGCGGGCCGGCAGCCGGCCCATCGGCGCCGTGCTGTACGACCCCGGAGGGCACCGTCGTCGCCGCCGGGCGGAACCGCAGCAGGGAGACCACCGCACCGCCGGGCCAGTTCGCCGGTACCGATCTGGCGCACGCCGAGATCAACGCCCTGGCCCAGCTCCCGGCCGGCCGCCGGCACCCCGGTCACCGCCTGTACACCACCCTCGAGCCGTGCCTGCTGTGCAGCGGCGCGCTGATCCACGCCCATGTCCCGCACGTCGTCTACGCCACCGCCGACGAGCACTGGCGCGGAGTGGAGCGCGTCCCCGAGGTCGGCGGCGCGACAGCCGCCCGCTGGGCCACCCGCGAGGGCCCGCTGGCCGGTGTGCTCCACCCGCTCGCCCGCTTCGGCGCCCTGCTGACGACGCTGTGGGGGCTCGTGCACACGCAGGACCTGGTGCACGACACGCTCAGCGGGAACCGGTGACCGGGGGATGGTCCCCGGTCGCGCCGTCGATCAGCTCCCGCAGGATGTCCATGTGGCCGGCGTGCCGCGCGGTCTCCTCCACCATGTGGACCAGGGTCCAGCGCAGGGTCACGGTGATGTCCAGCCAGGCAGGGCTGCCCTCGGCATCCAGCGGCAGCCCGGTGATGACGGCGTCGGCGGCGGCGCGGGCGCGGCCGTAGAAGGCGACGATCCGCTCGGTCGTCTCCTCGGGGGTGACCCGCATGTCGTCGTGCGGGTCGAACCACAGGGGCTCGGGCTCGCCGCCGAACGTCTCCACGAACCAGCCGTACTCGACACTGGCCAGATGTTTCACCAGGCCCAGCAGGTTGGTGCCGGACGGTGTCATCGGCCGGCGCAGCTGCTCGCCGTCGAGGCCGTCCAGCTTCCACAGCACGGCGTCCCGGTGCCGGTCCAGGCTCGCGTGCAGGGTCTGCTTCTCTCCGGCGGTGTATGTCGTCATACGGGTCGTCATAGGTGCGGAAATTAGCAGGCCGCGCCGACAACGCCCTGGGATCATGGAGGGCATGACAGTGAACCGCTCTTTCGAGGACCTCGTGGCCGAGGGCGCCGCCGTACCCACCGAGGGGTGGGACTTCTCCTGGTTCGAGGGGCGGGCGGACGAGGAGCGGCCCTCGTGGGGGTACGCCGTCTCGGCGGGGGAGCGGCTGGCCGGTGCCGAGGCCGCCCTCGACATCCAGACCGGTGGCGGTGAGGTGTTCGACTTCGCCCTTGCCACGGCGGCTCCGGCCCGGCCGGCGCTGGCCGCCGCAACGGAGGGCTGGCCGCCGAATGTGGCCAAGGCCACCGCGCTGCTGCGGCCGCGCGGGGTGGTGGTCGTCGCCGCCGCGGACGACGCGCCGCTGCCGTTCGCCGACGAGACGTTCGAGCTGGTGCTCAGCCGGCATCCGGTGCGGCCGTACTGGGAGGAGATCGCCCGGGTGCTGCGGCCGGGGGGCACGTACTTCGCCCAGCATGTGGGGCCGGCCAGCGTCTTCGAGCTGGTCGAGCACTTCCTCGGGCCGCTGCCCGAGGAGGTGCGCTCCGTCCGGGACCCCGAGCGCGAGCGGGCCGACGCCGAGGCGGCGGGCCTGGAGGTGGCCGGGCTGCGGGCGGAGCGGCTGCGGATGGAGTTCCACGACATCGCCGCCGTCGTCCACTTCCTGCGCAAGGTGGTGTGGATGGTCCCGGGCTTCACAGTGGAGGCGTACGAGCCTCAACTCCGCGCGCTGCATGAGCGGATCGAGAGGGACAGGTCGTTCGTGGCGCACAGCACCCGGCACCTCTTCGATGTGCGCAAGCCCGGCTGATTCACCCGTGGTTCACCGACGGTTTCCACATTGTTATCCGGTGCGGTTCACATCAGCCTCATCTGTCACATAAGTTCAGACCAAGGTTATTCGCGTCGGCAAACCTGCGCGGCCGGTACCGCGCAGTGGAGGGGGCTGCGCGGTGCCGTGAAGCCCAATGATTTTTCCGGACCCCCGTAGCGGAACCGTCAAGTCACCGTTCGCTGGCCGGTTAGCCCGTCGGGGGGACCCCGGGGCAACTCGCCGAGATGTCCTCAAGATGGCGCAAACTCTACGAATCCCTCCGAAACATTTCGTATCTGATCGGTTTTCCTTGGGAATCCGCTGTGAATCGGCCATGCGGCACCCCTGAATCCAGCCTTCCGCGCCCACCGAGGCGTCGCCGGTTGATTCCGGAGAGTAGTTGTGTCCCGCCGATGCACCCACCATCCCTTACGAAGGGTTATGGTGGAAACCCCCCCTCGGGCCGGTCCGTCTCCCCCCCACGGACCGGCCCGTTTTTCTTGCCCGTCGCCGCCGGGCCCCAGGAGGGGACTCCGGGAACCTCCCGGCTCACGACGAGCGTCCCCACCTGTGGACGAGCGTCCCCGCCCGCAGGGGCGCCCCCAATCCCCAAACCCCGGGCCGGAACCGAACCGCCGGCGGGGGTAGGCTCGACAACCTCCCGCACCCCCAACCCCCGCCACCCCCCGGAGGGCCACGTGAACCTGCGCGACAACCTGCGCAGCCTGCTCGTCAGGCTCTACGCACGCCGGGTGGAGGGCCACCTGGACCACGCTCAGGTGCCCAAGCACATCGGCGTCATCATGGACGGCAACCGCCGCTGGGCGAAGGCGTCCGGTTCCACCACCGTCCACGGCCACCGGGCCGGTGCGGAAAAGATCGAGGAGTTCCTCGGCTGGTGCACCGAGACCGACGTCGAGGTCGTCACCCTGTGGCTGCTGTCCACGGACAACTTCGACCGCCCGCAGGACGAACTCGTCCCGCTGCTCGGCATCATCGAGGACGTCGTCCGCACGCTCGCCGCCGACGGCCGCTGGCGCGTGCACCATGTCGGCACGACGGATCTGCTGCCGGGCGGCATGCAGCGCACCCTGAAGGAGGCCGAGGAGGCCACCGCCCACATCGACGGGATACTCGTCAACGTGGCCATCGGCTACGGCGGCCGGCAGGAGATCGCCGACGCCGTGCGCTCCATGCTGCTCGACGCCCACGACAAGGGTGTGGCGATCGAGGACCTCGCCGAGTCCGTCGACATCGACATGATCGGCCGTCATCTCTACACCGGCGACCAGCCCGACCCGGACCTCGTCATCCGCACCAGCGGCGAGCAGCGGCTGTCCGGATTCATGCTGTGGCAGACCGCGCACTCCGAGTACTACTTCTGCGAGGTCTTCTGGCCCGCCTTCCGCAAGGTCGACTTCCTGCGCGCCCTGCGGGACTACGCCGCACGTCACCGGCGTTACGGCGGCTGAACCGCGCCGGCCGCCCCACCGCCGGGGCGCTTCGGATACCCGGATTCGTGTGGATGTAACGAGGAGTTCACCGGTACGCCGGTGGCCGCTTTTGCATGGCGGTGCATGTTCGAGGGCATAAGCCAAACAGGTCGACGCCCGAACCACGGGTGTCGGATCTCAGCGGGCGGCACGGGGCCGTCCGCCCGGGAGGCCCTTTGCACCAGCCCGATCGTGCGGTCACTGCACGGAAGCAGTCGCGGAGGGCCGGTTCACGGCCCGCCGCCGTACGCGGGGGCCGCACACCGGTCCAGCTCCACTTCGTCGCTCCCCGACCTCATCCGAGGGGGTACGTCCTTCCGTGGTGACCAGCGCAAAGCGCCACAAGCCAGACCGGCGCACCTATGTTCTCGACACCAGCGTCCTGCTGGCCGACCCGAACGCCCTGACCCGCTTCGACGAGCACGAGGTCGTGCTCCCCATCGTGGTGGTCACGGAACTGGAGGCCAAGCGGCACCATCCGGAACTCGGCTACTTCGCCCGACAGGCCCTGCGCCTGCTCGACGACTACCGGGTCCGGCACGGCCGTCTCGATGCCCCCATTCCGATCGGGGACCTCGGCGGCACCGTCCGTGTCGAGCTCAACCACTCGGACCCCAGCGTGCTGCCCACCGGCTACCGCCTGGGGGACAACGACTCCCGCATCCTCGCGGTGGCCCGCAACCTGCAGGCCGAGGGGTACGACGTCACCGTCGTGTCGAAGGACCTCCCGCTCAGGATCAAGGCCTCCTCCGTCGGCCTCCTCGCCGAGGAGTACCGCGCCGAACTCGCCATCACGGAGAACTCCGGCTGGACCGGAATGTCCGAACTGACGCTCTCCGGCGAGCAGGTGGACACCCTCTTCGAGGAAGGGCATCTGTACGTCCCGGAGGCCGCCGAGCTGCCCGTGCACACCGGACTGACCATCCACTCCGAGCGCGGCAAGGCCCTGGGCCGCATCACCGCCGAGGGCAACGTCCGCCTGGTGCGCGGCGACCGGGAGGCGTTCGGCATCAAGGGCCGCAGTGCCGAGCAGCGCATCGCGCTCGACCTGCTGCTCGACCCCGAGGTCGGGATCGTCTCGATGGGCGGCCGGGCCGGCACCGGAAAGTCGGCGCTGGCGCTGTGCGCGGGCCTGGAGGCGGTCCTGGAGCGCCGCCAGCACCAGAAGGTGATGGTGTTCCGGCCGTTGTACGCGGTCGGCGGGCAGGAGTTGGGCTATCTGCCGGGCAGCGAGGCGGAGAAGATGAGCCCGTGGGCGCAGGCCGTCTTCGACACGCTGTCGGCGGTCACCAGCCGCGAGGTCATCGAGGAGGTCACCGCGCGCGGGATGCTGGAAGTGCTCCCCCTCACCCACATCCGCGGCCGCTCGCTGCACGACGCGTTCGTGATCGTGGACGAGGCGCAGTCGCTCGAACGGAATGTGCTTCTCACCGTTCTGTCCCGAATCGGCGCGAACTCACGGGTCGTTCTGACCCATGACGTGGCGCAAAGGGACAATCTGCGCGTGGGCCGCTACGACGGAGTGGTCGCCGTCGTTGAGAAGCTCAAGGGACACCCGCTCTTCGCGCACGTCACGCTGACCCGGTCCGAGAGGTCCCAGATCGCGGCGCTTGTGACCGAAATGCTGGAGGACGGCCACATCTGACCCCACCCGCACAGCATTTGGCGCCGTCCGGCAAAGGCCACGAGCCTAGCCGGGCGGCGCCTCGGCGTGTGGAGCTTTCCGAAAATTCCCCGGGCCAAACAGGATGTGAGCTTTCACACGCAACACAGAATTGCCACCCGGCGTCCGGTTACGGCAGAGTCTCAGTCCTGTCAGGCCCCGCATACGACACACCTGTACCGCCAGCGGTACAGCACCACAGAAGCACCACCAACTCCATAGAGTTCGTCGTATGCCGCCCGAGCACCACGCGGCGCTCCCCGCAGGGGGAGTTGCCCACCGGGCCCGCGCCTCCCGTGACCCCGCAGTTGGGAGGCCAGTGTCAGGGGCACGATTGCGTCCGCCAGGGTCACCGAAGCGGGCGATGCTGGAAGGAAATCGTGTGAGCCGGATTTCGGTCCGGGGATTCGCAGTGGCCTCGGCCACCGCGGTCACCGCCGTCGGAAGCGTCGTCGGAGTTGCCTCGGGCAGCGTCGCGCAGAACAACAACGACGCCGAGGCGACGGCAGCCGACACCACGCTCCTCGCCGACATACCCGCGGGTCAGCAGGCCCAGGTCCAGTCCGCGTCGCTGACGCAGCAGGCCGACGCCCAGGCCATCGCGGCGGACACGAGCGCCAAGAAGGACGCCGAGGAGGCGGCCCGCAAGGCTGCCGCCGAGACCGCGGTCGCCAAGAAGGCGGCGGCCGAGCAGGCGGCCAAGGAGGCCAAGGCGCGCGTCGAGGCGAAGTCCGCGGCCAGCCGCGACAGCGCCCGCGACTCCTCGAGCTTCCCTGTCCAGAGCAGCTACAGCGTCGCGCAGATCCAGGCGATGGCGCGCCAGATGGTGGCGTCCGACCAGTTCCAGTGCTTCAGCAACATCGTGAACAACGAGTCCAGCTGGAACTACCAGGCGGTCAACGCCTCCTCCGGTGCCTACGGTCTCTTCCAGGCCCTCCCCGCCGGCAAGTACTCCTCCGCCGGCGCCGACTGGCGGACCAACCCGGCGACCCAGATCAAATGGGGCCTCAACTACATGAACGACCGGTACCACAGCCCCTGCCAGGCCTGGTCGTTCTGGCAGGCCAACCACTGGTACTAGGCCCGTCGGCCGCTCAACCTCGCGCAGCCCCTCCCCGTCCTTAGGGAGGGGCTTTCGCCCTGTACGGTCGTACCCGGAAACCTCCAGGGGGAGCAGAGGTGGCGAGCACGCGGGGACGCGGGGGAAGAGGACGGATCATGTCGCGAGTGCCAGGGTGGCTCGGCAAGCTCGGTGCCGGTCTCACCGACATCAGCGAACGCCTGGACGAACGCCGCGCCGAGGTGGAGCGCGAGCACGCCCCGGACCCCTCGGACACCCCGCCGACCCTGCCGCAGCCTGCCGCCCGGGAACCCGCCGCCGAGGCCGCGGTACCCGCACCCCGCCGGCCCGCGCCGTCGGCCGGCCCCCGCCCCGACCCCGCCGAGGCCGTGCCCTGGGGAGTGCGGGTCGCGGCCGAGGCCGGCTGGCGCATGCTGGTCCTCGCCGGCACCCTCTGGATCCTGATGCAGGTCATCAGCGCGATCCAGCTGGTGGTGTTCGCTTTCGTCATCGCCCTGCTCGTCACCGCGCTGCTGCAGCCGACGGTCGCCCGGCTCACCCGGCGCGGGGTGCCGCGCGGCCCGGCCACCGCGCTCACCGCGATCAGCGGGTTCGTCGTCATAGGGCTGATGGGCTGGTTCGTGACCTGGCAGGTCATGGAGAACATCGACACGCTCTCCACCCAGATCCAGTCCGGCATCGACGACCTGCGCGACTGGCTGCTGAAGAGCCCCTTCCACGTCACCGACAAGCAGATCAACCAGATCGCCAAGAACCTCCGCGAGGCGATCGGCGCCAACGCCGACCAGATAACGTCCGCGGGCCTGGAGGGCGTTCAGGTCATCATCGAGACCCTCACCAGCATCCTGCTGGTGTTCTTCTCGACGCTGTTCCTGCTCTACGACGGCAAGCGCATCTGGGAGTGGTTCCTGAAGCTGGTGCCCGCCGCGGCCCGCCCGGGCGTGGCCGGTGCCGGCCCGCGCGCCTGGCGCACCCTGACCGCCTATGTGCGCGGCACGGTCCTGGTCGCCCTGATCGACGCCACCTTCATCGGCATCGGCATCTACTTCCTGGACGTGCCGATGGCCGTCCCGCTGGCCGTCTTCATCTTCCTGTTCTCGTTCATCCCGCTCGTCGGCGCGGTCGCCTCGGGTGCGCTCGCGGTGATCGTGGCGCTGGTGACCCAGGGCGTCTTCACGGCCGTCATGACCCTGATCGTCGTCCTCGCGGTCCAGCAGATCGAGGGCCACGTCCTGCAGCCGTTCATCCTCGGCCGTGCGGTCCGCGTGCACCCGCTAGCCGTCGTCCTCACGGTCGCCGCCGGCGGCATGGTGGCCGGCATCGGCGGCGCGGTGGTGGCCGTACCGCTGGTGGCGGTGACGAACACCGTGGTGGGGTACCTGCGCGTGTACTCCGAGGAAGTGGCCGCGAACAGGAGCCGGCCGTCAGCCGCGGAGGACGACAACGAGCCGGGACTCCACGCCTGAGATGCGTGAAGTCCCGGTTCACGGTTCGTGCAGCACCTGCTAGTCGCAGTTCGTGCTGTCCTGAACGTTGTTGACGATGTAGGTGCTCGAGCTGGAGGTGGTCTTCATCAGCGAGGTGACCGTGCCGCAGCCGCCGTGGTTGCGGTAGACGGGTCCCGCGTACTGGGAGTAGTTGCCCGAGTCGCTCGCACAGCCCTCTGCCGTGTAGTTCGAGCACAGCTTGATCTTCATCCACTTCGTGCCCGAAGTGTTGTTGTCGAGGATGGCGCAGGTGGGGGCGTCGTTGCTCGCGGGGTTGTTTCCCTTGACGTAGACGAAGAGAGTCGCCTTGCGCGACTCGTCGGGCAGCATGTCCGCCTTGTAGAGGGCATAGCCCGTACCGCAGACGGTCGCACCTTCCGCGGCGGCGGTGGGATGGGCCGTCGCGATCGCCTTCGTGTGCCGGTCGGCCTTGACCGAAATGCTGGGCACCGGCTGGTCGGCGGCGGCGACCTGCGGAGCGGTCATGCCGAGGACGCCCAGGCCGGCTGCGGCTGCGGCAAGCACGGTCCTCGTCGAGACATGGCTTCGTATGGACATGAGGTTCCCCCTGAAAAGCACTCAGGACGCCACCGGGGAAAGGCAGTTCGGTGGCGTAAACGTGGTCCCCACGAGCCAATCAGATCGTCTCTGTCGCTGTCGACAGGCGATGCGACGATGAATCGGAGACTTGAATTCCGCTATGACTCTGCGCGCGTGGACCTTCCCCGCCCCAAGGGAAGAATCGGACGATCGTTCGATCTCTTGCTCACTCGCGGTCTTCGGCCCCGACTGGGTGAGTGGTACATACCACATCGGTGAACGGACGACGGCCCCTGCCCACCGAGTGGGCAGGGGCCGTGATGCGCCGGGCCGGTGGGTTACTCGGCCGCCTCGGCCAGCACCGCCTCCGCGTCGAGGGTGACGCCGACCGCCTGGATCACCGAGGCGATCTTGAACGCCTCCTGGACGACCTCGCGCTCCACGCCCGCCTTGCGCAGCACCTGCTCGTGCGAGTCCAGGCACATGCCGCAGCCGTTGATCGCGGACACCGCGAACGACCACAGCTCGAAGTCGACCTTCTCCACGCCCGGGTTGCCGATGACGTTCATCCGCAGGCCCGCGCGCAGGGTGCCGTACTCGTGGTCGGACAGCAGGTGACGCGTCCGGTAGAAGACGTTGTTCATCGCCATGACGGCGGCGGCCGACTTGGCGGCCGTGTACGCCTCCGGCGAGAGGTTCGCCTTCGCCTCCGGCTCCAGCTCACGCAGCACGATCGGGGAACGGGAGGCGATGGCGGTCGCCAGCACCGTGCCCCACAGCTGCTGTGCGGGCAGGTCCGAGTTGCCGATGACCGAGCCCAGGTTGAGCTTCAGGTCCTTGGCGTAGTCCGGGACGCGGGACTTCAGCGAGTCGAGCGACATGGGTCACTCACCGGCCAGCAGCGCGACCGGGTCCAGGGTGTCCTCACCCTTGGTCCAGTTGCACGGGCACAGCTCGTCGGTCTGCAGCGCGTCCAGGACCCGCAGGACCTCCTTGGGGTTACGGCCCACGGAACCGGCGGTGACCATGGTGAACTGGATCTCGCGGTTCGGGTCGACGATGAAGACGGCGCGCTGCGCGAAGCCGTCCTCGCCCTCGATGCCCAGGTCGCGCATCAGCTCGTGCTTGGAGTCGGCCAGCATCGGGAACGGCAGGTCGGTCAGGTCCGGGTGGTCCTTGCGCCATGCGTGGTGGACGAACTCGGAGTCACCGGAGAAGCCGAGGATCTGGGCGTCGCGGTCGGCGAACTCGTCGTTCAGCTTCCCGAAAGCGGCGATCTCGGTCGGGCAGACGAAGGTGAAGTCCTTCGGCCAGGCGAAGACGACCAGCCACTTGCCCTCGTAGGACTTGTGGTGGATCTGCTCGAACTCCTTGCCCTTCTCCAGCGAGACGCAGGCGGTCAGTTCGAACTCGGGGAACTTGTCACCGACAGTGAGCACACGCTCTCCTTGCAGCGAGGAACACCCCTTTTGAGGGCGTTTCCCATGGGTTGGACTCCGTTGATGTTGGCACAGGGGGCATTGATTAGTGAAATAGCTACACTCGGTCATGTTGATCGGAGGTAGTTATCAGTGACCATGAGTAACGGCAAGCGGAGGCAGCCGAGCCTCGCGCAGCTGCGTGCCTTCGCCGCCGTCGCCGAGCATCTGCACTTCCGGGACGCGGCGGCCGCCATCGGGATGAGCCAGCCCGCCCTGTCCGGCGCGGTCTCGGCACTGGAGGAGACCCTGGGCGTGACTCTCCTCGAGCGTACGACGCGCAAGGTGCTGCTCTCGACCGCCGGTGAGCGGCTGGCCGTACGGGCGAAGGCGGTGCTGGACGCGGTCGGGGCGCTGCTGGAGGAGGCCGAGGCGGTCCGGGCGCCGTTCACGGGCGTCCTGCGCCTCGGGGTGATCCCCACGGTCGCGCCGTACCTGCTGCCGGCCGTGCTGCGGCTGGTCCACGAGCGCTATCCGCACCTCGACCTCCAGGTGCACGAGGAGCAGACCGCCAGCCTGATCGACGGCCTGAACTCCGGCCGCCTCGACCTGCTGTTGCTGGCGGTGCCGCTCGGCGTGCCCGGCGTCGTCGAACTCCCGCTCTTCGACGAGGACTTCGTGCTCGTGACACCGGTCGACCACTGGCTCGGCGGCCGCGAGGGCATCCCGCGCGAGGCGCTGAAGGAGCTGAACCTGCTGCTCCTGGACGAGGGCCACTGCCTGCGCGACCAGGCCCTGGACATCTGCCGGGAGGCGGGGCCGGGATTCAAGGGGGCGGGGCGAAGCCCCTCGGCTGAGGGTGGGGGTGGGCGACGGGAGGGCGCGCCGGTCACCACCACGGCCGCGGGGTTGTCCACGCTGGTCCAGCTGGTCGCCGGGGGGCTCGGGTGCACCTTGCTGCCGCGTACCGCGCTGAAGCTGGAGACGACCCGGAGCAGCCAGCTCCTCACCGGCTACTTCGCCGAGCCGGCCCCGAGCCGCCGGGTCGCCTTCGCCATGCGTGCGGGCGCGGCCAGGGCCGCCGAGTACGAGGAACTGGCAGCGGCCCTGCGGGAGGCGCTGGGCACGCTGCCGGTGCGGGTGCTCGAACCGGACGCCTGAGCTCGCCAATCGATCAAATGAGTGTCGAACAAAGCGATGTGCAACGGCTCGAAAGTCCAACTTCCGTCAGTCCGGGTCAGGTCGGAAATCCCCGGCCGAAATATGCCGATCCGCTGATACACATACCCCCTCGGCGTGACGCGTCAGGCGTCTGTGCGAAATGCAAGGGGAGTGATGGATCACGGCGGGCTCGCGCACGCGCTGACCGCGTGCGGGCGTGACGGATTCACGGGGGAGCTGCGGGTGCCGGGCAGCCCCGGCGGCGCCTTCCACCTGCGGGACGGACTCGTCGTGGCGGCGGAGAGTCCCGGCGCGCCCGGCGCCGAGGCGCTGCTCCTGCGCTCCGAGCGCATCGACGGCGAGCAGTGGGCGGAACTCGTGCGCGGGTCCGGGGAGCGCTGGCCGACCGCCGCGCTGGTCGAGCGCGGCTACGCGGGGGCCGCCCAGCTCCGGGTGGTGTGCATGATGGCGCTGCAGGACGCGGCCTTCGCCGTCGTCGCCGGCCGGGTGGACGCCTGCGAACGCGTCACCGGCACCGAGCCGCACGCCCCGGTCACCCCCGGCGAGAGGCCCGCCCGGCTGCTGGAGGACGCGGTGCGCAAGGTGGCCGCCGTGGACGCGCTGCCGTACCCCGTACGGCCCGACCGCGAACGGCCCCTGCCCATGGCCTCGCCGCAGCAGGCCTGCACCCCGCTGCAACGGGACCTGCTCGCGCACACCGACGGCCGCCGTACCGCCCGCGACCTCGCCTTCTGCACCGGCCGCGGGGTCTACACCGTCACCGTGGAGATCGCGCGGATGCTGAGCGAGGGGCTGCTGGAGTGCGCCGGCCCGCTCGCCCCGGTGCCGCTCCCGACGGCGCCCGAGGCGCTCGTCGCACGGCACCGCGAGCAGGCCGCGCCGGAGCCGGAGGCGCCCCCCTCCGCCGAACTGCCGCACCGCGCACCCGGTGCCAGCGGCATCACCGAAGTCCTCGCCCCACCGACGAGCGGGGTGAGCTGGAAAGGGTTCTTCCGGCTGCGGCACGGAACCGCCGAATGACAGGGCTTTGCCGACTGCCGCAGCGGTCGAATCCGGCAAGGGAACAAGGGAGTTGAGCACATGGACCACGAAGCGCTGGCGCGGGAGATGCGCGGACTGCGCGAGGAGGTGACCGGTATCACCGACACGGCCCTCGCGGCGGCCGACGGCATGCTCATCGCGGCCGACACCGCGGAGTCGATCGACCCGGAGGGGCTCGCCGCGCTCGCGGCGGCGGGCCTGGGCCTGGCGCGCCGCACCACCGCCGCCACGGCGCGCGGAGCGCTGCGCCAGACGGTGACGTACGGCAGCCAGGGCTGCGTCGCCTTCTACGCCGTCGGCGACACGGCCCTGATGGTGGTCCTCGGTGACGAGGGGATGGACGTGAACCGCCTGCACCGGGCGACCCCCCCGGCCCTCGACCGCATCGGATCGATCCTCACCGAGAAGACGCCAGAGGGGGTGTGACACATGGCGACGAAGCGCATGACGGGTTTCTCCGACCAGGTGATGAGTCTGGTCAAGTCGCTGCGGGCAGAGGCGCCCGACTGCGTCGCGGCCGGTGTGGTCGACATGGCCACCGGGATGCTGCTGTCGTACGAGACCGTCGACAACCACCCGCCGGAGGTCCTGGACCTGCTGGCGGGTGCGACCCTCGACCTGTTCCAGGGCCGCACGGTCGTCATGATCGAGGATCTCTTCAAGGAGCGCCGCGGGGTCAGCGACGACAGCCACTTCTTCCGGGAGATCCTCGTCAACAGCGACAACCTCACCCATCTGTTCCTGCGGATGAACGAGCAGCAGGACGTCGTCGCCGTCGTCGTCTGCCGTAAGTCGGTGAACGTCGGCATGCTGTTCGCCCAGGCCCGGAGGGTGGTGCGCGAGCACAGCCTGTGAGGAAACGGCCGTGGGCCCCTCCGGGGGCCCACGGCCGACCGCGCTCCTACTCCGTCCGCAACCCCTCCGGCCGCATCAGCCGCAGCAGCGGCGGCAGGCTCAGCAGCGTCACCGTCACGACCACCGCCGCGCCGACGCCGGTCATCGACAGCACGCTCGGCCAGTCCACGCCCACCGTCGCGCCCACCATCTTCAGCAGCACCGCGCCCAGCGTCAGCCCGACGGCCGAGGCGAGCAGCAGGCCCAGGGCGATGGGGATCGCCGTCTGCCACAGCACCGACATGCTCAGGGTGCGCCGCCGGGTACCGAAGGCGACCAGCGACGACAGCAGCTTGCGCCGCTCGCGCAACTGCTCCAGCTGGGACACCAGCAGGCTCGCCCCGATCAGCGCCAGCACACAGACGGCGCCGGCGAACGTACCGGTGCGGATCGAGTTGAACTGAGTCGACCGCTCGGTGGACGACCACACCATCGCGTCCGCGATCGGGTCGATCCGCGCGGCCGTGTTGCGGACGTACTCGTGCACGTCCGGCAGCGACTCGTCCAGCGAGAGGTACACCGCTCCGGTCAGCGCCGTGCTCATCGGCCGGGACGCGGCGGCCGGTGTCATCAGCACACCGCTCTCCTTGTACCCGGCCGGACCGGTCAGCGCCCGGCCGTGCTTCAGCCGGCCCGGCACGGTCCACACGACGTCCGGGCCGCCGCCGGTGCCGTCGCTCGTGTCGACGTGGAGAGTGCGGCCGGGCCGGGCCAGCTTCGTCACGTCGGAGTCCAGGTCCCCGCCCGTCACCGCGAAGACGTCACCGTCGCGGCAGCTCGGCAGGTCGGCCATCTCCCGCAGCGAGGCGCAGGTGCCGACCGTGAGGCCGACGGTGTTCTCCGGCCCGTCGCCCGGGGTCCAGCGCCGGTCCCCCAGTTCGGTGCTGCCCAGCGTCGTGGCCTTCCGTACGCCCTTGGTGGTGGCGAACTTCTCGGCGGCCGGGAGGAAGGGAACGCCTCGCGACAGGTTGACCTGCATCTGCACCCGGTCGGTGTTCTGCCCGGTGACCTTGGTGTAGTCGCTTTGCACGCCCGCGAACAGCATCTGCAGCGCGATGGCCCCGGCCACCGCGACCGCGATGCCGTTCACCATGCGGGCCGCCGAACCGCTGCTCAACTGCAGTCGCCGTACCGCCAGTTGCCAGGCCACCCCGCCGCGCCCGAGCCGGGCCACGACCGCCTCGACGGCCCACGGCAGCAGCGTGGTCACGCCGACGAGCAGCAGCAGGACGCCGCCGATCACCAGGTACTCGTTGAAGGTGCCGTTGCTGCGGCCCTGTCCGATCATCGGGGCGAGCATCGCCAGACCGCCCAGCGGCAGCAGCAGCCGCCACCACAGCCGGCGGCGCGCGGGCCTGGCCGTACGGACCACGCCCAGCGGCTCGATGACCACCCTGCGCAGCGCGAACAGCGTGACCAGCACCGCCGCCGCCGGAACGGCGACCGCGACCAGGGCGGCCAGCGCCGGGGAGGGGTTGAGATAGCTGGGGAACACGCTGATGTCCATGATCTCGACCGAGGCCGCGAGCTGCCGGCCGAGCAGGAAGAAGCCGGTGCCGAAGACCAGCCCGACCAGCGATCCGGCGAGCGCCTCGCCCGCCGCGATCCGCCGGGTCATCCGGCTGTCGGAGCCCACCAGCCGCAGCGCGGCCAGTCTGCGGTCGCGCCGTTCGCCGCCGAACCGCACGGCGGCGGCGATGAACACGGCGACCGGCATCAGCAGCACCACGAAGACGACCAGCACCAGCAGGATCAGCACGGGGTCGGTCTGGTCCGCCGGTGATTTCTTCGGTGGCCCGAAGTGGGTGATTCGGGCCGTGCGCCAGCCGTTGATGCGCGGGGCCAGGCCCTTCGCACCGGCGTAGTAGGCGAGTTCGTGCGAGCCGATGAGCCCGGGCTCGCCGATCGTCCCGACGATCCGGTACGGCAGCCGCTCGCGCAGCAGCTTCCCGTCGGCGGAGTCGAGCAGCCTCTTCAGCATGGGGGAGACGACCATGTCCCCGGCCGCCGGATATTTCGACAGGCCCGGTGCGATCGGTGCCCGCGGCCCCTCCGGTTCCACCAGCCGGCCGCGGACGTCCTTGCCGTGGTACGACGTGTCGGCGTCGGAGATCAGCAGGGTGTTCGCGGCCTTCGGCCGGTGCGGGCCGTAGGTGTAGTCCAGGCGGGCCTGGTCGCGGTCGTGCCGTACCGCCAGCGCGCTCGGGATCGCGGTCGTCAGCAGCAGCAGCGCCACGCCGAGCCCGACGCCGACCGCGGTCAGCAGCATCCGCACCCAGCCCTCGCGCCCGCCGGTGAAGGCGAACCGGACCCCCATGCCGAGGTCCCGGCCCCATTGACCAGCATTCATATGGCGCGCTCCATGTCCCGGGACCTGCCGTCGCGTACGACGATCTCGCGGTCGGAGTAGGCGGCCACCCGGGGTTCGTGCGTGACCAGGACGACGGCCGCGTTGGCCGTGCGGGCCGCGTCGGTCAGCAGCTCCATCACGCGCTCGCCGTTGAGGGAGTCGAGCGCGCCGGTCGGCTCGTCGGCGAACACCACCCGGGGCTCGGTGACCAGCGCCCGCGCCACCGCGACGCGCTGTCCCTGGCCGCCGGAGACCTCGCCGGGCCGCTTGTCCTTGAGGTCGTCCACCTCCAGGCGTTCCATCCAGGCGAGCGCGGCCCGCTCGGCCTGCTTGCGGGAGGTGCCGTTCAGCCTGAGCGGCAGCGCCACGTTCTCCACGCAGGTCAACTCGGGCACCAGCTGGCCGAACTGGAAGACGAACCCGAACTCGGAGCGGCGCAGCGCGCTGCGTTCGGCGTCGCTCATGCCGGCCAGTTCGCGGCCGTTGTAGATGATGGACCCGGAGTCGGGCGGCACGATGCCGGCGAGGCAGTGCAGCAGCGTCGACTTGCCGGAGCCGGAGGGGCCCATCACGGCGACGACCTCGCCGGGGTGGATGGAGAACTCGGCGCCGTCGAGCGCGACCGTGGGGCCGTAGGCCTTGTGCAGGTTCTCGGCGGCGAGCAGGGAGCCGGGGGGAGGAGTCACTTGGCCACCGCCTCACGGAGCTTGTCGAGGCGCGCCGCGGTCAGTTCCAGCCAGCGCAGGTCGGCCTCCAGATGGAACAGCGCGTGGTCGCAGATCAGCTGGTCGGCTAGGTCGCCCTTGCGCTTGCGGTCGGTCAGGATCCGCATGCTGCGCAGGTGCTCGGCGCGCTGGGTGTCGAGGATGAGGGAGGCGTCGCGGTGCGTGAGGAGGGCGAGGACGACCTTGGTGTACAGGGTCGACTGCAGGTACTCCTCGGGCTTCTCCGGCGTGGCGAGCCAGCGCTGGACGTCGGTGATGCCGGCGTCGGTGATGGCGTACCGCTTGCGCTCGGGGCCGCCGCCCGCCTCTATCCCGTCGACTTCCACGAGGCCGTGCTTCAGCAGCCGGGACATCGTGGAGTAGACCTGGCCGTAGTGCAGCGGCCGGTCGTGACCGAACTTCTCGTCGAAGGCCCGCTTCAGGTCGTAACCGTGCCGCGGGCCGGACTCCAGGAGCCCCAGGAGAGTGTGACCGATGGACATGCACAGCACTCTACACACGGTGTATACGCCGGATGTATACGCGGAGTGGGGAGATCATGGCGCGGTGTACGGCCGTGCAGGTGGGAGTCGATTGTCACGGTTCCGAAACAGGTGGCCTGCCTCTGCGCGGCATGGGGCCGGTTTCCTTCGGCAGCCGTCCCGCCTCCGCCAGCGCCCTGCGCAGCAGGAACTCGATCTGCGCGTTGGCCGACCGCAGGTCCTCCCCGGCCCACCGCGCGATCGCCTCGTACACCGACGGGTCCAGCCGCAGCAGGACCTGCTTGCGCTGCTGCGGCCGTCGCTTCGGAGTCTCCGAAGAGTCCGTCACTGGTAGAGCGTCCCGGTGTTGAGGACGGGCTGCGGGGCCCGGTCGCCGCAGAGCACCACCATCAGGTTGGACACCATCGCCGCCTTGCGCTCCTCGTCCAGTTCCACGATGTCCGCCTCCGCGATCCGGCCGAGCGCCGCCTCGACCATCCCGACCGCGCCGTCCACGATCTGCCGCCGCGCGGCCACGACCGCACCGGCCTGCTGCCGCTGGAGCATCGCCGAGGCGATCTCGGGAGCGTACGCGAGATGGGTGAAGCGCGACTCGACGATCCGAACTCCGGCCGCCTCCACCCGCATCTGAAGCTCCACGGCCAGCTTCTCGGTGATCTCCTCGGCGTTGCCGCGCAGCGAGAGGCCGTCCTCGTCGTGGGCGTCGTAGGGGTACTCGATCGCGATGTGCCGTACGGCCGTCTCGGTCTGCGTGGCGACGAACTCCACGAAGTCGTCCACCTCGAACGTGGCCTGCGCGGTGTCCTGGACCTTCCACACCACGACCGCCGCCAGCTCGATCGGGTTGCCGTAGGCGTCGTTGACCTTCAGGACGGCGGTCTCGTGGTTGCGCACCCGGGTGGAGATCCTGGTCCGCGAGGTGAAGGGGTTCACCCAGCGCAGGCCGTCCTGCCGGATCGTGCCCCGGTAGCGCCCGAAGAGCTGGACGACCCGGGCCTCGCCGGGGGCGACGGTGTTCAGCCCGCGCAGCGAGATCATCGCGGCGAGGAAGACGACGATCCCGGCGACGACGAGCCCGGCCTTGGCGCCGCCGGCGGAGACGGTCGAGGCGCCGGCGAGCAGCGCGGCGGTGGCACCGAGCCCGAGCAGGCCGAGCAGCAGCGCGAGCCCGCCGCCGATGCTGTGCGCGGTGAACTCCCGTACCTGTGGCGCGGGCATCTCGGGTACGTCGAGCGCGTCGGGAGTGGAGTCGTTGGCGGTCATGGTGGCCCCGTTCAGGTATTGCCTATCTTCTGTCTAGCTAAGTGATAACACTTTTGTGCACGGAAGCAACCCCGCGACCTCCAGACCCGTCGGTTCCCTTGGAACAGGTGCTGATTGTCACGTCCGTAAAAGAGCGGATCGGACGACCTTTGTCATATAGACGGGTGTTAGCTTTCGGAGCTGACCCCGAGACGGAAGCGGAGCGAAGGAACCAATGGGACGCGCGGAAGAGAGACGAGCGCGACAGCGCGGTGGCCACCGCGCGGCGCCCAGGCGCCGCCGCTCCGCCCCCACGGCGGGTGCACCGGCCGGCGGCAAGCCCGCGAAGAGCTTCATACGCCGGCTCTTCACCTGGAAGAAGGTCCTCGGCACGTTCCTCGGCCTGTGCCTGCTCGGCATCGGCGGCTTCGTAGCCCTCTACATGTTGGTGGACATCCCCCAGGGCAACGCCCTCGCCCAGCAGGAGAGCAACGTCTACAAGTACAGCGACGGCACGCTCCTGGCCCGCGTCGGCAAGACCAACCGCGAGAGCGTGGACCTGTCCAGGGTGCCCAAGGCCGTCCAGCACACCTTCGTCGCCGCCGAGAACAAGAGCTTCTACACGGACTCCGGCATCGACCTCAGGGGCCTGGCCCGCGGTCTGTACAACACGGCGATGGGTCGAGGCGCCCAGGGCGGCTCCACGATCACCCAGCAGTACGTCAAGAACTACTACCTCACCCAGAACCAGACCGTCAGCCGCAAGCTCAAGGAGATGGTCATCTCCTTGAAGGTCGACCAGAAGCTGTCCAAGGAAAAGATCCTCGCCGGCTACATCAACACCAGCTACTACGGCCGCGGCGCCTACGGCATCCAGGCGGCCGCCCAGGCCTACTACCGCACCGACGCCGAGAAGCTGACGGTCCAGCAGGGCGCCTACCTCGCCGCGCTCCTCCAGGCGCCGAGCCAGTACGACTGGGCCGTCGCGACCCCCACGGGCAAGAAGCTGGTGCAGGCCCGCTGGAACTACGTCCTGGACAACATGGTCAAGCAGCACTGGCTGGAACCGGCCGAGCGGCAGGCCATGAAGTTTCCGTATCCCAAGGAGCCCAAGGCGACGCCGAGTCAGGCGGGCCAGAAGGGCTATCTGATCGACCTCGCCAACCAGCAGCTCGAACAGCAGTTGATGGAGCAGGAGAACATCAGCCGCTCCCAGGCGGAGGCCGAGGTCGTCGACCGCGGCTGGACCATCACGCTGAACATCGACAAGAAGAAGCAGGCCAAGCTGGAACAGGCGGTCAAGTCCGAGCTGACCGGCAAGCTGGACGCGAAGAAACGCAAGGTCGACGGCGCGGTCCAGGCCGGCGCGGTCTCGGTGGACCCGAAGACCGGCAGGATCGTCGCGATGTACGGCGGCAAGGACTACTTCCAGCACTACGTCAACAACGCCACCCGCCGGGACTACCAGCCCGCCTCGACGTTCAAGCCGGTCATCCTCGCCGCCGCGCTCCAGAACAGCTCCACCACGCAGGAAGACAAGCCCATCGCCGCCAACACGGTCTACGACGGCACCAGCGGCCGCCAGGTCGTGGACCACGGCAGCAAGGTGGGCTTCGGCCCGCCGAACGAGGACCACCACGACTACGGCCCCATCACCGTCCAGCAGGCGATGAACAACTCCGTCAACTCCGTGTTCGCCCAGATGGGCATGGACGTGGGCATGGGCAAGGTCATGGCCACGGCCAAGGAGCTGGGCATGGACACCACGGGCATGCAGGCGGTGCCCGCGCAGACGCTCGGCTCCATGGGCGCGAGCCCGCTGGAGATGGCCGGCATCTACGCCACGCTCGACAATCACGGCAGCAAGGTGACACCGAGCATCCTCAAGTCGGCAGAGAAGAGCAGCCGTACGGTCCAGATCCCCAACCCGGTCGGCGGCCAGGTGATCAGCCGGACCGCTGCCGACACAGTGACCTCCGTGCTGACCGGCGTGGTCGACGACGGTACGGCGAAGGAGCACGTGGCGGCCAACCCGCTGCGCGACGGCCAGCAGGTGGCCGGCAAGACCGGTACCTCCGACGAGGACAAGTCCGCCTGGTTCACCGGCTACACGCCCGACCTGGTCACGTCCGTCGGCCTGTTCGGCGAGCAGAAGGGGACCGGCCGCCATGTGTCCCTGACGGGCGCGACCGGCCTGATCGATTCGCCCGGCCGCATCAACGGCGGCGGCTACCCGGCGCAGATCTGGGCGGCGTACACCTTCGGTGTGACGGACAGGGCCACGTTCGACCTCGACACCACCCAGGGCGCGGCCGTCCAGCCGACGGACACCCCGACCTACAGTCAGAGCCCGTCGCAGACGCCGTCGCACACGCCGACCAGCAAGGCGCCGAGCAGCTCCGCGCCTGCGTCCAGGACGCCGACGCAGACGCCGACCCAGACCCCCACGCAGACGCCGACGCAGACCCCCACGCAGACGCCGACGCAGACGCCGACGGGCCAGATCACGCAGGACCCGATCGACCCGGGCGGCGGCGGGAACTTCGGCCAGGGGAACTTCGGCCAGTAGGAGCGCACACGAAGGGCGCCCGGGGACTCCCCGGGCGCCCTTCGCGCACGTACGGCTCGCTCAGCCCCGGTTCAGTTCGAACCACACCACCTTGCCCGTGCTCAGCCGGGTCGCGCCCCAGCGCCGGGCCAGCCTGTTGACCAGGTACAGGCCGCGCCCGCCCTCGTCCGTCGCCCGGGCCTGGCGAAGGCGCGGCAGCTGGGGCACGTCGTCGCCGACCTCGCAGCGCAGTACGTCGGTGCGCAGCAGCCGCAGCGTCACCGGCCGGGACGCGTACCGCACGGCGTTCGTCACGACCTCGCTGACCAGCAGCTCGACCGAGTCCGTCAGGTCCTCCATGTCCCAGCGGGCGAGTGCGCGCCGGGCCAGCCGGCGGGCCTGGCCGGGGGCCGTCTCCTCCGGCTCCAGCCGCCAGTACGCGACATCGCTCGGCGCGATCCCGTCGAAGCGGGCCGCGAGCAGCGCGATGTCGTCGTCCCGGTCGCCCGGCCCGAGCATGTCCAGCACCTCGTCGCACAGGGCTTCCAGCGGCGGCGGATGGTCCGGCCCGGTCAACTGGGCGGTCGCGGCGAGCTTCTCCCGCAGCTGCTCTATGCCGGTCCACACGTCCCGCAGCCGGGACTCCACCAGCCCGTCGGTGTAGAGGAGCAGCGTGGCTCCGGCGGGCGCGTCCAGCTCGACGGCCTCGAAGTCGACACCTCCGACGCCGATCGGCGCGCCCGGCGGCACCCGCAGCACCTCGGCCCGGCCGCCCAGGTGCAGCAGCACGGGCGGCGGATGGCCGGCGTTGGCGATGGTGATGCGGTGCGTCACCGGGTCGTAGACGGCGTACAGGCAGGTCGCCATGCGGTCGGTGCCGAGCCGCTGCGCCTGCTCGTCCAGGTGGTGCAGCACCTCCTGCGGCGGCAGATCGAGCCCGGCCAGGGTCTGCGCGGTGGTGCGCAGCTGGCCCATGATCGCCGCCGAGGTCATGGAGTGCCCCATGACGTCACCGACCACGAGCGCGACCCGGCTGCCGGGCAGCGGAATCGCGTCGTACCAGTCACCGCCGACCCGCGCGGTCTCCGCGGCCGGCAGATACCGCGACGCCAGCCGCACACCCGTCGGGCGGGGCAGGGTCTCCGGCAGCATGGTGCGCTGCAACTCGTCGGCGATGTACGCCTCGCGGCCGTACAGCACCGCCTTGTCGATGCCGAGCGCGCTGTGCGTGGCCAGCTGGGCCGCCACCAGCAGGTCGTCGGCCTCGAACGCCAGCCGCTCCGGGCGGCGCAGGAACAGCGCCGCGCCGATCACCCGGCGCCGGCCGCGCAGCGGCGCGAGGATCGCGTGCTGCCCGGACGGTACGACCGTCTCGGCGCAGTCGCCGAGCAGCTCGGGCAGCGCGGCCCGGGCGGCGGGCGCGTCGGCGAACACCGGCCGCACCCCGCGCAGCACCTCGTTCAGCGCGCCGCCGGGGCGCACCTCGCACAGTTCGGTGGTCAGCGAGGACAGCTCTGCCAGCGCGCTCGGCTCCGGCTCGGGGTCGAAGGCCGGGGCCAGCAGCACACCGTCGGTGTCCCGGTCCTCCGGAATCCGGTCGGTACGGCGCAGCCGCAGCACCACCGGACCGGTGGGCCGCTCGTCACCGACCGGCAGCGGGTCGCGCAGATAGACCAGGATCGCGTCCGAGAACGTCGGCACGGTCGCCCGGCACAGGCCCATCACGATCTCGTCCAGATCGAGGCCGCGCGCGATCCGCCGGGTGGCCGCGCCCACGAATCTCAGCCGGTCGCCGTCGCGCCGCATCGGCATCGGCCGGCCCGGCGGCACACCGCGCCCGGTACGGCGCTCCTGGCCGCCCGGGACACGGTCCGCCGTCCGCTCCTGCTCGGCGCCGGGCTGCGGCGGGATGGCCTCCGGCCCGGGGCGCGGCGGGACGGCCTCCGACGCCGGTCGCGGCGGAATGGCCTCGGGCGCGGGCCGCGGGCGGTGTGCGCCGGGCTCGGTGGTCGCGGGCTGGGAGTGCTCGGGGCCGTTGACTGGGGGCTCCTTCCCCTTGCCGACCGGGGATTGCGTCCCCCTGCCGTCCTTTCCCTGGCCACAGGGATTGGCTGTGCCCGGTCCGCAGGGCGCTCCCTCCGCCCGGGCCTGCGCCGGTAAGGCCGGATCGGCGACAGACTTCGGGGTACGCAGGAGCGCCCCGCGGCCCTCCGCGGGGTCGGCGCCCTGGGGGCGCTCGAAGGAGGTGGGCTGCTCCGTCACGCGTGTCGCATCCATCCGTACGGCACTGCGCGCCGGGCGCGCAGTTGCTCCCGCAGAAGTCCCGATACCCGCAATACGTGCCCCAGGAACGGAATTCCCGCGTGGTCAGAGGTGGTTCCTGTGCCCTGGTGCCCCTCGCTCACGTGCTGCCGCCCCTCGGTGACGTTCGGTCAAGCCCAGCGCATGCTCCCGGAGTTGCACTTGTGCGCCCTTGCGGACGACGATCCTACGTTTCCTGCCCGGGGGCGCATCAAGGGTCTCATGAGGACACGTGCGCGGGCGTACGGTCCCAGTCCTCGGGGAGAGAAGGTACCGCCCAGGAGGGATCCGGGCGCCAGTGCTGCCAGCCGTCCGAGAACGGCGCCCCCCAGGCCTCGATGACCTCGACCGCGTCCCGTCCGGCCGCCCGGACCCGTTCGGCGGTGGCCGTGTCCATCAGCCCGTCCCGCTGGGCCTGCGCGAACTCGTCCTCGTCGCGCCAGTGCCAGCTGCGGTCGGGGTGCACGGAGATGTCCAGGAAGTAGTCCTCGGAGTCCACCCCGCCGGCCCAACGGGCCAGGGGCTGCTCGAGGTTGACGTACCAGTTCTTGAACCGCCAGCCCGGCTCCCAGAACAGCCACACCGACCAGGGCCGGCCGGGCTGGGCCAGCTTCAGCACGCCCGTGCCGAACCAGTGGTCCCGCTGCACCGAGCGCGGCTTGGTGTAGCGGGACTGGAGCGGCTCCAGGTGCACGGGCGTGCCGTCGGCGAGGACCGGCTTCACGCACTCGGTGCGGGGGGCCATCCACACGGCGAGCAGGTCGGCGTCGTCGCGTACGACGGTGACGGGCCGGGCGATGTGGATGTGTGCGCCGGCGTTCTCCCGGTAGCGCCACAGGATCTGGGTGCCGGGAGTCCAGTGGGTCGCGGGTCCCTGGCCCGCCGGGTGCGCCGTGTCCGCCGTGTCCGCCGTGTCCACGTGTGCCGTCGCTCCGTCGTCCGTCATGGACAGATATTAGGTGCCGTGGGCATACGACGCTGCGGTGCACGTCACGGTTCCGGCGGTGGCCGAAAAGGTTCGTTCGCGGTTACGGACGTGTCATCCGCAGGACGTCCAGGGCCTCGTCGAGCTGCTCCAGGGTCAGGTCGCCGCGCTCGATGTATCCGCTCTCCAGCACGACTTGCCGGATCGTCCTGCGCTCCGCGAGGGACTTCTTGGCGACCTTCGCGGCCTCCTCGTAGCCGATGTACTTGTTGAGCGGGGTGACCACGGAGGGGGACGACTCGGCGTACTCGCGGGCCCGTTCACGGTCGGCGGTGATGCCGTCGATCGTCCGGTCGGCCAGCAGCCGGGAGACGTTGGCGAGCAGCCGGATGGATTCGAGCACGTTCTTGGCGATGACCGGCAGCATGACGTTCAGCTCGAAGTTGCCGGAGGCGCCGGCGGTGGCGATGGTGGCGTCGTTGCCGGTGACCTGGGCGGCCACCATGAGTACGGCTTCGGGGATCACCGGGTTGACCTTGCCCGGCATGATGGACGACCCCGGCTGCAGGTCGGGCAGCCGGATCTCGGCGAGCCCGGTGCGCGGCCCGGAGGACATCCAGCGCAGGTCGTTGGCGATCTTCGTCAGCCCGACCGCGATGGTCCGCAGCTGCCCGCTGGTCTCCACGATCCCGTCCCGGGCGCCCTGTGCCTCGAAGTGGTCGCGGGCCTCGGTGAGCGGCAGCCCGGTGGTCCGGGCGACCTCCTGGATGACGGCGGCGGAGAAGCCGGGCGGGGTGTTGATGCCGGTGCCGACGGCGGTGCCGCCGAGGGGGAGTTCGGAGAGGCGGGGGAGGGAGGCCTCGAGCCGCTCGACGCCGTAACGGATCTGGGCGGCGTATCCGCCGAACTCCTGGCCGAGCGTCACGGGGGTGGCGTCCATGAGGTGGGTCCGCCCGGACTTCACGACGTCGGCGAACTCCTCCGACTTGCGGGTCAGGGAGGCGGCGAGGTGCTCGAGGGCGGGGACCAGGTCGTGGGTGACGGCGGCGGTGGCGGCGATGTGGATGGAGGAGGGGAAGACGTCGTTGGAGGACTGGGAGGCGTTGACGTGGTCGTTCGGGTGCACGTCCCGGCCGAGCCGCTCACTGGCGAGGGTGGCGATGACCTCGTTGGTGTTCATGTTGGACGAGGTGCCGGAACCGGTCTGGAAGACGTCGACGGGGAAGTGCTCGTCCCACTGTCCCTGCGCGACTTCGGCGGCCGCCTCCTGGATCGCTTCGGCGATCTCCTTGTCGAGCACGCCGAGCTGTGCGTTCACCTTGGCGGCGGCGCCCTTGATCCGGGCCAGGGCTTCGATGTGGGCGCGCTCCAGGCGCCGGCCCGAGACGGGGAAGTTCTCGACGGCACGCTGGGTCTGGGCGCGCCACTTGGCGGTGGCGGGGACGCGGACCTCGCCCATGGAGTCGTGCTCGATGCGGTAGTCGCTGTCGCTCATGGCAGTTATAGCGATCGGGCGCGCGGGGTTGTTCCCCTTCGTTACGCTGAGTGAGCGACGGCGCGACTGTGCCGTACCAGGGGGCGAGTCCCCTGGTACGGCAACCGGGACCGGGGACTAGGACGGTTGTGGTCGCCGACGCGTCGCGGCTCTTCGTCGGCGTGCGGCGAAACGCTCAGAGGTGAAGGTGTCCGAGGACGCACGGTTCGACTCGGATCAGGTGGGCTTCAAGCTCACCATGCGTGTGGCTGGTGTCGGCGTGGCTGAATCCTCTTCTGTCCAGATCGTTAAGGCTGCTGCCAGCTAAGAAAAAGGTTCTCCAAAACACAAGGGCACCCGGCGTCTGCCGGGTGCCCCGTTTTTTTCGTTTCAGCCGAGAACCGACGGAACTAGATTCCCCGGCTCATCAAGCCAAACCGTCTCGCCCTCGGGGCTCACCGTTAGCCCGAACCGGTCGAAGCCGGGGCGGCCCTGGCCGTCCCACCACTGGTACGCCTTTTCGACTTCATCCCACAGCTTCCGGGGCCCCGACTGAACGACCTCGAACTCTGTCCGGTCCGTCTCGAAGTCGACCGTCGCCCACGAAGTTACCGTCGTGTCCCGAAGCCACAGCGTGTAAGAGCCGTCCCTGTACGTCTCCATCCACGGGAACGCGTCGGCCACCTGCACGCCGATGGCGAACATGACGTGCCAGTCGCCCACGTCATCCGGGGAGAGCGTCGTGGTCGACTTGACGCCATCGGCGGGCCACGGCTGGCCGTTCAGGTACTCGCGAACGTGCTTGCGCTCCGTGCGCTGGTCACGAAGCCGCATGAACGCCGAGGACCCGATGAACTTCCCCGACGCTGCCCCGCCCGACTTCACCGTGAGCCGTACGACAGCTTCTCCGCCGTACGTAGGCCCCCAGGGGACCACGATCACGCCGCCCGGTTTCGTCTGCTCGATCCAGGCATGGGGGACCTGGCCGATCGAGCACGTCGCAATCACCCGGTCGTACGGGGCCTCCAGCGCGAATCCGGCTGCTCCGTCGCCGACCACGGCCCACGGCACGAATCCCGCGTCCCGAAGCCGCTTCCGGGCATGCGACGCTGTGGCTTCGTCCACCTCGACCGTGACGACGTTCTCAGGGCCTACGCGGTGCGACAGCAGCGCGGCGTTCCAGCCGGTACCCGTCCCGATCTCCAAGACCCGGTGATTTTCGTGAACGCTCAGGGCGTCGAGCATCGAGAAGACCATGGTGGGCATGGAGTTTGAAGAGGTCGGGATCCTGCCCTTGTCGGGTCCGGTGTACGCGCCGTCATCCCATTGCGTCGTGATCGGCGCGTCCGTGTAAACGGCGTCCCACCACGCCCGAGAGTCCTCGGAGCGGATGATCTGGCTCTTCTGCCGGTTGCCGCCCGCAGTACCCGGCCAGATCACATCCGGTACGAACAGGTGGCGCGGCGCCCGCTTGAAGGCGGGAAGCCAGTCAGACGTCAGGGCGCCCTTCTCCATCAGCGCGGACGCCAGCCGCTCGGGGCCGGCGTCCGTTCCTTGCTGCTCGGTCATTCAGCGGCCGTCCGCCGGTCCCTGGCCGTCGTTCGTGTTGCCGCCCTCGTCGGACCCGCCGCCGCCGTGCTTGTTGCCGCTGTCGCTGTCGTCCTGGGGGTTGCCGGGGTCCTCGGCTGTGAGCCACTGCTTGCGCATCTGGTTGCCTCCAGTTGGGATGGTGCCTCTTGAACCGTCCCGCTGTATGCGGAACGGGGTGTTGCCCGCCCCCGCCGGGATTCCGAGCCGTGGGGGATAGGGGATCGGGTCAGACCCGACGGGGGCGGAGAGCAGCGAGAAATGATCAACAGACGTTGGGCAGGAGCTGACCGCCGGCACACGTAGGGCGAAGCGCCTTCCGCCGGGTTGTTGCAGCCCGAGCAACCCTCGAAGCCGAAGCAGATGGGGCACCAGATTTCACGGTGTCCGGCACACGTTCCGCAGTACTCCCCGTGCGACCACAGATTCTGAGTGATCCTTCTGGGGCGGCGCGGGTCGGTGCGCGCCATCAGAGGATTTCGCCACGGCTCCGAGCATCGGCCTCGGCGACCCGTTCCCGCAGGCTCGTACGGGCCACTCCCGAATGAGGCGGAGCGTCCGCCCCTTCAGCCGTCGTTCCCAACGGATCATCCGAGTCGTGGAACACCAACAGCATGCCGTTGCTGCCGAACACGTCGAACGCCTCAGACAGCCGGGCTCTTGCGTCGCTCGCCGTGATCGCTCGCCCCTCCTCTGGTCGTGCAGACCACGTTAGGAATGGGCCACATCGGGGCTCTACGAAGTTCTACGAAATTGCACGCGAGTTAGCCGAGTGCCTGGATGGCCTTCGCGATCAAGGTTCGTGCCGTGGCCCCGTAGACCGCCGCTTCCGACAGTCGTTCGAAAGCTCTCGCGTACTGGTCGATCTCCGATGGCGCTGTCACATTCACAGCCGCTGTCAGCAGCTCTACCTGAGCTTGCGCGCTGTCGTAGATCGAGAAGGTTTCCAGCGGCCACATGTGCCGGGAGGCGCTAAACGGCACGACTCCGAGGGAGATGGCCGGCAAGGACATGATCGACAGCAGATGGCCCAGTTGCCCGGCCATGACTCCGGCGTCGCCGATGCAGTACCGCAAGACGGCTTCTTCAACGAGGATGGCGAATCGGTGATCTCCTTCGCGGAGAACACGCGCCCGATCCATGCGGGCGGCCACGGCCTCCGTGACGTCGTTGGGCGTTTGCCGGAAGTCGGTGATCTCAGTCAGCAGCGCGGTTGCGTACGCGGGTGTCTGGAGCAGACCGGGCACCACGTTGGAGCAGTAGATCCGGAAGGTTCGGGTGCGCTCGAAGAGCGGTACGTACGACTCCTGGAGTCGGCGTAGTCCGGTGCGCTGGAGCCGTCGCCATTCGACGTACATCGACTCCGCCGAGCGAGATGCGGCGATCAGGTCGGCCGCTTGGTCGTCGGCTCCGCAGATGCGGCACCAGTCGCGGATATCCGCGTCCGAGGGGGGCGTTACGGCGTTCTCCAGCCGACTTGCCTTGGAGGGATGCCAACCGGCCCGTATGGCCACCTCACGGGCCTTCAGGCCAGCGTCTAGGCGAATGTCCCGCAGGCGTGCTGCAAGCGCCTCGCGGGCCGCCTGGACGCTGGACGAAGGGGAACGGGCCATTGGTGCTGTGCGTTCTCAGATCCTGTAGCGGTCGTGTGGGAGGGCCCGGTCCCAGACGGCTTCGAACGCCGAGGCGCACAGCTTGACCACCTCGGCTCGGTCGTCCACTTCGTCGCCGAGGTACACGCCCTCACCGGAGAAGTAGCCGAACCTCACCAGCCGGTCATCGAAGCACCAGAAGTCATTGCCAGGGAGTGCCAGATCCGACGCGTTCCGGCGGGGAAGCCAACGGATCTGCTCACCGGCGGCGATGTTGGTGAACGTGCCGTCGTAGAGGTAGCGGGTGTACTCGCTCACCGGCTCGGAGACGATCCGGGCGCGGCGGATGACGACGCCACGGGAGACCGCCTCGGACACCATGTCGAGCCAGGGACGCCACCAGGACGCTCGGTCGTTCGGGTCCGGCCGATGCCCGGCCTTCCACGCGGCCACGCGCGGAGCTTCGTCGGGGTCGTCGTAGAAGTCGCGCATCTCCAGATGCACGGCGGATCGCTGGCAGTTCGCCAGCAGCTCACTGAACGGTGGGGCCGTCTGCGGCACTGCAAGCCTCCCTGATGGCGGCGACCATACGCATAGGCAGCCGGACGACGGTCTCACTGTCGGGGATGGGGCCGGTCTTCAGGCACTCGGCGCGCGTTGCCTCATCCACCGTCCAACCCTGCAACACGATCTCTTGCTTCTCCTCGTCAACCCACACCGTGGGGCAGTTCGCCCCGTCCGTGTTCGGGTCCTTGGCGATGAACCGTAGCGACACAGCAGCCTCCCGGGCTACGCGGATTGCACGGACTTCTACGCACGTACCCTTCCGATGCTGCCGTGCTGGGGTCAAGGGTGCGCTTCAGGCCACTGGAGCGGGGGCTCGTAGCGCCACCCACGGACAGCAGCAGACCCCCCGGCGACGCCGAGGGGTCTGCGAGGCGCTTACGGGATCGCTCAGGCCAGGCCGGGACCCCGCACCGGGATGCTGGTGAACGTCGGCTGCTCGGGTTCCCGTGAAGTGAAGAAGTCGTTGCCCTTGTCGTCCACGACGATGAACGCCGGGAAGTCCTCGACCTCGATCTTCCAGACGGCCTCCATGCCCAGCTCCTCGTACTCCAGGACCTCGACCTTCTTGATGCAGTCCTGGGCGAGACGGGCGGCCGGGCCGCCGATGGAGCCGAGGTAGAAGCCGCCGTGCGCGTCACACGCGTCGGTGACCTGCTTGCTGCGGTTGCCCTTGGCCAGCATCACCTTGGAGCCGCCCGCGGCCTGGAACTGCTCCACGTAGGAGTCCATGCGGCCGGCCGTCGTCGGGCCGAAGGAGCCGGAGGCGTAGCCCTCGGGGGTCTTCGCCGGGCCCGCGTAGTACACGGGGTGGTCCTTCAGGTACTGCGGCATCTCCTCGCCCGCGTCCAGCCGCTCCTTGATCTTGGCGTGCGCGATGTCGCGGGCCACGACCAGGGGGCCGGTCAGGGAGAGGCGGGTCTTGACCGGGTACTTGGTCAGCTCGGCGAGGATCGTGTCCATCGGCTGGTTGAGGTCGATCCTGACCACGTCGGAGGACTCGTCCAGGTGCTCGTCCGTCGTCTCCGGCAGGAAGCGCGCCGGATCGGTCTCCAGTTGCTCCAGGAAGACGCCCTCGGCGGTGATCTTCGCGACGGCCTGGCGGTCGGCCGAGCAGGAGACGGCGATGGCGACCGGGCAGGACGCGCCGTGCCGGGGGAGGCGGACCACGCGGACGTCGTGGCAGAAGTACTTGCCGCCGAACTGCGCGCCGATGCCGATCTTCTGGGTCAGTTCGAAGACCTTCTGCTCCAGCTCCTTGTCCCGGAAGCCGTGACCCAGCTCCGATCCCTCGGCCGGGATCTCGTCCAGGTAGTGCGCGGAGGCGTACTTCGCGGTCTTCAGCGCGTACTCGGCGCTCGTGCCGCCGACGACGATCGCCAGGTGGTACGGCGGGCAGGCGGCCGTACCGAGCGAACGGATCTTCTCCTCCAGGAACTTCATCATGGAGGCCTCGTTCAGGACGGCCTTCGTCTCCTGGTAGAGGAAGGACTTGTTGGCCGAGCCGCCGCCCTTGGCCATGAACAGGAACTTGTAGGCGCCGCCGTCGGTGGCGTACAGCTCGATCTGGGCCGGGAGGTTGGATCCGGTGTTCTTCTCCTCCCACATGGTGAGCGGAGCCATCTGCGAGTAGCGCAGGTTGAGCTTGGTGTAGGCGTCGTAGATGCCGTGGCTCAGTGCCGCCTCGTCGCCGCCCTCCGTCAGGACGTTCTGCCCGCGCTTGCCCATGACGATCGCCGTGCCGGTGTCCTGGCACATCGGGAGTACGCCCGCCGCCGCGATGTTCGCGTTCTTCAGCAGGTCCAGGGCGACGAACTTGTCGTTGCTCGACGCCTCCGGGTCGTCGATGATCCGGCGCAGCTGGGCGAGGTGGGCAGGGCGCAGGTAGTGCTGGATGTCGTGGATGGCCTCCTCGGCCAGCTTGCGCAGCGCCTCCGGCTCCACCTTGAGGAACGTCCGCCCGTCCGGGCCCTCGACGGTGGAGACGCCCTCGGACGTCACCAGCCGGTACGGGGTGGTGTCCTCTCCCTGGGGGAGCAGATCGGTGTACGCGAACTCAGGCATCTCAGCCCATTCCTCACTCTGACGGACGTCTGCCCGCCGACGCTGGCGGGCCTCACCAGCCTAGAACCTGCCGCTGACAGCGAACCTGTGAGGTAGGGCTCAGTAGGTGTGAGGTGGGGCTCAGGCGGCCGGGCCGGCTCTCGGGCGGGATCTCCACGTGCGACGCAGGATGAACGCCCGGGAGACCGCGAGGGCGAGGAACGCGAGGCCGACGACGGCTCTTTGCCACCCTCCGGCGACGGCGAACCAGTGGAGGCCGAGGCCGGCGAAGAGCAGGGAGACGCCGATGAGCAGCGGTTCGCGGAGCCAGAACGGCAGGACACGGAGAATCAGGTTGATCAATATCCGGTAAGTCGAGCAGGCGCGCCAGTTGCACGCCCAGTTGCACGCAGTGATGGAAGCCACGGTTCCGTGACCGGGACACGCAGGGGTTGTCCACACCCCTAGTCGCGATCTATCGCGTTTCGGTACGCTGTTGCCGTGGACCTTCAGAAGCACACCGACGCACCTGTCGCCGAGCTGCGTGCCTCGGACGCCGACCGTGACCGCATCGCCGAGATTCTCCGTGAGGCCCTGGCCGAGGGCCGGCTGACCGCCGACGAGCATGCCGAGCGGGTCGAGGGCGTCCTCGCCGCCAAGACGGTGGGCGAGCTGGAGGTCTTCATCCGGGACCTGCCCGCCGCACACCAGGGCCCCGCCGCCGGCGCCTACACGCCCGTCCCGCCCCGCCCCGCCCCGGGCACGATCCCGCAGGAGGCGGACGCCAACGTTGTCGCCGTCTTCAGCAGCGCCGTGCGCCGGGGCCGCTGGCGCGCCGGTCGCCGGATCCACGCGTACTCGGTCTTCGGCAGCGTCGAGATCGACCTCAGCGAGGCGATCTTCGAGTACCAGCAGGTCGTGATCAAGGCCGTCTCCGTCTTCGGCGACGTCCAGATCCGGGTCCCGGAGAACGTGTCGCTGCGCGGCACCGGAGGCGGCGTCCTCGGCAACTTCGAGGTGGACACGCTGGACTCGGTCGATTCCGACGCGCCGGTCGTCTACGTCGACGGCTGGGCCGTACTCGGCAACGTCGAGGCGCGCCCCCGGCGCGGCAAGCTCGTGGCGGACATCCTGGAGCGGGTGCAGAGCAAGGTCGACCGGAAGCTGGAGCGCGTCCAGGACAAGGTCGACCGGAAGATGCGCAAACACCTGGGGCGTTGACGGTCGCGAATCCGCCGGTGAGCGGAAGGTTCCGCTCCTCCTGCGCGGCCCCGGCAGGGGCGCGAACGAGCCGCCCATGCGCCTGCGACTGGGAACGCTGTGCATAGGCGCGCGCACAGCGGGTAGGGCTTGCTGCATCGTCTCTCGCTCGCGAAGCCGTCGTCAGGAGTAGACCCGTGCTGCAACCGCCGCATTCGTCCCTGCAGGTAGCTGCCCTTCCGGCCCAGCGGGTACCAGCGCGAGACAGGGATCAAGACGCTCCCTGGCACACCGAAGCCGTGTGCCGGCGCGACGAGGCGGGCCTGTTCTTCGCCCCGTCGAAGGAGCCGACCGCCGCCCGGCTGTCCCGCGAGGAGGCGGCCAAGCGGGTCTGCGCCCGCTGCCCGGTGATGGTCGAGTGTCGCGAACACGCCCTCCTGCAGCCCGAGCCGTACGGCGTCTGGGGCGGCCTCACGGCAGCGGAGCGCCGCGTGGTCCTGGCGCGAAGGCGCCGCCGGGAGATGGAACTGAAGAAGGCGGCACGGGCGACGGCGGCCAACCGCATAGCGGGTTAGGACACCGAAGAGGGAGCGCCCCCGCCGCACCGGGGGCGCTTGGCACTACTTGGCCCGGTCGAAGTCGATCGCGCTGTAGGCCCGCAGCTTGCTCAGCCGGTGCTCGGAGTCGATGCGACGAACCGTCCCCGACTTCGACCGCATCACGATGGACTCGGTCAGCGCGGTCTCCGACCGGTACCGAACGCCCCGCAGCAGCTCACCGTCGGTGATCCCGGTCGCGACGAAGAAGACGTTCTCCCCGGACACCAGGTCGTCGGTCGTCAGAACGCGGTCCAGGTCGTGCCCGGCGTCGATGGCCCGCGCACGCTCCTCGTCGTCCTTGGGCCACAGCTTGCCCTGAATCGTCCCGCCCAGGCACTTCACGGCGCAGGCCGAGATGATGCCCTCCGGCGTACCGCCGATGCCGAGCAGCAGGTCGACACCGGTGCCCTCACGCAGCGCGTACACGGAACCGGCGACGTCACCGTCGGAGATCAGTTTGATGCGCGCACCCGCATCCCGGACCTCCTTGATCAGGCCCTCGTGCCGCGGCCGGTCGAGGATGACCACCGTGACGTCCTCCGGCGTGGCCTTCTTCGCCTTGGCGATCCGCTTGATGTTCACGGCCACCGGCGCGTCGATGTCGACGAACTCGGCGGCCTCCGGGCCGGTGACCAACTTGTCCATGTAGAACACGGCGGACGGGTCGAACATGGCGCCCCGCTCGGCCGCCGCGAGGACGGCGATCGCGTTGGGCATGCCCTTGGCGGTCAGCGTGGTGCCGTCGATCGGGTCGACCGCGATGTCGACCTCGGGACCGGTGCCGTCGCCCACGTGCTCCCCGTTGAAGAGCATCGGGGCCTCGTCCTTCTCGCCCTCGCCGATGACGACGACGCCGTTCATCGACACGGTGGAGACGAGGGAGCGCATGGCGCGCACCGCGGCACCGTCGGCGCCGTTCTTGTCGCCGCGCCCCACCCAGCGGCCGGCGGCCATGGCGGCGGCTTCGGTCACCCGGACGAGTTCCAGGGCGAGGTTGCGGTCAGGGGCCTCGGAGGGAACATCGAGCTCGGACGGCAGGTGATGATTTTCGGTCATCGGAGCGCACCTTTCTGATACGACGACGGCCGGATGAGGGTGTTGGCCCTGACTCTATCGTTAGGCAGACAAAATGAGCAGGGGACCCCACGGATGAGCGGTCGGGGCACCTGCGACGATAGGGGGCGTGGCAGGTTCGAACGGCAAGCAGAAGACGGCCCGGGACATGATTCTCTCCCTGGCCCTGATCGGCATCGCGGCGGCGGTCGTCTACTTCCTCACCATCCCGCACGACGATCACGCTCCCGACCTCAAGCGGGTCGACTACCAGGTCGAACTGCTCACGGCCCGTCGCGCGGCGAGCTACCCGGTGGCCGCTCCCGAGGGCCTGCCGAGTACCTGGAAGGCGACCTCCGTACGCTTCCAGGGCGAGAACGGCGACCGCTGGCACCTGGGCTTCCAGACCCCGGACAGCCAGTATGTACAGATCGAGCAGTCCACGCAGAAGCGGGCCGACTTCATCGACCAGGCCAGCCAGGGCTCGTCGGCGACGAAGAACACCGAGACGATCGACGGCCGCACCTGGATCCGCTACACCGGCGGCCGCTACGACGCCCTCGTCCTGAACGGCACGCCCGGCTCCACCACGGTGGTGGCCGGTACGGCGTCCTTCACGGAGCTGGCGAAGATGGTGGCGGCGCTGAAGATGCAGTGAGCCACGCATGGCATGCGAAAGAGGCCCCCGGTGCCGGGGGCCTCTTCGTGTGTCCGGTGGGGCTCAGACGGTCGTGACGACGTCCTCGTACGCCAGGCGCGGCGAGCGCGGGAACCAGGCGTCCGGGCCCGGCTTGCCGATGTTGACGACCATCAGCGGGGTGTGGTCGTCGTCCAGGAACTCCTTGCGGACGCCCTCGAAGTCGAGGCCGGTCATCGGGCCGGCGGCGAGGCCCGCGGCGCGGACGCCGATGATGAAGTAGGCGGCCTGCAGGCCGGCGTTCAGCGCGGCGGCGTCCTCACGGGCCGGACGCTCGCCGAAGAAGACGTCCTTGGCCTGCGGGAAGTGCGGGAAGAGGGTCGGCAGCTCCTCGTGGAACTCGTTGTCCGCGGAGAGGATCGCGACCAGCGGGGCGGCGGCCGTCTTCGGCTGGTTGCCCTCGGCCATGTGCCGCACCAGGCGCTCACGGGCCTCGGGGGAACGGACCAGGGTGACGCGCAGCGGGCTCTGGTTGAAGGCGGTGGGGCCGTACTTGACCAGGTCGTAGATCGCCTGGAGCTGCTCGTCGGTCACCGGCTCGTCGGTGAAGGTGTTCGCGGTGCGGGCCTCGCGGAACAGCAGGTCCTGGGCGGCGGGGTCAAGAACGAGAGACATGCGTGGACTTCCTAGGTGGCGCCGTGATCCGAGTACCGGACCGGGGTCCGGATCGGCTGACAGGGATGACCCTACGCCAATGAAGTTCAACCTTCAACAAAGGTCGGTGTGCGGTGACCCGCTTCACAGCCCACGGGCCGATGCCTACCCGGCGTCCCCCTCCTCTTCCTCCTCCTCGTGCTCTTCCTCCTCGGCCAGCGCCGCGTCCAGCCGGGCCCGCGCCCCCTCCAGCCAGCGCCGGCACACCTTGGCCAGCTCCTCGCCGCGCTCCCACAGCGCCAGGGACTCCTCGAGCGTCGTACCGCCCGCCTCCAGGCGCCGCACGACCTCGATCAGCTCGTCCCGCGCCTGCTCATAGGACAGCGCCTCGTCCACCTTGCCGGTCATTCGCCCACCTTCACTGTGAATTCACCGTCGGCGACGCGGGCCCGGAGCGCCTCGCCTTCCGTCACCTCGTCCGGACCGCGCACCACGTGCCCGTCCGCCTTCTGCAGCACCGCGTACCCGCGCTTGAGCGTGGCCGCGGGGGAGAGGGCCACCACGCGCGCGTGCGTGTGCGTCAGCTCCGAGTCCGCGCGGTCGAGGAGATGGCCGAGGGTCCGCCGGCTCCGCTCGACCAGGGAGGCCACGTGGTCGGCGCGCTCGTCGACCATCCGGTGCGGATCCTCTATCGAGGGGCGGGCCAGCGCGTGCGCCAGCCCGCGCTCCTCCCGCTCCAGATACGCGTTCACACAGCGCCGGGCCCGGTCCCGCAGCATCCGCACCCGCTCGAACTCCTCGCCCACGTCCGGTACGACCTTCTTGGCCGCGTCGGTGGGCGTGGAGGCGCGCAGGTCGGCCACGTGGTCCAGCAGCGGGTTGTCCGGCTCGTGGCCGATGGCGGACACGACGGGCGTACGACACCCGGCCACGGCCCGCACCAGCTGCTCGTCGGAGAAGGGCAGCAGATCCTCGACGCTGCCACCCCCACGGGCGACGATGATGACGTCCACGTCCTCGAGCTCGTCCAGCTCCTTCACCGCCTGTACGACCTGCGGGACGGCGTGCACGCCCTGCACAGGGACGTTGCGCACCTCGAAGCGGACGGCGGGCCAGCGGTGGCGGGCGTTCTCCAGCACGTCCCGCTCCGCGGCCGAGGCGCGACCGCAGACCAGGCCGATCAGCTGCGGCAGAAAGGGCAGCGGCTTCTTCCGCTCCGGCGCGAACAGCCCCTCGGCCGCGAGCGCCTTCTTCAGCTGCTCCAGCCGGGCCAGCAGCTCACCGACGCCGACGGGCCTTATCTCGGCAGCACGAAGGGACAGCTGCCCGCGCGGGGCGTACCACTCCGGCTTCGCCAGTACGACGACCCGGGCGCCCTCCCCGACGACATCGGCGACGGCGTCGAACACCTGCCGGTAGCAGGTCACGCTCACGGAGATGTCGTACGACGGGTCGCGCAGCGTCAGGAACACGACCCCGGCGCCCGGCCGCCGCGACAACTGCGTGATCTGCCCCTCGACCCACACCGCACCCAGCCGATCGATCCAGCCCCCGATCAGCCGGGAGACCTCGCCCACGGGCAGGGGGGCTTCGGGGGTGGTTTTCGCAGCCATGCGGTTGAGAGTAACGGGGGGCACCGACAGCGGAGCGCCGTCGCCCTCGCGGTCGTC
This sequence comes from Streptomyces sp. NPDC054783, assembly GCF_053611725.1. Classification (NCBI taxonomy): domain Bacteria; kingdom Bacillati; phylum Actinomycetota; class Actinomycetes; order Kitasatosporales; family Streptomycetaceae; genus Streptomyces; species Streptomyces sp. NPDC054783. The sequence goes on along the minus strand of NZ_JBSHAY010000014.1, from coordinate 102,690 downwards.
TGCCGGATGCGGTGCCGCCGCAGCGGCCGCAGGGCTCGCGCGGCACCGGACACGCGATCTCGGCGGCGCCGGACTCGGCCTTACGATGGGACGCATGACCGCTTCGCCTGGCCGCCGTGTCCTGCTCGCCGCCCCCCGGGGCTACTGCGCCGGTGTGGACCGCGCCGTGATCGCCGTCGAGAAGGCCCTCGAACAGTACGGGGCCCCGATCTACGTCCGGCACGAGATCGTCCACAACAAGTACGTCGTGCAGACCCTGGAGAACAAGGGCGCCGTCTTCGTCGAGCGGACGGAGGAGGTGCCACCGGGCAACATCGTCATGTTCTCGGCGCACGGCGTCGCCCCGGTCGTGCACGAGGAGGCCGAGCAGGGCCGTCTCGCCACCATCGACGCCACCTGCCCCCTGGTCACCAAGGTCCACAAGGAAGCCGTCCGCTACGCCAAGGAGGACTACGACATCCTCCTGATCGGCCACGAGGGCCACGAGGAGGTCATCGGCACCTCCGGCGAGGCCCCCGAGCACATCCAGCTCGTCGACGGCCCCGGCGACGTCGACAAGGTCGAGGTCCGCGACCCGTCGAAGGTCGTCTGGCTGTCCCAGACCACCCTCTCCGTGGACGAGACCATGGAGACCGTCGACGCCCTGAAGACCAAGTTCCCGGGTCTCGTCTCCCCGCCCAGCGACGACATCTGCTACGCCACGCAGAACCGCCAGCTCGCCGTGAAGCAGATGGGGGCCGAGGCCGAGCTGGTCATCGTCGTCGGCTCGCGCAACTCCTCCAACTCCAAGCGGCTCGTCGAGGTCGCCAAGCTCGCCGGCGCCCGCGAGGCCCACCTGGTGGACTTCGCCGACGAGATCGACGAGGCCTGGCTGGAGGGCGTGACGACGGTCGGTGTCACCTCCGGCGCCTCCGTCCCCGAGGTACTCGTCGAGCAGGTCCTGGAGTGGCTCGCCGAGCGCGGTTACGGCGACGTGGAGATCGTCAAGGCCGCCGAGGAGTCCATCACGTTCTCCCTCCCCAAGGAGCTTCGCCGCGACCTGCGCGAGGAGGCCGCCGGCCTGGTCGCCGAGCGCGGTGGCACCGGCACTTCCGAGAAGTGACTGTCAGTCGTCCGTCGTAACGTGGTGCCATGCAGATCTTCGGCGTGGACATCGGCGGATCCGGGATCAAGGGCGCCCCTGTGGACCTGGACAGGGGCGACCTGGCCAAGGAGCGCTGCAAGGTGCTCACCCCGCACCCGGCGACGCCAGACGGCGTGGCCGACGGGGTCAAGCAGGTCATCGACCACTTCGGCTGGACCGGCCCCGTCGGCCTGACCTTCCCCGGAGTGGTCACCGGCGGCGCCACGGTCCGTACGGCGGCGAACGTCGACAAGAGCTGGATCGACACCGACGCGCGCGCGTTGTTCAGCGGCAAGCTGGGCGGCCTGCCGGTGACGGTCGTCAACGACGCGGACGCGGCGGGCGTCGCCGAGATGCAGTTCGGCGCCGGCCGGGACCGCGGGGGCACGGTCATCCTGCTCACCTTCGGCACCGGCATCGGCAGCGCCGTCTTCGTGGACGGCGTCCTCGTGCCGAACACGGAACTGGGCCACCTGGAGCTGGGCGGCCACGACGCGGAGCGGCGGGCCTCCAGCAAGGCCAAGGACGACCACGCCCTGAGCTGGGAGCAGTGGGCGCACCGCGTCCAGAAGTACCTGGCGCACGTGGAGATGCTGTTCTCGCCGGAGCTGTTCATCATCGGCGGCGGGGTCAGCCGCAAGGCCGACAAGTTCCTGCACCTCATCGACGGCGTCAAGGCCGAGATCGTGCCCGCGCAGCTGCAGAACAACGCGGGGATCGTGGGAGCGGCGATGAGAGCCGCCCAGGAGAGATGACCGGGTGATGGGGGACGGCCGCGGGCGTCGGCTCAGCTTCGGCGCCGGCGCCGCCGTACCCACAGCACCCGGCGTACCAGCACGATCACTCCGGCGACGACCGTCCCTCCGTACAGCCAGCCGGCCTGGGTCGCGAGCCCGGTGAACAGCCCCATCAGGCTGCCGAGCAGCCCCCCGCCGCCGTCGGCGACGGGAATCATCCCCACCGCGAATGCGATCGGTACGACCACGGGGGCGGTCAGCACGTCCCCGGCCCGCACCCACAGCGCGGTCAGCACGCACACCGGCACGAACAGCAGGCCGTACATGGGCAGCGCCCCATCCAGCAGCAGCGCGTCCAGGCAGCCGAGCAGGAACATCACGAGGGTGCAGAACAGTCCGCTGCCGAGCCCGGTGAGCCGGGGCCCCGGCAGCCGCGGCCCCGGCGACATGGGGCGGGTGGCGGCCCCTGCCAGCCGCCCGCCGTGCCCGTACCGCCCCGGCCGCCGCGTCCCCTGCCCCGGCCCGCGCTCGCCGCCGGGCCCGCCCCGGGACTGCGGTGGAAGGTGCGCGGGCTGCGGCCTGCCGCGTCGCGGTCCGTCTTTCGGGGATCGCCTTCCGTGTTGCTCCACTGGACCAACTTAGGTCTGTTTATGTGCCGAATAGCCCATCAGACACGCCGGTGGGCAGAGCTTGGCCGGACGTTCGAAGCTCCCCGGAGCCGCCCGGCGCGGACGCCGTAGACTGGTGGATCGGCCAGTGTGAGTCTCTGGCCCCTGGCAGCCCCTGGCCCACTCATTTACGGGAAGTCGCAACGTGTCGCTCACGATCGGAATCGTCGGCCTGCCCAATGTCGGCAAGTCGACCCTGTTCAACGCCCTGACCAAGAACGACGTGCTGGCGGCCAACTACCCGTTCGCCACGATCGAGCCCAACGTCGGCGTGGTCGGCGTGCCCGACGGCCGCCTGGCCAAGCTGGCCTCGATCTTCGGCTCGGAGCGCATCCTTCCGGCCACGGTCGACTTCGTCGACATCGCCGGTATCGTGCGCGGCGCCTCCGAGGGCGAGGGCCTCGGCAACAAGTTCCTCGCGAACATCCGTGAGTCCGACGCGATCTGCCAGGTCATCCGCGCCTTCAAGGACGAGAACGTCGTGCACGTCGACGGCAAGGTCTCGCCGAAGGACGACATCGAGACGATCAACACCGAGCTGATCCTCGCCGACCTCCAGACGATCGAGAAGGTCCTGCCCCGTCTCCAGAAGGAGTCGCGGATCAAGAAGGACGTGGCTCCCAAGGTCAAGGCGGTCGAGGAGGCCAAGGAGATCCTGGAGAAGGGCGACACGCTCTTCGCGCACGGCATCGTCCAGGGCACCGAGCGCAACGAACTGCTCCACGACCTGCACCTGCTCACCACCAAGCCCTTCCTCTACGTCTTCAACGTCGACGAGGACGAACTGATCGACGAGGACTTCAAGAACGAGCAGCGCGTCCTGGTCGCCCCGGCCGAGGCGATCTTCCTCAACGCCAAGCTGGAGGCGGACCTCGCCGAACTGGACGAGGAGGAGGCGCTGGAGCTGCTGGAGTCCGTCGGCCAGCACGAGCCCGGCCTCGCCACCCTGGCCCGCGTCGGCTTCGACACCCTCGGCCTGCAGACCTACCTCACGGCCGGCCCCAAGGAGTCCCGCGCCTGGACGATCAAGAAGGGCGCCACGGCTCCCGAGGCGGCCGGCGTGATCCACACCGACTTCCAGAAGGGCTTCATCAAGGCCGAGGTCATCTCCTTCGCCGACCTGGTGGAGACCGGCTCGGTGGCCGAGGCCCGAGCCAAGGGCAAGGCCCGCATGGAGGGCAAGGACTACGTCATGCAGGACGGGGACGTGGTGGAGTTCCGCTTCAATGTTTAGCGGCTGACGCATCACCACATCGCTGATCTGGCAAACATGCAGGTCGGAAGGGGTCCGACTCTTCGGAGTCGGGCCCCTGGTTTTTTCCCGTGCTGGGATCGTATGCGGTGCGGTCACCGGGGCTTTCCGGCGGCAGTGGCGGCGATGGCGGGCAGGATCGCCAGGGCGAGGACGCCGCCGGTGAGGGAGAGGAACGAGTAGCCGGTGGCGGCGACGACCATGCCGGAGGCGAGGCCGCCGGTGGCACCCGCGACGGCGATGGAGACGTCGACCATGCCCTGGGTGCTGGCGCGCGTGGCGAGCGGGACGGCGTCGGTGATGATCGCGGTACCGGAGACCGGGCCGAAGTTCCAGCCGATGCCGAGCAGGGCGAGGGCCAGTGCGAGCAGGGCGACGGAGTTCGCGGGCGCGGTGGCGGCCAGGACTCCGGCGGCCAGGAGGGTGATGCCTGAGGCGGCGGCGACGGGCAGGCGGCCGTAGCGGTCGACGAGTCGGCCGGTGAGCGGGGACGGCAGGTACATGGCGCCGGCTTGGGTGCCGATGACCAGGCCAGAGGCGACTGCGCCGTGGCCGTGGGCGGCCATGCGAGTGGTCGGCGAGGTTCTGCACGGTGGAGGGCGCGGTCCACTGCTCGGCGCTCCAGTCCTGCACGTGCAGGGCGTCGGGGGTGGCGGCGGCCGGGCCGAAGAGTTCGGCGAGCTGCGCGGTGACGGCGTCCTCGAATCCGGGACGTACGGTGCGGGCGTGCGCAAGGCCGAAGAGCGCGGCGGGTAGGCCGTCGGGCCCAGACACGTCGTGTATCTCCTGCAGCGGGCCGGACCTGCTGAACGCCGCTCCGTGGGCGCTCGGTTCCTGCCTCTGCGGATCTACTCCGGCCAAGCCGACGGCTTGCTGGATGGCGTCCCGCCCGTCGGCGGAGGCGTCATTGACACAGAACGCACAGCCGGTGCTGTGGTACGGGCCGCGGCGTTGGGATTGCGTGCTCGGTCAATCGGTTTGCGCGCGGTGCCGATGCCCTCCCCGGCGAGCCGCCGAAGACTGGACGCCCCGTCATCTGGAGCGATGAGGAGGCGGCGCGCGGTGCGGATCGTCTGTGTCGACGGTGGTCGCGAGTGGGACGTGGAGGTGCGTTTCGGCCGGCCGGACGCCACCCTCGCCGATCTGGCCGCGGCCGTGGGGATGCCAGGCCATGTGCTTGCTGTCGATGGCCGGGTGATGCCCCCCGAGACGGTCGTGCACGAGTCCGGCCTCGTGCACGGGTCGCGGGTGGCCGGTGCCCGGGGGCCCGTGGTCGGTGGGCTGCGCAAGCCGGTGGTCGTCCTGCGGTTGGTGGGAGGTCTGGAGGCGGGCCGTGGTTTCCCGCTGGCGGCGGGCCGCACGATCGTCGGGCGTGGAGCGGAGGCGGACGTCCGTGTTGTGGCCTCGGGCGTGTCACGGCTCCATGCCGCATTCGACGTCCTGCCCGACGGCCGGGTCACCGTCACCGACCTCGGCTCGGCGAACGGCACGGACGTCGACGGCGCCAGGATCCGCGAAACGGTCCAGGTCCATGCGGACGACCTGGTGTCGCTCGGCGGTGAACTGCTTCTCCGTGCACTGCCCGCCGACCGGCTCGGTCCGGTGCAGCGGATCAACGCCGTCCGCGAGGCCGGGCCCGCTGGGGTGCTGCCGTTCAACCGCCCGCCGAGGGGCGGGCGTCCGGCCGGCTCGGTGCCGATCGTCGTCCCCGCGCCGCCGGCTCGCACGCACAAGGCTCCCTTCAGCGTCGCGGCCCTGCTCGGCCCGCTGGCCATGGCCGCCGCGACCGTTCTGCTGACCGGCGATCCGCGCTACGCGGCCATCGCGGCGCTCACCCCGCTGATGTTCCTGGCCAACTTCGCCGAGGAGCGCCTTCGCGGCAGGTCCGCGCTGCGCCGGGGGAGCCGTGAGTACGCCGCACGGCTCGCGGAGTTCGAGACGGCGGTGGAGCGCAGGCACACCGAAGAAGTACGGTCCCGGCGCGCGGCCCACCCCGATCCGGCTGAGGTGCTCCACCGGGCGACCGCCCCCGGGACCGCGCTGTGGGAGCGGCGTCCGGCCGCGGACGACTTCCTCCAGCTCGTGGCCGGGACGGCTGACCTGCCCTGGGATCCGCCGCTGGACCGGGACTCCGGCGAGCCGGCACCGGAACCCGCGGCCGTTCTCGCGCGCAGGTCCGTATTGCCGCAGGTGCCCGTGGTGGTGGGTGTCTCGGCCGGTGAGGCGGTGGGCTTCGAGGGCAACCGGAAGGCGTGCCTGGCCGTCGCCCGGTCCCTGCTGTGCCAGGCCGTGGTGGGCAGTGGGCCCGCGGACGTCACGGTCGCCGTGTTCACCGACGCCGACCGGCTCGCCGACTGGGACTGGACCAAGTGGCTGCCGCATGCAGCCGACGTACGATCCGGGACGACACGGCTGGTGGCGGTCGGTCCGGAGCAGGCCGACACGCTGGCCCGGCACCTGCTCGCCGCGAGGCCGGCACAGGCCGCGGCCGGTCGGCCGGCCACAGGTCCGGTGCTGCTCGTGGTCGTGGACGGCGCCACCTTGCTGGAGGGCCGCCCCAACCGGCTGCGGGACCTGATCGCGGGCACCTCCGTACGCTGCGGAGCGCTGGTGCTGACCACCCGCCTGCCCGCGCTGTGCACCTCCGTGGTCACGGCCTCGCCCGAGGGCGTCGGGCAGGTCCGGGACGTGGCCCTGGGCGTCACCGTGGAGCGGGTGGTGCTCGATGGCGTGCCGTTGGCCGAAGCGCGGGACACGGCGCGGGCTCTGGCTCGCTTCGAGGATCCGGAACTGCGGATCGATGGCGCCGGACTGCCCGACCGGATCTCCCTGCTCCCTCTGCTGGACCTGGAGAGCGTGGACGGCGCCGCGGTGGCCGGCCACTGGAAGAAGCGGGTGCCCGAGCTACGGGTCCGGGCGGTGCTGGGCGTCACCGAACGCGACCTGTTCACCGTGGATCTCGACGACGACGGTCCGCACGCACTCATCGCCGGAACGACCGGTTCCGGCAAGAGCGAGCTGCTGCGCACCCTCATCGCGAGCATGGCGGTTGACGCGGACCCGGAGCACCTCACCTTCGCGCTGATCGACTACAAGGGTGGTGGCGCGCTGGACGAATGCGCCGCCCTGCCGCACACCGTCGGCCTGGTCACCGACCTCGACGAGCAGCTCAGCGAACGCGCCCTGCGCTGCCTGGAGGCCGAACTGCACCACCGTGAACGGCTGTTGCGCGAGACGGGCCTGAGCCACGTACGCGACTACCAGCGGCTGCGGGACACCGGGCGGACCGAACTGGAGCCGATGCCGCGGCTGGCCGTGGTCATCGACGAGTTCGCCACGCTGGTCAAGGCGCTCCCCGACTTCGTGGACGCCCTGGTCGGCATCGCGCAGCGCGGCCGCAGTCTCGGCGTGCATCTGATCATGGCGACGCAGCGGCCCGCCGGCTCCGTCAACGACGCGATCAAGAACAACGTCAAGCTCCGCATCGCGCTCCGGCTGGAATCCACCGGCGACTCGCAGGACGTCATCGACAATCCGGCCGCCGCGGCGATCGGCAGCCGGCAGTGGGGCCGCGCCTTCTACCGGCTCAGCGCTCGTGAAGTCGTACCGGTGCAGACCGCTCTGTCCACCGGCGTCACCCCCGAGACAGCCGTCACGGCCCCGGCGACCGCAGTCCCTTTCCTGCTGGCCCTGCCCGTCGCCGAGCCGGGCGCGGCACAATCCGACGGGGAAACCGACCTGCAGCGCCTGGTCGCGGCCGCCGAGGAGGCGGCAGGGCTGGCCGGTTTCGCCGAGCCGCGCCGCCCGTGGCCCGACCCCCTGCCCGCCGTCGTACGCACCGCCGATCTGCCGCCCGTCGCGGAACGAGGTCTGCAGACGGACACGACCGGCCTGCCCGCGTACGCCCTCGCCGACGACCCCGAGCGGCAGCGGCAGTACGCGGTCGGCTGGGATCCCGCGGCGGGGAACGTCCTGATCTACGGCGGCGGCGGCTCGGGGAGGTCCACCGCCCTGGCCGCCCTCGCCCTGGCCGTCGCCGACGCCCAGCCGCCCGAGCGGTGCCACATCTTCGCCCTCGACATGGGCGCGGGCGACCTGGCGCCGCTGACAGGCCTGCCGCACACCGGGGCGCACATCGGGCCGGCCGAACGCGAGCGGCAGATCCGCCTCATCCGGCTGCTGCGCCGGGAACTCGACGAGCGCAAGGCACGCGGCGCCGCGGCGTCGGGCCACGGGGCGCCGGACCCGGACTGGCTGGTGCTCCTGGACAACCTGGGGGCGCTGCTGTCGGACTTCGACAAGGACGTCGCCGGGATGAACCTCATCGACGAACTCGCCCGGGTCTACGCGGACGGTCCGGCCGTCGGCATCCGGTTCGCCGTCAGCGCGGACCGGTCCGGCGCGGTGCCGTCCGCGTGGGCGGCACTGACCCAGCAGAAGCTGCTGATGCGCATGGCCGACCCCGGCGAGTACGGCTACTTCGACGTGCCACGCGGCTCCGTCCCCGCCTATGTTCCCGGGCGCGCACTGGTGGCCGCGACACGCCAGGTGATCCAGATCGCCCTGCCCGCCGAGGACCTCGGTGCAGCGGTGGCCGCCTGCGGCGCCCGCAGGCCCGGCGCCGTCACCACCGCGCCCCGCGTCGGCCTGCTGCCCGCCGAGGTCGCCCTCGGCGCCCTCGCGGCGCCGGCTGCGGTGACCGCCGAGCCCTGGTACATCCCGGTCGGCCTGGACGCGGACACCCTCGGCGGCACGGCCCTGCGGCTGTACGAACAGGAGCACGCGCTGATCGCCGGGCCGCAGCGCTCCGGCCGCTCCAGCGCCCTGTGCACGATCGCCGGCCAGGCGACCGCCGCGGCGGACCCGCCGGCGGTCGTCGCCTTCGCCCCCCGCCGCTCACCGCTGCGCGAACTGCCCGGCCTGACCGCGCTCGTCATCGAGTACGGCGGCCTCGAAGCCGCCCTCGCCCGGCACCCGGGACCCACCCTCCTCCTCGTCGACGACGCCGACACGGTCGAGGACGACCTCGGGGTCCTGGACCGCTGGCTGTCCACGCCCGGGCCCGGACACCACCTCGTCGCCGCCGGGCGCGCCGACGCCCTGCGCCGTACCTACGGCCACTGGACCCAACGCGCCCGCGACAGCCGCTGCGGCATCCTGCTCGTCCCGGACCACGACCTCGACGGCGACCTGCTCGGCACGACCCTGCCCCGCCACGACCGCCTCGCCCCCCTGCCGGGCCGCGGCTACCTCGTCACCGACGGCATCGCGACCGGCCTCCATGTCGCCCGCTGACCGTCCCTGCGCCCAGCGTCAACGGGTCTGCGCTGCACATCAACGACAGGGCGAAACCGGCGGCGGAGAATTTTCGCGACAGCAGCGCCCTGTGAGAGGAGAAGGAAATGGCGGTAATTTCCACCGATACCGCACACCAGGAAGTCGCGAGGATGATGACCATCATCACGAACGAGCTTCCTGCGCTCATCGGGAAACTCAACGGCCACGGCCGGACCCTCAGCGACCCCAAGCACTGGGACGGCCCGCTGGCGCAGAAGTTCCGCGGCGAGGTGTGGCCCCAGGCCAGCAGGGACCTGGACAAGATGCACAACTCGCTGCGTGAACTCCAGCAGCAGGTGCAGAGGATCCTCCACGACATCGATAAAGCCGGCGGCGTGCACTAGGCCTCATCGGCCGCGCAGGACCCGCAGACCAGTCCCAGGGGATCATTGATGTCCGAGACAGATCCGGCGAAGCCCGAGGCAGGCCGGCAGAGCACGACCGAGACGCCGACGGGCGAGCTGTCCGCGGACGACCTGGCGCTGCTCGGCGCCGAACCGCTGCGCCGGACCGACCCGTCCGACATCGGCCCGTACCGGGTCCTCGCCCGGCTGGGCGGCGGGGGGATGGGCCGGCTGTACCTCGGCCGGGAAGCCGACACCGAGGGCATGTACGGGGGCCGCTCGCTCGTCGCGGTCAAGGTGATCCGCTCGGAGTACGCCGAGGACGAGCGGTTCCGCCGCCGCTTCGAACGCGAGGTCGAGGCGGTGCGCCGGGTGCACGGCACGTACACAGCCGAACTGCTCGGCTCCGGATACGACCGCGACGAACTGCTGTGGATGGCCACGTCCTACGTACCAGGGCTCAGCCTGGGCGACGCCGTCGTGCGGTACGGGTCGCTGCCCGCGCCGGTCGTGTGGCGGCTGGCGTACGAGATCGGGCAGGCGCTCACCGCTATCGCCGCCGTCGGCATCGTCCACCGCGATCTCAAACCGTCCAACGTCCTGCTGGGGCCGGACGGGGCGCGCATCATCGACTTCGGGGTCGCGCACACCGCCGACGCCAGTTCGCTCACCATGACCGGCCAGCACCTGGGGACACCGGCCTACATGTCCCCGGAGCAGGCGGAGGGCCGGGAGGTGGGCACGGCCTCGGACGTGTTCTCCCTCGGCTCGGTCCTCGCCGTGGCGGTCACGGGCACGGTTCCCTTCGGGGAGGGAAGCACCGCCGACGTCATCCACCGGATCATCTACGCGCCGCCGAGCGAGCAGGTGCTCGCCGAGGTCGCCCGGCACGATCCGGGCCTCGCCGAACTGATCGGCCGGTGCCTGGACAAGGACCCGCGGCGGCGGCCGAGCGCGCGGGACGTCGTCGAAGCCACGCGGGGCCATGCCGGCGACGAGGAGTGGCCTGATGCGGTCGCCGAGACCGTCGCCGCACGGGCGGGCTGGCGTGGGACGGCGGTGGCGGTGCCGCCCATGGACCAGCTGACGATTCTGCGCCGCACGAAGCCCGAGGACCCGGGCAAGGAGACGTCCGGCCGACGCCGGTGGCCGCTCGTGGCGGGTGCGGCGGCAGCCGTGGCGATCGCGGGAGCGGCCATCGCCTTCGCGGCTTCCGGAGAAGACGCCGCCCGCCAAGAGGCCACGACCACGCCCGCCGGGTCACACTCCTCCGCCACCACCACGAACTCCCCGCACGCCTCGCCGCGGCCGCAGTCCCGGCCCGGGACGGCGGTGAGCACGACTGTCACGGCTCCACCCCCGCCGGGAAACCAGCTGGCCGGCGGCGCCACGGCCCCTGCCCAGCCGCAGCAGCCGCACGATCCCCCGCCGGCCACGCAGCCCACCGCCTCCGTCCCGACCACGAAACACGCCCCGCCGCCCACGACCCCTGCCGAGCCCTGGAAGTCCTGCACGTACTACTCCGGCACCACCCTCACGGTCTACGGCCAGAAGGGCTCCCGCGTGAAGGAGGTCCAGTGCATCCTCAAGGCCCGCGGCTACAACGTCGGCCCCAACGGCGTGGACGGCATCTTCGGCCCCGACACCCTGACCGAGGTCAAGAAGTTCCAGAGCAACCAACACCTCCGGGTCGACGGCGAGGTCGGCGTGAATACGTGGGCCGCCCTGCGGGCGTGAAATCCGAAATCGGGAGGGCCCTTGCCAAATCCGAGCCAGCCAGTCAAGTACAGCATCGCCGTCGCGGACGAACTAAGCGGAGCCCTGAGGCAGTTGACGGCGAAGATCAATTGGTATCTGGGTTACCGCCAACACCTGGTCTCAACCATGTTGGACTGCCCGGACGCCCCGCCGACATCGGTCCCGTGGCGAGGCGCCAGACGGAAACGTTTCCAATCGGACTTCGACGATCAGTACAAGGAACTCCGCAGGCTTGCCCGAGAGGCGTCGGCCCTCATGAAGCTGGTGGACCAGGCGACCGCCCAAGCGCGCGAAGCCAACAAGTAACCGGAGAGGTCCATGGGCAAACACGCAGGTGACGCGTCGGCGGTACCACAGAACCTTTATGAGTACGCGAAGAATTCGGTCAGTGGCATCCAGGACCTGCAGGCGTTCACGCGAAGCCTCTCCGGATACATCGCCTCCTATCAGGCATCAGCGATCGACTACGGCCGGGGGATCTTCAGCGTCGGCGAAGGCGCTGGCTCCGAGCACCTGGACACCGCGGTTCTGAAGGCGGTTTCGGCCATCGTCGCCTTGGACCACTGGGTCAGCAGCGTCGGCCGCGAGTTTGAGGAGGCCGGTCGGGGTTCCGGTCTCACCCCGCCGGCGGACGTGCAGCCCGGAACTCCGGGAGTCGTACGATCCGATCCTTTCGGTCTCGGTTGGCGGACCTCGGCCATCCGGACGAACGACGCCGCCCTGGATTTTGCTGCCCGAAGGGACGGGGCCCACCTCGCGCAGGTGCTCAGGGAAGGTCTCGACAGTCCGAACGGGCCGGATCTGCGGTTGTTCTTCGAGCAACTGCGGGCAACGGGACTGAACGACCCGGCGTTCAACGCCGGGTTCTTCAACAGCCTCACTCCCACCGACATGAGCAATCTGCTCGCGTACCGGCACTGGCAGTCCGCCGACCTCAACGGCAGGAACGCCTTTCCCACCGGGCTCCAGGATCTCTTCCAGGCCTTCGTCAACGCCGAGGCCGGGGGCGGTCTCGATCCCGCGCATGAACGCCTGTTCTTGCAGTCGGTGTTCAGTCATGATCGCGGCGGCGATCTGGTAACCCCATTGCTCAACGCACTCGGCGACAGCCCGGCCGGAGCGGTGGCATTCGCCAGGACGCATCCGCCGCAGCAGTTGACTTCGCTGTTCAAAGGCGGTTCGACCGAGCAGCAGGCCGCATACCTCGCGTTCCTCCGTGCGGACCTGCTGGGCGATCCTCGGCAAGCCGATTCCCTGCTGGCCCTGGCCAAGTCGCTGCTGATCACTTATCCGAAAGGGGAGGCGAACCGGGCCGACCGTGCCCTGCTGACCGTGACCAGCGGCGGCTTCGAGGGAATGTCTCCGCAGATGGCCGCTTTTCTGCGCGCCTATCTCTCCGTCAAGATAGGCAAGCCGTCGCATGATCTGGATAAATGGGACGAGCGGATCACCGGCACCCTGGGGAATCTGGCGCCGTTCTACTCGGCCATGGTCAACACCGGTAACAAGGAGCACCTCGACTACGCGAAGTCCTCCGAGTGGGCAAAAGCCTTCATGACAACGGTCCTCGTGGCCGGCGGCGTCGAGACCGGCTTGCCGGAAGTGGAGTTGTTCGGCGGCGAGTTGTTCGGCAGCGCAAGGCTTGCGGGAATGGCCTCGAAAGCAGTAATCGGCGGAGCGGCGGGTGGTGGGGTGTTCGCAGTCGAGCCGCGGTTTACAAAGTTGATCTTCGGAGAGGAAGCGGAGGAGGGCGAGGAACCTTCGAATGTCTTCCGCCGGGCAATGGAACACTATGCACGGATGATGGCCGTGGCGAGGCTGTCTACAGGCGGTTATGTGCGTGATGGCCGGAACGGACCACGGGTCACCTGGGGCAAGCTGAGCGACCACCGTGGGATGGAGGCCCTGGGTGGGAAGATCGACGACCTGCCTGAACGGTACTGGGTGGTCTTTCCGGACGGCGAGCAAGTGACACTGCGGTACTTCGTCAGAAAGATCAGGGTGCCCGAGGCCGAGTGACCCCGGGACGAGCGGCCGAACTTCGTGCGTCCTCTGGGCGGGTGGGGCAGTCACGGTCCCAGGTCACTGCCGTTCCCGCCCACCCTGCCCCAGTCGATGCTCGCGGTAGGTGCCGGGAGTGACCCCGTAGGCCGATTTGAAGGTGCGGTTGAAGACCGCGGGGTCGCGAAAGCCCCAGCGCCTCGCGATCTCGCACACGCCGCGCCCGGCATGGGCCGGGTCGGACAGGTCGGCCCGGCAGTGCTCCAGGCGGCGTTCGCGCAGGAACGCGCCGGCCGTGCGGCCGTCCCGCTGGAAGAGGTGGTGCAGGTAGCGCAGCGAGATGTGGTTGGCGGCGGCGACGGAGGTGAGCGACAGGTCGGGGTCGTGCAGGTGGTGCTGGATGTATGTCTTGATGTCGTGCAGCAGCACGTCGGTGGCCGAAGGGACGGGTCGGGCGGTGGCGGGCGCTGGTTCGGTCCCGCCGTGAAGGAGTGCGGTCTCGCTGTCGAGGAAGGCCGTCGCGAGGCTGACCGCGGCGGTGCCCCACCACGCGGTGTGCCGGGCCTCGGCGGACGGCGCGTGCACGGCGAGCCCGTCCACGAAGGACGCGAGGAGGGCCGCCGGCCCCGACCGGGTCGGCGCGGGACGCCCGGACACGTCGTGCAGCACCTCGCCGGGCATCGGTAGGACCGCTTCGGGCACGTGCAGGATCAGCGCCCGGAGCGGTGGGCCGGCCGTGACGGCGGACAGCTGGGAGCACTCGGTGAAGTCCCACAGCGTCACGCTGCCGGACTCCAGTCGGAGAAGCCGGTGGTCGCGGCCGAGGAGCAGTGGCCCGCGGGTCGCGAAGACCAGGTGCCAGGTCCGCGGGAGGCCGTCGGCGTACCGGCCCCCCATCTCCAGCACGGCCGGGGGCGCTGGTGGGCTCAGCAGGGACAGCCGTACCGGTCCCAGGTCGACGTCGGTTTCCCCGGCTTCCCGGGCTTGTGGAGCTTCCCCGGCTTCCGGGGCCGTCGGGCGGTCGGCGGTGGCGCGGTACCGCCGCCCCGCGCCCGAGCCCGGCTTTCTGGCGGCGGGCGGCCTGCGGCGCCTGCCGGTGGTGGTCGCCGTGGTGTTCGCGATCTCCAGCTCGTCCGTGCCGGGCGAGCTGCCGTGAGCCGTCATGTCGGAAATTCCCCCGCAGCGTGCATAAGTGGCGTGCGCACCCCGCGACGCCCGGACCGGCGGCCGGATCGGGGCCGTCGCGCAGGTGCCCCCCGAGTCTGGAGCGGGCGGACGACCGCGGGCCAGCGCTGCCCGCCGGTTGCCTCAATCCTGGGACGGACAACCCTCTGACCTGCGGAGACATCCGTCAGGTGGGTTGCGGGACGGGACGCCTGTGAGATAGTGGGCCGGGCGGGAGAAGGGGGACGCCGTCGTGGGACGCTGGCAGCCGCTGCGGGGCGACCTGCCCGCGGAAGTGGTCCGGCTGGTGCGAGAACTGCGCCAGTACGTGGACCGGTGCGAGATGAACACCATGACCGTCGCCGCCAAGACCGGCTACAGCCGCAGCTCCTGGCTGCGCTACCTCAACGGGCGCAGACTGCCCCCTTGGGCGGCGGTCGCCGGGCTGGGACGGCTGGCGCAGGCCGACGTCGAGTCCCTGCGCGTGCTGTGGGAATCGGCGGCCCACGCCTGGACACGGGAGCGCCCGTCCGGCGACACCGGCCCGCCACCCGCCCCGCGGCGTCCGGCGGGTAACGCGCGGGACCCGGACACCGTGCCCGCAGACCCCTTACCGGCGGCGGAGGGATCGCCCCCGCGTAGCTCCCGGGTGCCGCACGCGGGCGTACTCGTCGTTGTCGCCGCCGCCTGCTCGCTGCTGGCCGCTGTGCTGCTCGCCCTGCCGTGGGCCGACGGAGCGGGTGCCGGCCGCCTGCCGTACGGCGCTCCCTCCGGAGCACCGGCCTGGCCGTGGCCGTTGCACAGCTCGGCGGAGCGGGCGTCCGCCGGGTGCCGGGCGGCCGGCTGCCGGGGCCTGGACCCCTACCGCGAGAGGTGCGATCGCGACGGTGTCGTCGTCCACCGGATGCGCGCGTATGGCCTCGTGCTGACGCTTCAGTACAGCTCCGCCTGCCTGGCGAGCTGGGCGAAGGTCGACACTGCGGCGGCGACGGCCGGGCTGCGGATCGCCACTACCGGCGGCGACCAGCAAGTGGCCACCGAGGGCGGGGCGTACACGGCGATGGTGGCGAGCGGGCCGGACGCGGTGCGTGCCACGGTCGTCGTCCGTGGTCACCAACTCGGCGTCGCACGGTACGACAGCTGGATCGACGCCGTCAGCGGCAGCGCGTGAGGGTGACGGCATCCGTGCGCAGCTGGTGGAACCGCCCGCTGTCGTAGACCTCGTACACCCCGCCACGGTCCAGGGCCAGCGGAAGGTCATGACGTTCGCCCTGGTAGACCATCCACTGGCCGGCGGGGACGATACGCTCCTCCGCGGCGCCCCAGGTGACCGGCCCGACGATCCCGTCCGCGGACAGGTGGTGGTTGCTCTGCCAGGCGCGGGTGGCATCGGCCGTCGCCTCGTCGTACGCGCAGGTGACCCCGGAGCGCGCCGAGTACCCGTCGGCCCACAGCACGCTCTGCCACAGGCCGACCAAGTCGCTGCGAGGGGTGCGGCCGACCGCCAGCTGCTGCGTGGCGGCCGGCCCGCCGGCGAGGAGCAGGCCGCCACGCCGGTCGCCGGACCGGTGATCTCGTGGGCCCACGGCCCCCGCACACACCACCGCCAGAACCAGTACGCACAGTGCGGCGCGCGCCGCGTTCACTCCGCCCATGGCACCGTCCTACTGTCATGACGTCAACTGCCTTGTGAACGTGCCCAGTTTGCTGGAACCAACGTTCCCGGGGCCGTCCGCGGTGGATACGGTAGGGAAGAAAGCGATGACCGCAGAGAGTACTGGGGCCCCGGAGGGCGTACGTGACTGACTGGAAGCCGTTACCCGACGGCCTCGCCTCGGACGTCCGGCATCTCGTCGTCGAACTGCGGGCCTTGAAGGAACGCGCCGGACTGAGCCTGGCCACCCTCGGTGGCCGTACTCCGTACAGCAAGTCCTCCTGGGAACGGTATCTCAACGGCAAGGCACTGCCGCCGCAGCACGCGGTGGCCTCCCTCGGCAAGCTGGCCGACGCCGACCCCGCCCGGCTCGTGGCCTTGTGGGAACTGGCGAACACCGCTTGGCACGACTGCGAGACCAGTGACGCGGACGGCGCGCGCGATGCCGCGGACGGTCACGACCGGCGGTCCGAGCAACCCGCTGCCGCAACAGGGCGCCCTCCTGCCGCGCAGGCCGAAGAGCCGCCGTCCGCGGGCCGTCGGTTCGGCAGGCGGCCGCTGATCTGGGCGGTGGTCGCCCTGGCAGCTGTCGTCACCCTGTCCGTCTCGTTGTACGGCGCTTTCGGCCGGCCTTCGGCCGCGCATGCCGGCCAGGACGGCACGTTGGGCGCGGACACACCGACCAGGCAACTCGACGTCAACTGCTTCGCGGACAGTTGCACCGGGAAAGACCCCGGACAAACCGGCTGCGGCGGTGACGCGTGGACCGCTGCCCTGTACAAGGTCGCCGGTGTCTACGTGGAGCTGCGCTACAGCGACGCCTGCAAGGCTGCCTGGTCCCGTATCAGCTGGGGACACCCCGGCGACATCGCACGGGTCGTCGGTCAGGGGGGCCGGACGTACCAGAACAAGGTCCACTACGACACCGACACGTTCAGCGCGATGGTCGCCGCCCCAAGCCCCTCAGCGGCCAAGGGCTGTGTTCTGCTCACCTCCGGGGTGCACGCCTGCACCTCTCCGGGCGGCACCCAGCACCTCACCGAGCCCCCGAACCCACCCACCTCGCTCCCTTCCGCCACCACCTCCACGGCGGCCGGCCCGAGGCATGGCCGCCACGGGAACACCTGACGTCACCGGGGAGCCGGTCCCCGGCATCCCGCTGGTTCACCCAAGGGCCGTAAGCGCGCTCTGCGCGGCCGCCATGACCGTGCGGGCCTGGTGTTGCACCTGATGGGGCGAGGGCACCCGG
The DNA here is from genome assembly GCF_053611725.1 of Streptomyces sp. NPDC054783. Classification (NCBI taxonomy): domain Bacteria; kingdom Bacillati; phylum Actinomycetota; class Actinomycetes; order Kitasatosporales; family Streptomycetaceae; genus Streptomyces; species Streptomyces sp. NPDC054783. Next base: position 85,403 of record NZ_JBSHAY010000014.1, on the reverse strand, counting down.
CGCAGGCGTAGGGCCTTCTCGACGTAGTGCTTCAACTCGGGCGGTCGGCCGGTCGGTTGATGGCAGCTGGGCTCACATACCCGTCACCCGGGCCACCGTGAAGGGCGTGGTCGGGGTCCCCGGTCCCATCGGGCCGCCCTTGTCGAACTGGGAGCGGACGACGAGGAGGCCGTGGTGGGTGTGGGCCAGGGTGGTGGGGATCTGGAGGTCGGGCGTGGTCAGCGTGCGGGCCAGGTGGGCCTCGGTGCCGTCGGGGGAGAGGTGCCAGCGGGTCAGGGTGTTGGTCCGGTTGTGGGCCGCCCACAGGGTGCGGTGGGACAGCTCCAGGCCGTCGCCGTTCACCAAGTCACCCCCTTGCAGGGCGACTTGGCGGACCGACCCGTCGGTCACGTCGACCCGGTACAGGCCGCCGCCGGTCATGTCGACCGCGAACAGCAGGCGTCCGGTGGGGTCGGCGACGATGCCGTTGAGGGTGTAGGCGTTCGGCGAGTGCGGAGGGACGGCCCCGCTCAGGTCGCAGTGTGCGGCCAGCGGCGCGCTGCCGCCCCGGGCCACCTCGGCCGGAGTGACCCGGTAGATCACCGGGCGCACGCTGTCGGTGGCGTACGCCGTGCCGTCCGCGCCGATCACGAGGTCGTTGATGAAGTGCGGGTCGCCCTGCGGCACCTGGAAGCGGGCCAGCAGGGAGCGGTCGCGCAGGTCGTAGACGTCGATTCCGGCGGTGTGGTCGATGACCCACAGGCGGCCGGCCGGGTCGGCCTTCAGGCCGTTGGCCGTCGTGCGGCCGTCCGCGCCGGCCGGCAGGAAGACGTCGGCGGCGCGGCTGCCGGCGGCGGCCCGGTAGATCGCACCGGTCGTGAAGGAGCCGACGTACGCGTCGCCCGTGCGTGGGTCGAGGGCGATGCCCTCGGGGTAGGCCCGGTCGTCCGGCAGGGTGAAGGCGGTGGAGATGCGGGGGCCGGTGGCCGCGGTCGCCCGGGGCGCGGCGAGGGCCACGGTCGCGGTGGCGGCGCCGGTCAGGAAGGTGCGGCGGTGGATCGAACGGGACACGGCAGTGCCTCTCGGCTCGGCTGCTCACTGTAGGACGAGTGCGAATCTACATTAGAGTCCTAATGCTTGCTAGCGTATTAATTACCGTCAGCGGCTTCATCCTCGCCCAAGCACTAATCTGGGCCGGGTGACCTCCATGCCCGCGTCCGAGCGCCTCGGCTCCCACCTGAAGCGGGCCGAGCAGGCCCTCAACGCCACGAAGACCGCGGTCCTCAAGCCCGCGGGCCTGACCGTCGCCCAGTACGCCGCGCTGCTCCACCTCTCCGACAACCCCGGCATCTCCGCCGCCGCCCTGGCCCGGCTGTGCGGGGTCACCCCGCCGACCATGAACACGGTCCTGAAGAACCTCCAGGACCGTGGTCTGATCACCCGCAGCCCGCACGAGTGGCACAAGAACGTCCTGGAGACCCGCCTCACGGACGAGGGCCGCGCCGTCATGACCGAGGCCGACACGGCCGCCGTACGCGTCGAACGGGCCCTTGCCGCGGAGTTCACCGACGCCGAGCGGGGCGCCCTGACCGGGCTGCTCGCCCGCTGTGTCAGAGTCCTGGAGGAACAGCGCCCGGGAAGCTCATGACGGGCTCCGGCGCCGGATCCGTCACCCAGCCCGCCACCAGCACGAGACGCGACTCCCGGTCGACGGCGAGGAAGCCGAAGGGACGGTCGAAGACGACCCGGACGACCGTCGACTCGTAGCGGTACTGCGGCGGGGCGCTGCCCGGCGCCGCCATCACCGCCGTCACCGCCGCCGCGCGGAAGCCGAGCGCGCCGAACTGGGCCAGCGCCGACTGGCGGGCCGCGCCGATGGCGAGCGGGTGGTCGCTGACGCCGGGGAAATGGGCGTGCCGCGCATCCGTCGCCGCCGTCAGGCCGAACAGTCCCGCCAGGGCGAGCAGATCGTGGTCGGCGCGCACCTCGTACGCCACCGTCCGTACATCCAGTGTCAGCGGCTCCGGCGCGAGGGCCGGCTGCTGCTCCACGTACAGGCCCGGCCCCACATGTCCGTGCGGCAGCGCGCCGCCCCCGGTCAGCGGCAGCGTCCGCTCGACGATCCCCACCCCGGCCGTGAGCACCTGGCCCGGGGTCATGCGCTCCTCCCCGAGCACCAGATGCACGTCGATGCCGTTGTCGCCGGGCACCGTCAGCGCGGTGACGAAGCCGTCCGGGGTGCCCGTCACACCCACCCGGTCCGGCCGCACGCTCCTGCGGTGCAGGCCGCGCAGCGTACGCCCCTGCCAGGGGCCGGAGCCGGGCCGCAGCGGCAGCTCGGTGAACGGCTGCCGCCAGGTCGCGCGCAGCGCCAGGGCACTGGCCAGCACCATCCGCGCGTCCCGGGTCAGCGTCACCGGCATGCGCTCCACCAGCCCGCCGGTCCGCTCGGCCGCCCAGGCGTCCAGCCGCTCCTGCGCGGTGACGAGGTCGTCCCCGAACACCCCGTACGTCCCGGCCGGCACCCCGGCCCGCCACTCCTCCCGCAGGGGGAGCGCCTGGTGCGTCCACAGGCCGAGCGCCGCGTCCAGCCCGGACACCGATGCGAGCGCCGCCAGCAACTCCCGTGCGGCACCGGCCGCCTGGTCCGCCGGCAGACCGAGGGTCCCGCTCAGCTCGGCCCGCGCCGGGCCCGCGGCCCCGTCGGCCAGGAAGGCCAGCAGGGGCCAGACCCCCGGCGCGGAGAAGGCCGTGCCCTCCGGCAGGGCCTGCGCCCAGCGGGCCGTCAGCCCGTTCACCCGACGGACCGTCTCGGCGGTCACCTTGCTCACTGATCGTCCTTCCACAGGGCCTTGCTCACTCGTCGTCCCACGAATCCTCCGGGTGCCGCCGCAAGGGCACGGGATCCGTCACCCACCCCGCCGCCAGCACCAGCCGCGAGTGCCGGTGCAGCGCGAGGAAGCCGAAGGGGCGGTCGAAGACGGCGTCCACGCGCCGCCTCACATGGCGCAGCGGCGGCATGCCGGCCCCGTACGCCCCGGCCATCGTGACCGCCGCCGCGTGGAAGCCCAGCGCCCCGAACCGCGCCAAGGCGCTCTGCGCGGCCGAGCCGACGGCCAGCGGGAAGCCGCTGATCCCCGGGAAGTGCCCCTGCCGGGCGTCCCGTGCCGTGGTCAGCCCGAACAGCTCGGACCGCTGGAGCAGATCGTGGTCCGCCGTGATCTCGTACGCGGCCGTCAGGACGTCGAGAACCGGCGGGGCGGGGGCCGGGCGGCGTTCCTCGACCACCCGCAGTCCCGGGCCCGCCTCCCCGCACGGCAGCCGGGAGCCCGGTACGACCGTGCGCGGCCCGTGCAGCAGGTCCACGCCCGCGCCGAGCACCCGGCCCGGCGCCATCCCCTCCTCGCCCAGCAGCAGATGCACGTCCAGCACGTCCGTGCCGGGCACCTTCAGTTCGGTGACCCAGCCGTGCGGGGTGTCGGCGACGCCGACCCGGTCCAGCAGGGGGCTCCTGTGCCGCAGGCCCAACCGCTCGGTGGCGGCCCAGGGTTCGTACGCCGTCTCCAGCGGAACCTCGTCGAAGGGGCTGAGCCACCTGGTTCGCATCGTCAGCGCCCCGGCCAGCACCAGCTCGGTGTCCTCGTCCAGCGTGGCCGGCATCCGGTCGATCAGCCCGCCGGTACGGTCCGCCGCCCAGGCGTCCAGCGCTCGCCGGTCGGCGTCGAGGTCCCCGGTGAGCACGCCGTGCGCCTCGGCGGGCAGCCCCGCCTCCCACTCCGGGACGAGCTGCACCGTCCGCTTCGTCCACAGACCGACGGCGGAGCCCACACCGGGCAGGGCGCCCAGCACGCCGAGCAACTCCCGTGCGGCACCGGCCGCCTGATCCGCCGGCAGCCCGATGGCCTCGCTCAGCTCGGCCCGCGCCGGCCCCGCTGCGCCGTCCGCCAGCAATGCCAGCAGCGGCCAGACCCCGGCCGCCGAGAAGACCGTGCCGTCCTGCGCCGTTGCCGCCCAGCGCTTGGTGAGCCCGTTCACCGCCCGGACGACCTCGTCGCCCACCCGGTGCCCGGGCAGGGTGGTGTCCACCCTCATTCCGCCCCCGTTCGTGCCCCGCTTGCCATGCCGGTCGTACGTCCGCCCGGCCACCGGCCGTGCACCGGTCCCGAGCGCTGCCGTCGCCCGCCCCAGGAGCACGGTACCGGTGCCGATACCCCCGCCTCCCGGTCCCCACCAGCCGCAAGGGCCGTATCAGCCACAAGGGCCGTATCGGCCAGGACCGCTGGGGGACCGCCCTCGGCCTGATCGAGCCGCACGGGTCGGTCACCGTACGAAAGGCCTTGGGCCTGGCAACGCCCCGCCCCCGGGGCGACGACGGTGCGGCCACGCCGCCCAGGTGTGAGCACGCTTCAGGTGTGAGGACGGCCGCGTGAGCGCATCTATGCATCTATACGGAGAAAGTGCCTGCGTAAAGCCTTCCCGCATCCCGTGTAATCACATCGAGTGATTCTCTGGCCTTTGCTTGCGTGGCACAACCCAGGGTTGCCAGGCTGTTGCTGTCTGTACAACCTGATGGGAGCGGCCAGTGACTTTCGGTGAGCAGCCGGCGTACCTGCGTGTCGCGGGTGATCTCCGCAAGAAGATCGTCGACGGTTCACTGCCGCCTCACACCCGCCTGCCCTCCCAGGCCCGTATCCGCGAGGAGTACGGCGTCTCGGACACCGTCGCGCTGGAGGCCCGCAAGGTGCTGATGGCGGAGGGGCTGGTTGAGGGCCGGTCCGGTTCGGGGACGTATGTGCGCGAGCGTCCGGTGCCCCGCCGCGTGGCCCGCTCCGGATACCGCCCCTCCAGCGGGGCCACGCCCTTCCGGCAGGAGCAGGCCGACGCCTCGGTGCGCGGCACCTGGGAATCGAGCAGCGAACAGACCGAGGCCGGGACCGCCATCGCCGAGCGGCTGTGCATCCAGGTCGGCGACCGGGTCATGCGCACCAAGTACCTGTTCCGGGAGGCCGGCGAGCCGATGATGCTCTCCACCTCCTGGGAGCCCCTCGCCGTCACCGGCCGCACCCCGGTGATGCTGCCCGAGGAGGGGCCGCTCGGCGGCATGGGCGTGGTCGAGCGCATGCGCGCCATCGACGTCATCGTGGACAACGTCACCGAGGAGGTCGGCGCCCGCCCCGGCCTGGCCGAGGAACTGCACGTGCTCGGCGGCGTCCCCGGCCACGTGGTCCTGGTCGTCCACCGCACGTACTACGCCTCCGGCCGCCCGGTGGAAACGGCCGATGTGGTGATCCCGGCGGATCGATACCAGGTGGCCTATCACTTGCCGGTGAGGTGAGGGGCGCCGGCGGGCCGCTGGGCGGGGTGGCCGGGTCGGTGTCTGCCGGGCCCACGCCCAACTGTCCGACCGGTCCAGTCAGTCGGCGGTCCTTGGGCGTGGTGGACGGGGATCGGTCTGGCGTGCGCCCCCCGAGTGAGGTAGCGCACACCCTTGGTGGGGTCCGGTGGGGGAGGGGCGGTCGCGCGTTCGGCCACCGGATGTGGGCCGACGCCACAATTCGGCCGTTTTAGCAGGTGACCAGGGGGCACACGGATATGCCCCCGACTCGGGACGGCGGCGCTCACGACGGCGCACTTGCTCCCGTGCGCCCCCTGCGTTCTGGCTGGTTGCATACCTCTTTGTGAAAAGCCGTGTTCGCTGCGTAAAGGTTGGGCGTACGCTCGGGCATATGCGTATTGCGGTTTCCTTAGGCGGGGCGCGGCGGGGACCCGGGACAGGGGGCGGGTGGGGTGGTGCAAGAAGGAGCGACGCGGGCGGTGGGGCCGATGAATGAGGGGACGGTCTCCCTGCCCTGGATCGTGATACGGCAGGACGACAACGGCAATCGCTACCGCGTCGGCCGGTACGCGACGCGCGCCGAGGCCCAGAAGATCGCCGACAGCCTCGAGGGCCGGGGACACAAACAGCTCTACTGGGTCGAGCGGATCGGCCAGAACGGGGACGGCGCCCGCAACTGACACGGGGACGGCGCCTGCAACCACGGGCATGGCGCCGGCAACTGACACGGCGACGGCGCCCCAACTGACCTCGCGCGCCCTCCCGTAGGCTCCGCCCCATGACGCCCATGACACCCGGCACACCGCTGAAGGACCGGATCGTGGTGGTGGGAGCCGCTCTGCTCGACGGCGGCCGACTGCTCGCCGCCCGCCGCAGCGCACCCGCCGACCTGGCCGGCCGCTGGGAGCTGCCCGGGGGCAAGGTCGAGCCGGGCGAGCGGCCCGAGGACGCCCTGGTGCGTGAACTGCGCGAGGAACTCGGCATCGAGGCCGAGGCGGTCGAGCGCGTGCCCGGACAGTGGCCGCTGCGGGCGCCGTACGTCCTGCAGGTGTGGACCGCCCGCCTGTGCCCCGGCTCCCCAGCGCCGAGCCCCCTCCAGGACCATGACGAACTCCGCTGGCTGACCCCGGACCGGATCTGGGAGGTGGACTGGCTCGACCAGGACGTCCCGGCGGTCCGTGAAGTCGCACCCCGGCTCACCACCGGCCTGCACTGAGCGCCTTCTACGCCGTTCGTGCCACTGCGCGCCCTCCCGTGCGGTACTGCCCCTGGGATATCGGGTATGTGCCCATTAACCCCATGAAACCGGACATGGGTGGGCTTGCTGGCCTGGGAAGTGATCGGCGTGATCGACACCGATGGCGACTGCGCCGAGTGGACCTTTCCCGCGGAACCGGGTGCCGTGCGCACCGCGCGCGCCGCGGTCCGCGGCCAGTTGCACGGCTGGCACCTCGACTGCCTGGCCGATCTCGCCGCGTTGCTGGTCAGCGAGCTGGTCACCAACTCGCTGCGGCACGCCACCGGTCCCATCGGGGTACGGCTCGTACGTCCCGTCGGGCTGCACGACGCGCTGCTGGTCGAGGTCTCCGACCCGCTGCCCGACCTGCCGCGCGAACGCGTCGCCCACGACGAGGACGAGAGCGGGCGCGGTCTGCAGTTGGTCGCAGGCTCCTCCCGCCGCTGGGGCACCCGGCCCGGCGCGAGCGGAAAGACCGTCTGGTTCGAACTGACGGTGCCGGGGTGAGCCGGAAGCATCCGGGGGGGCACGGGGGTGTACACCCCGGGGCGGCACGTCCATCGTGCGCCGCGGGCGCGCCGCCGGCTCCGGGGTGCGTGATTCGAGGGCGTGTTCCCTGGTTAGAAGAGTGGAAGTGTTGTCACGGACCGGTCCGAAAAACATCTGGACCGAGCTGTGATCGTGAACACCGTGTCGTGCGGCGCCGTAGTGCTGGATACTGCGGGCAGCCGCTGCCGGTGACCGGTGCCGGGCGCGGTGAGCTGGAGGGGACGGTTCGCGTGAGCGAGATACCAGCGAAGGCCACGGAGTCCGAGGACCCGTCGGACGGCGCGATGAACCAGGCCGCGCAGGCCGCCGCACCCGGCGACGCCATGTGGCAGAGCAGTCCGCCCGGTTCCATGTACGACTACATCAAGGTCGCGTCCTTCTCCATCAGCCCCGGCGGGCTGGTCGACCAGTGGAGCCTGCGCGCCGAGCAGCTCTTCGGCGTCCCCGCCGCACGCGCCGTCGGCATGGACCCGATAGAGGCCTTCATCGACCCCGACCTGCGCGAGCGCGGCCAGCGCAAGATGGCCGAAATTCTCGACGGGCGGGAGTGGACCGGGGTCGTGCCCTTCCGGATGCCGGACGAGGCGGACGGCGGGTGCGGCGAGGAGGGCCTGGCCGAGGTCTACGTCATGCCCACCCGGACCGCCGAGGGCGACAAGGCCGCCGTGTGCATCGTCGTGGACGTCCGCACCCTGCGCAGCATCGAGACCGATCTGGCCGCCTCACAGGCCATCTTCGGCCAGTCCCCGTTCGGATTCCTGCTGATCGACACCGATCTGAGGGTCCGTCGGGCCAACGAGCGGTTCGCCTCCATCTTCGGCGGAACCCCGGACGACCACCGGGGCAAGGGAGTTCACGACTATCTGCCCCGCGGTGAGGCGGAGCGGGTTTCGGCCACCCTGCGGCGGGTGCTGGAGAGCGGCCAGTCCATCACCGACATGCACGTCACCGGTCACGTCCCCGGCTCCGAGGAACGCCGGCACTGGTCCGTCAACCTCTACCGCGTGCGCAGCGGCAGCGGCCGGCCCATCGGGATCGCCTGGCTCGGCACCGACATCACCGCCCGCCGGGCCGCCGCCCGCGAGGCCGCCGCCGCCCGGCGCAACCTCGCCCTGCTCAACGAGGCCGGCGCGCGCATAGGGAACTCCCTCGACCTGGAGACCACGGCCCGGGAACTCCTCGACGTCGTCGTCCCCGGTTTCTGCGACCTCGCCACCGTCGACCTCTACCAGGGCCTGCTCACCGGCGACGAGACCCCGCCCGGACTCACCGACGGCAGCGCCGAACTGCGCCGCGTCGCCTTCGCGAGCGCCGTCTCCGGCGCCCCCTTCGCCGTCTCCGGCGAGCCCGTCGAGGTCGGCGCGGTCCACCACTTTCCCTTCAACTCGCCCTGGGCGGACGCCCTGCGCACCGCCCGGCCGCAGGCCGTGCCGCCCGAGGAGGGCGGGCTCGTGCAGTCCACCCTGGCCGTGCCGATGGTCGCCCACGACACGGTCGTCGGCCTCGCCCAGTTCGCCCGCACCAAGGGCAGCGAGCCGTTCGGCGACCGCGACCGGGACCTTGCGGTGGAGCTGGCCGCGCGCGCGGCGGTCTGCATCGACAACGCGCGCCTGTACCGCCGGGAGCACGAGCGGGCGCTGATCCTGCAGCGCTCGCTGCTGCCGCCGGGCGACCCCGAGGCCTCCGGGCTGGACATCGCCTGCCGCTATCTGCCCGGCAACGCGGCGACCGAGGTGGGCGGCGACTGGTTCGACGTGATCGAACTGCCGGGCCACCGTACGGCGTTGGTGGTGGGCGACGTGATGGGGCGCGGCCTGCGGGCGGCGGTGGCCATGGGCGAACTCCGCACGGCCGTACGGACGTTGGCGCTACTGGATCTGGAACCGGCCGAGGTGCTCTCCGCGCTGGACGAGATCGCGCGGGGACTGGGCACTCCGGGCGGGGTGCAGCAGGCGACGCGCACGGCCCGCCAGCCGCGCGACGCCGACCTGTCCGAGGTCTACCTCGCGACCTGCGTCTACGCCGTCTACGACTCCGTCACCAGACGTTGTACGTTCGCCAACGCCGGCCATCTGCCGCCGGTCCTGGTCGAGCCCGGTGAGCCGGCCCTGATGCTGGACGTGCCGCCGGGCATGCCGCTCGGGGTGGGCGGCGAGCCGTTCGAGGAGGTCGAGGTCGAACTGCCGGAGGGCGCGCTGCTGGCGCTCTACACGGACGGCCTGGTCGAGTCCCGGGACCATCCCCTGGACGAGGGGCTCCAGGCCTTCGTCGGCGCGCTCACCGACCCCTCCCGCCCGCTGGAGGACGTCTGCGACCACGTCCTCAACACCCTCGACACCCACCACGGCGAGGACGACATCGCGCTGCTGATGGCCCGGGTGCAGGGGCTGCCGGCCGAGTCCGTCGGCGACTGGACGCTGCCGCGTGAGCCGCGGAGTGTGGGGCGGGCGCGGGAGTACGCCCGGGGGCAGCTGCTGAGCTGGGACCTGGAACCGCTCGTCGACACGACCGAACTGCTCGTCAGCGAGCTGGTCACCAACGCGCTGCGGTACGGCGAGGGGGAGATACGGCTACGGCTGCTGCTGGACCGCACGCTGGTCTGCGAGGTGTGGGACTCCGGGCTGGTCCAGCCCCGGCGGCGGCGGGCCCGGGACACCGACGAGGGGGGCCGGGGGCTGCAGCTGGTGGGGTTGCTCAGTGCGGCCTGGGGTTCGCGCCGGACGCCTCGCGGCAAGACGGTGTGGTTCGAGTTGCCGCTGCCCGGCGGCGAGGCAGGCCTCACCGACCCGGCGGAGGCCCTGCTGAGCCTCTTCTGACACCGGCACTAGTCAGGCGCCGACAAGCGGTGGCGGCCCCTGGTCTCCGGTCCGCCGTAGCTCGCCGGTGGACCCCCGTCCGGGTCCTCTGCCAGGAGGACTCCGCCCAGGACCGCAGCGGCCAGGCCCGGTGCGTCTCCGTCGGCGCTCGTGTGCGGGTTGCCGTGGGCCCGTACGTTCTGCTCGGCCAGGTCCCGGGCCTCGCGGGCCATGTCGTCGGCCTGGCCGGCGTGACCCGCGCCCAGTTCGCGTGCCGCCTCCGCCAGGCGGACCCGCGCCCGTGGGCCCACCGCACCCCGGTGCACCGTGACGAAGTCCTCCGCCCCGGCGACGGAACTCCTGGCCACGAGCAGCGCCGCGGCTGACGGCGCACCGGCGTGGCCCGTCTCCAGCCGCTCCACCGCCCGCGCGATCCGGCGCAGGGCGTCCAGCGGGTCGTACGGGCCCGTCGTCAGCTCCTCCCGTACGGCGGCCAGCACGCCGTCCGCGTGCGCCGGCCGGGCGTGCAGCTCGCCGCTGGTCAGAGGAACCGCAACGCCCCCTTTCCGGGCCGCCGCGATCTCCGCCTCCGCGCCGGTCAGCGCGGCCGGCACGAGTTCCGTCGCCTGCCGTAGTTCCGCGGCGAGCCGTTCCACCCCGGTGACCAGGACGTCGGCCTGGGCCACCGCGCCCTCCGCGGCGCGCAGCTGCCCGGCGGCCCGCGTGCCCTCGCCCGCGTCGGCCGACTGGCGGGCCTCGTTGAGCCGCGTGGTGGCGAACAGCAGCCGGTCCTTGGCCTGTTCGAGGTACCCGGTGACGGGCGCGACGGCCGCAGGCGTGCAGCGGTCGTACAGGCCGGTCAGGGTGTCCGAGGCGGTCAGCGTCCGCCCCGTCAGCTCCCGGAACCGCCCCTCGGCGACCTCCAGTGCCCCGGCCAGGCCCGGCCCCTCCAGGTCCCGCAGCCGGTCCAGCGCGGGAGCCTGGGCGTCCAGCCGACGCCCCGCCTCCGCGCACCGGCCGACCACGCCGACCAGCGCCTGCCGCCGGGCCACGTCGTCCTCCGGCACCCCCTGCTCGTAGCGCCGCCAGATCGCGCACGCGGCCGTCAGCTCGGTCTCGGCGGCCCGCAGCGCCTGCACCAAGGGCTCGGTGTCCCCCTGCGTGAACTGCTCCTGGACGAAGGAGAGTTCCTCCCGGCTCGTGCGCACACAGTCGTCGGCCAGGACCAGCGCGGCGCGCGCCTGGCGCTCGGAGTCGGCCGGTGTGGGCGCGGGCGGGGCGGCGGAGACGATCCCGGGGGTCGTACGGGTACGGGCGCGGTGGGTGCGGCGCAGGTAGCCGTATCCGGCCAGCCCCACGGCGGCGACCAGCGCGATCAGGGGCAGCAGGAGGTCGGTGGCGGACGTCTCGTCCCGCTGCGGCGCGGTGGCGCTCGCGACGGTCCCGCCGGGCGTCACGGGAACCGGATCTTGCGCACCGACCGTCATCACCGGCAACACCAGCCACCCGATCCCGACCACCACACCCACCACGGCGTGCGCCACCCGCACCCATATGTGCGCCTTGGCGCACCGGGGCCGGCCGCGGATCAGGGAGGACGTCACATTTCGGAGCGTATGGGCAGGTAGACGCCTTCGCGAGCGGGACGGATACGGGTGGGGGACGCGATGGGCAGGGGGGCAGGAATGGACACCAGGGACAGCGACGGGGCAGAAACGGACGGGGAGACCGGCGAGCTCACGCCACGGCCGCCCGCGGCCGCCGACGCCACCCGAATTCCACCCGCACCCGACGCCGAGCCCGCCCCCGAAGAGCCACCCGCACCGGACGACGGAAGCGGCCCCGCCGACACGGGGCCGAGACGCACATGGCCGCGCACACTCAGGCGCACCGCGCTCGTCCTCGTCCTCCTCCTGCTCCTTCCCGTCCTCGCCGCGGAGACCGCCCTCCGCCTCAACGACACCGGCACCCCCGACAGCGGCACCCACACCCGCAACCGCGACGCCATCTGGCTCGGCCACGCGTGGATCGACGGCCGCAGGACCGACGCCGACGTCACCGCACTCGCCGGCCGTCTGCGCGACACCGGCATCCGTGACCTGTACGTCCACGCGGGCCCCCTGGAACACGACGGCACGCTCCCCGAGTCGGCGTATCCCAGGGCCCGTTGGCTGACAAAAACCCTGCGCCGCCGGGCGCCGCACATCCGTGTGCAGGCCTGGCTCGGCGACGAGGTCGCCCCCGAGAAGCCGTACGCCATGCACCTGGAGCGGCCCGCGACCCGCTCCGCCGTGGTGGAGTCCACCCGCCGGATCCTGGACGCCGGGTTCGAGGGCGCCCACTTCGACCTGGAGCCCCTGCACTCCGGCGACCGGAACTACCTCGCCCTCCTGGACGCCCTGCACCGTGTCACCCGCGCCCGCCACGCCGTGCTCTCCGTCGCCGCCCACCAGATCGATCCGCTGCCGGCCTTCCACTCCTTCTGGGGCACCGTGACCGGCCACCCCAAGTGGTGGTCGCAGGCGTACTTCGGGCAGGTGGCGCGCCGCGTCGACCAGATCGCGGTGATGTCGTACGACACCATGCAGCCGTTGCAGAGCCTGTACGGCGGCTATGTCGCCCAGCAGACCTCGCTGGCCCTGGAGGTCACCCCCGAGTCCACCGACCTGCTCATGGGCCTGCCCTTCTACCACGAGAACCGCTTCGGCCACTGGGCCCGTGCCGAGACCGTGCCGGCCGCCGTGCGCGGGGTCCGTCTCGGCCTGTCCCGCACCGACAGGGACCGGGCCCGCTTCGGCGTCGCCCTCTACGTCGACTTCGCGGCCACCGAGGCGGACTGGGAGGCCTATCGGAAAGACTGGGTCCGGTGACCGGAACACGACAGCACAGGACCGTCGCCGACCTCGCCCCGCTCGCCCGTGCAGCCCTCGGCCGGCACCGCACGCTCACGGCCGTCACCCGGCTGCGGGGTGGTTCCAAGAAGGGCGTCTACCGGCTTCGCCTCGACGGCGGCGGCACCGCGATCGCATACGTCTGGTCGCCTGACGAGGACTACTGGGACCAGCCCGACGCCGACCCCCGCGACCCCTTCTCGCACGCCTCCGGGCTCGACCTGTTCACTGCCTCCCACGACCGTCTCGCGGCCGCCGGCGTCCGCACCCCGCGCCTGCTCCACGTCGACCCCGAAGCGACCGCGGCCGTGGTCGAGGACCTGCCCGGCGGCTGCCTGGAGGAGGCCCTGCGCCGGGACCCGGACGCGGCGGGCCCGGCGCTGCGGGAGCTCGCCGACGCCCTGCGGACCCTGCGCGGCTGCCGCTCCGCCGAGTACGGGAAGGTCGCGCTGGTCGACGGCGGCGGTACCGCGTACGGCGCCTCCTGCGCCCGGCTCGTCACCGAGCGCGCCCTGTCCGACATCGCCGAGACCGCCGTACGCGACCCGCGTGTGGCCGCCGCCCGGCAGCGACTGGAGGACGGCGTGCGCTCGCTGGCCGATGCGGTGCGTCCGCGCGCGGAGCACACCCTCGTTCATGGCGAACTCGGGCCGGACCACGTCCTGTTGGACACCGACGGCCGGCCCGCCCTGATCGACATCGAAGGACTGATGTACTTCGACGCCGAGTGGGAGCACGTCTTCCTGCGGCTGCGCTTCGGGCCGCACTACCGCGCGCTGCGCGACGGCGGCCTGGACGAGGACCGGCTGCGGCTGTACCGGCTGGCCATGCACCTGAACCTGGTCGCCGGCCCGCTGCGGCTCGCCGACGGCGACTTCCCGCACGCCGAGTTCATGCGCGGGATCGCGGAGCACAACCTGTGCGAGGCCCTGGCACTGGTGAGAGCCTGATCGGCATGCACATGTTCTTGGTGGTGGCGGCCGTGCTCGCGGTGACGCTCATGGGGGTGCTCGGTGTGCTGGCCGTCGCGGCGGAGTGGATACCGCCGCCGGCCCGTCGCCGGGTGCTGCGGCCCCGGCTGTGGGGGTACGGGGCGCTGGCCAGTGCGGTCGGGCTGGGCCTGTTCATGTTCCTCGGGCCGCTCGCCGACGCGGGGCTGGAAGCCCTTCCGGCCGCCGGGTGGTGCCTGTGGATGGCGGGCATGGTGGTCCAGCATCTTTCCCAGCGCCCCGGTCGCTCCGCTCCTACGAAGACCGCCTCCTGATCTTCGAACCCAGCCACACCAGCGGGTCGTACTTGCGGTCGACCGCGCGTTCCTTCATGGGGATCAGGGCGTTGTCGGTGATCTTGATGCCCTCGGGGCAGACCTCCGTGCAGCACTTGGTGATGTTGCAGTAGCCGAGGCCGTGTTCGTCCTGGGCCGTGCGCTTGCGGTCCAGACCCGTCTCGGCGGCCGCGTCCAGCGGGTGCATGTCGAGTTCGGCGATCCGCATCAGGAAACGCGGGCCCGCGAACGCCGTCTTGTTCTCCTCGTGGTCGCGGACGACGTGGCAGGTGTCCTGGCACAGGAAGCACTCGATGCACTTGCGGAACTCCTGCGAGCGGTCCACGTCCTCCTGCATCATCCGGTACTCGCCGGCGCCCAGCCCGGCGGGCGGGACGAAGGCCGGGACCTCCCGTGCCTTCCGGTAGTTGAAGCCGACGTCCGTCACCAGGTCCCGGATCACCGGGAAGGTGCGCAGGGGCGTGACCGTGATCGTCTCCGCGCGGTCGAAGACCGACATGCGGGTCATGCACATCAGCCGGGGCCGGCCGTTGATCTCCGCCGAGCACGAACCGCACTTTCCGGCCTTGCAGTTCCAGCGCACGGCCAGGTCGGGGGCCTGGGTGGCCTGGAGGCGGTGGACGATGTCGAGGACCACCTCGCCGTCGTTCACCTCGACCGTGAAGTCCTCCAGGCCACCGCCCTGCTCATCACCCCGCCACACCTTGAAGCGGGCCTCGTAGCTGCTCACTCGTACAGCTCCTCTTCGGCGAGGTACTTGACCAGCTCCTCCTTCTCGAAGAGGGCGAGCAGGTCCGGGCGGATGGGGGCGGTGCTCTCGCGGGCGAGGCGGATCTGGCCGCGGCCGGAGTCGGTCGCCGCGAGGCCGCCGGTGGGGTCGGCGAGCGTGCACAGCAGGTTCACGTTGCGCCACTTGCGGTCCATCGTGGGGTGGTCCTCGCGGGTGTGGCCGCCACGCGACTCGGTGCGCTCCAGGGCCGCACGGGCCACGCACTCGCTGACCAGCAGCATGTTCCGCAGGTCCAACGCCAGATGCCAGCCGGGGTTGAACTGGCGGTGGCCCTCGACCCCGGCCCGGCGGGCGCGTACCCGCAGCTCCGCGAGCTTGCGCAGGGCCTGCTCCATCTCGCCCTCGCGGCGGATGATGCCGACCAGGTCGTTCATGGTCTGCTGGAGTTCCTGGTGCAGGGTGTACGGGTTCTCCGACGGGCCCGCCTCGCCCTCCCGGTCCGCCTCGGCGGAGAACGGACGCAGGGCCTCCGCCGCGGCCGTGTTGACCTGGGCCTCGTCCACCGGCGGATGCTGGTACGCCACCCCCTGCGCGTACTCCGCCGCGTGCCAGCCCGCGCGGCGCCCGAAGACCAGCAGGTCGGAGAGCGAGTTGCCGCCGAGGCGGTTGGAGCCGTGCATACCGCCGGCCACCTCACCGGCCGCGAACAGGCCCGGCACCCCGCGCGCCGCCGCCGTGTCGGAGTCGACGGCGATGCCGCCCATCACGTAGTGACAGGTCGGCCCGACCTCCATCGCCTCCGCCGTGATGTCGACATCCGCCAGTTCCTTGAACTGGTGGTACATCGACGGCAGCCGGCGCCGGATCACCTCCGCCGGCATGCGCGTGGACACGTCCAGGAAGACCCCGCCGTGCGGCGAGCCCCGGCCCGCCTTGACCTCGGCGTTGATGGCGCGGGCCACCTCGTCGCGGGGGAGGAGTTCCGGTGGGCGCCGGTTGTTCTCCGGGTCCTCGTACCACCGGTCGGCCTCCTCCTCCGACTCGGCGTACTTCTCCTTGAAGACGTCCGGGATGTAGTCGAACATGAACCGCTTGCCCTCGGAGTTCCTGAGGACCCCGCCGTCGCCGCGCACCGACTCGGTGACGAGGATGCCCTTCACCGACGGCGGCCAGACCATGCCCGTCGGATGGAACTGTACGAATTCCATGTTCAGCAGCGGTGCGCCCGCGAGCAGGGCGAGGGCGTGCCCGTCACCCGTGTACTCCCACGAGTTCGACGTGACCTTGAAGGACTTGCCGATGCCGCCGGTAGCGATCACGACCGCGGGGGCCTCCAGGACGAAGAAGCGGCCGGTCTCGCGCTCGTAGGCGAAGACACCGGAGACCCGGCCCGCGGCGGAGCCGCTGTCGGATGCCGTGTCCTTCAGGACCCGGGTGACCGTGCACTCCTGGAAGACCTTCAGCCGGGACTCGTAGTCCCCGGTCTCCTTGAAGTCCTCCTGCTGCAGGGCGACGATCTTCTGCTGGAGCGTGCGGATCAGCTCGAGGCCCGTACGGTCGCCGACGTGCGCGAGCCGCGGGTACTCGTGGCCGCCGAAGTTGCGCTGGGAGATCCGGCCGTCCTTCGTACGGTCGAACAGCGCGCCCCAGGTCTCCAGCTCCCACACCCGGTCCGGGGCCTCCTGCGCGTGCAGCTCGGCCATCCGCCACTGGTTGAGGAACTTGCCGCCGCGCATGGTGTCGCGGAAGTGGACCTGCCAGTTGTCGTGCTCGTTGGCGTTGGCCATGGCCGCCGCGATGCCGCCCTCGGCCATCACCGTGTGCGCCTTGCCGAACAGTGACTTGCAGATCACCGCCGTACGGGCGCCCCGCTCGCGCGCCTCGATCGCGGCCCGCAGCCCGGCGCCGCCGGCACCGACCACGACGACGTCCCACTCCTGGCGGTCCACCACGGACATAAGACGGCTCACCTGTTCCTAGAAGAAGCGCGGGTCGGCGAAGACCCCGGACGCGACGAGATAGACGTAGAAGTCGGCGAGCGCCACGCTCAGCAGCGACGCCCAGGCCAGCTGCATGTGCCGGGCGTTGAGCCTGCCGACGAACTGCCACGCCTTGTAGCGCACGGGGTGTCGGGAGAAGTGCTTGAGCTTGCCGCCGACGATGTGCCGGCAGGAGTGGCAGGAGATGGTGTACGCCCAGATCAGCACGATGTTGGCCAGGAACACCAGGGTGCCGAGCCCCATGTGGCCCCAGCGGTAGTGGGTGTCCCGGAAGGACAGCACGGTGTCGTAGGTGAGCACGCCGGCGACCAGCAGGGCCGCGTAGAAGAAGTACCGGTGGACGTTCTGCAGGATCAGCGGGAAGCGGGTCTCGCCGGTGTACGTCCTGTGCGGCTCGGCCACCGCGCAGGCGGGTGGGGAGGCCCAGAAGCTGCGGTAGTACGCCTTGCGGTAGTAGTAGCAGGTCAGCCGGAAGCCGAGCGGGAAGATCAGGATGATGATCGCGGGGGAGATGCCCCACCAGCTCCCGAACAGGTCGGCGTTCGGCCCGGAGTGCATGGTCCGGCAGTTGCTCGCCAGGCACGGCGAGTAGAACGGCGAGACGTACGGCGCCGCGTAGTAGTGCGCGCCTGCGAAGGCCCGCCAGGTCGAATAGACGACGAAGGCCAGCAGACCGGCCGCGGTGACGGCGGGCGCCAGCCACCAGCGGTCGGTCCGCAGATGCGGGGCCGTGATCGCGGCGCGCGCACCGGTTCGTACGCCGCCGCTGTTCTGTTGGGGTTCCGTACCAGTGGCCAAGGCAGGCTCCGGTCGTCGGGGATCAGGGGGCGTGCCGGTCGCGGGCGCCCAGGCCCTCGTCGTCCGAGCCCACCCACAGGCTGGTGTCGTACGGCACGTCGGAGATGGTGACGAGGTCGGGGCGGCGCGGGGCTTCCCCGGTGGTGGCGGCCTCACGCAGCAGCGCCACGCTCTCGCGCAGATGGTCGGCGTCCAACCGGACCCGGCGCATCTCCAGGCCGCCGCTGCCGAGCTGGTGTTCCAAGCGTCCCAGCGACCGGTTCAGGTCGTCGAGAGAGCGCTGGACCGAGGTGATGTCGTCGTGCACGGACATGACTTGCCCTCACTTCCGCGGATCCGGCGGGCCCTGGGCGGCAACGTTCATGCGCCTTGGAGTGTTGCGCGTCACGCCTGTCGATGTGAAGGCGTGTGCAGCGATTGGCGGAGGCGCACTGGTGCATCTCCGGTGGTGTTGCGCCACACGGGTGGGGTTACCGCCCGTCGTCGCCGTGTCGCCTGCTGTGTCCGGATCCCTTCCTCTTCAGTGGGCCGCATAGATCTGATCAGCTCCAAATACCGCCAAAAGTGATCAGCTCCACATATTGACACAAGCGAGCATAAACCCGCGGCTTCCCGGAGGTAGCAGAGATGTACCACCACGGCGTCGGACTGCGTGCGGTGATGCGCTCGGTCTCCTTCCTCACCGCCGGCGCGCTCGCGGTGCCGTTCCTCGCCGGATGCAGCTCCGACGAGAAGGTCGCGAAGCCCCTCGCCGGGCAGGACATCGCCCCGGCCGCCCGTGACCTGGTCGCCGACGGCGGGACCCTGAAGTGGGCCGTCGACGGCGTACCGGAGACCCTGAACGCCTTCCAGGCCGATGCCGACGCCGGCACCAGCCGTGTCGCCCAGGCCGTCCTGCCGTCGATGTTCCGGCTGGACGCCACCGGCCGGCCGGTGCCCAACCCCGCCTACCTGGAGTCGGCCAAGGTCATCGAGACCGAGCCGCGCCAGGTCGTGCTGTACAAGCTGAACCAGCAGGCCGTGTGGAGCGACGGCCGGGAGATCGGCGCCGCCGACTTCGTCGCCCAGTGGCGCGCCCTGTCCGGGAAGAACAGCTCCTACTGGACCGCCCGCAACGCCGGCTACGACCGCATCGAGAAGATCGAGCGCGGCGCCAACGACCTCCAGGTCAGGGTCACCTTCTCCCGCCCCTACGCCGACTGGAAGTCGCTGTTCTCCCCGCTGTACCCGAAGGACGTCATGGGCAGCCCGGACGCCTTCAACGACGGCGCCCGCCGCAACCTGAAGGTCACCGCCGGGCCCTTCCGGGTGGACAAGGTCGACACCGCCAAGAAGGACGTCGTCCTCACCCGCAACCCGCGCTGGTGGGGCCGGCCCGCCAAGCTGAACGAGATCGTGCTGCACGCCGTACCCCGCGACAAGCGGGCCGCCGCGCTCGCCGACGGCAGCGTGGACATCGCCGACGTCGACCCCGGCGACGCCCAGCGGATCGGGCTCGCCGCGCACGGCGCCGCGAACCCGCTGCAGGGCTCCGGCAAGACCTCGGTGAAGAAGCTGCGCGCGTGGGCGCGCGCGCACGACTTCGACTCCGACGACGTCAGGGCCGGCCGGAAGAAGCTGCACAAGGCCATCTCCGACTACCTGGACGAGCAGCAGGAGCTGCGCGACGTCGAGGTCCGCAGGTCGCTGGAGCCCGCATACACCCAGCTCGCCCTGAACGGCTCCAGGGGCCCCCTCGCCGACGAACGCGTCCGCCGGGCCGTCGCCCGCGCCCTGGACCGCCGGGAACTGGCCAAGCTGGTCCTCACCCCGCTGGGCCTGCCCGCCGTCCCGGTCGGCAGCCATCTCGCCCTGTCCGGGCAGGCTGCGTACGCCGACAACAGCGACGCGATCGGCGGCCAGGACACCAAGCAGGCGCAGGAGCTGCTCGCCGACGCCGGCTGGGTGCCGGGCGGCCCGGTCAAGGAGCAGAAGAAGGGCCAGAAGGCGGCCGGCCCCGAGGGCAGGAAGAGCGAGAAGAAGGACACCCAGAAGAAGGACAAGGAGGACAAGTCCGACGGCGGCAGGGACGGCGAGTACATCGTCGGCGAGGACAACGACGAGGACGGCAAGAACGGCGGACGGGGGGACGGCGGCGACCGGCACCTGGCCCAGGAGGGCAGGCACGGCGGTGCACAGGGGGCCTACGCTCCCCAGGGCACGGCAGCGCCGGCAGCCGCGGCGGCACAGCAGCTCGCCAAGGACGGCAAGCCGCTCCTGCTCCGCTTCGTGCTCCCGTCCGGCGCCGGCTCCGAGACGCTGAACTCGGTCGCCGAGCGGATCTCGGCCATGCTGGAGCGGGTCGGCATCCGGACGACGATCAGCAAGGTCTCGGACGCGAGCTACTTCAAGGACCACATCGCCGCCGGCGACTACGACCTCGCGCTGTACTCCTGGCCGTCCTCCGCGTTCCCGGCGACGGACGACCGGCCGGTGTTCGCCAAGCCGGAGCCGGCGGCCGACGGCTCGGTGAACGTCGAGCAGAACTACACGCGGGTCGGCACGGACCAGGTGGACCAGCTGTTCGACGAGGCCGCGGCCACCCTGGACGAGGACGACGAGGTGTCGCTGATCCGCAAGGCGGACGCCAGGATCTGGGCCTCGGCCGGGTCCATTCCGCTCTATCAGCGGCCCCAGCTCGTGGCGGTGCGGAAGAACCTGGTCAACGCCGGGGCGTTCGGATTCCAGACGCCGGTCTACGAGGACATGGGCTTTCTGAAGAAGGGCGCGAAGGTCCCCGCCAGTCCCACGAACGCCTCCGCGAGTCCCCAGGGCTGACCTGCGCGGAGATGATCACACAGCCCTGAGGAGGCCGGTTCCGCCGGGGCCACGTACCATGGGGTGAGGCCGTGGCGTGTCCAGCCCGGCAGGACCCGCGCGACACAGACGTACGCGCAGGGCAATCCTCACACTCCGGGAGTTCGTCGCACTATGGCCACGCGCCACGACATCCGCAACGTCGCCATCGTCGCTCACGTCGACCACGGCAAGACCACCATCGTCGACGGCATGCTGAAGCAGGCCGGCGCCTTCGCCGCCCACCAGCTCGAAGGTGTCGACGACCGCATGATGGACTCGAATGACCTGGAGCGTGAGAAGGGCATCACGATCCTCGCCAAGAACACCGCGGTGAAGTACCACCCGAAGGACGGCGGGGACCCGATCACCATCAACATCATCGACACCCCCGGCCACGCCGACTTCGGCGGCGAGGTCGAGCGCGGCCTGTCCATGGTGGACGGTGTCGTGCTGCTGGTGGACGCCTCCGAGGGCCCGCTGCCGCAGACCCGGTTCGTGCTGCGCAAGGCGCTCCAGCAGCGCCTGCCCGTCATCCTGTGCATCAACAAGACGGACCGCCCGGACTCCCGCATCGACGAGGTCGTCAACGAGACCTACGACCTCTTCCTCGACCTGGACGCGGACGAGGAGCAGATCGAGTTCCCGATCGTCTACGCCTGCGGCCGCGACGGCATCGCCTCGCTGACCAAGCCGGACAACGGCACGGTCCCGGCGGACTCCGACAGCCTGGAGCCGTTCTTCTCCACGATCCTGGAGCACATCCCCGCGCCGACGTACGAGGAGGACGCGCCGCTCCAGGCCCACGTCACCAACCTCGACGCCGACAACTTCCTCGGCCGTATCGCGCTGCTCCGGGTCGAGCAGGGCGAGCTGCGCAAGGGCCAGACGGTCGCGTGGATCAAGCGCGACGGCTCCGTCAGCAACGTCCGCATCTCCGAGCTGATGATGACCGAGGCGCTCACCCGCAAGCCGGCGGAGAAGGCCGGCCCTGGTGACATCTGTGCGGTCGCCGGCATCCCCGACATCATGATCGGCGAGACGCTGGCCGACACCGAGAACCCGATCCCGCTGCCGCTGATCACGGTGGACGAGCCGGCGATCTCCATGGTCATCGGTACGAACACCTCCCCGCTGGTCGGCCGCGGCGGCACCGGCAAGGGCGCCGACGCGAAGGCGGCCGTGAAGGACCGCAAGGTCACCGCCCGCCAGGTCAAGGACCGCCTGGACCGCGAGCTGATCGGTAACGTCTCGCTGCGCGTGCTGGACACCGAGCGTCCGGACGCCTGGGAGGTGCAGGGCCGTGGTGAGCTGGCGCTCGCCATCCTGGTCGAGACCATGCGCCGGGAGGGCTACGAGCTCACCGTCGGCAAGCCGCAGGTCGTCACCAAGGACGTCGACGGCAAGGTCTACGAGCCGGTCGAGCGCATGACGATCGACGTGCCCGAGGAGCACATGGGTGCCGTCACGCAGCTGATGGGCGTCCGCAAGGGCCGCATGGACAACATGTCCAACCACGGTTCCGGCTGGGTGCGCATGGAGTTCGTCGTGCCCTCCCGCGGACTCATCGGTTTCCGGACCGAGTTCCTGACCCAGACCCGCGGCACCGGTATCGGGCACTCCATCCACGAGGGCCACGAGCCCTGGTTCGGTGCGCTGCAGACCCGTAACAACGGCTCGCTGGTCGCCGACCGCTCCGGTGCGGTCACCGCGTTCGCGATGACGAACCTTCAGGAGCGCGGCGTGCTCTTCGTGGAGCCGGGCACCGAGGTGTACGAGGGCATGATCGTCGGTGAGAACTCCCGCTCCGACGACATGGACGTCAACATCACCAAGGAGAAGAAGCTCACCAACATGCGGTCCTCGACGGCCGATGTGGCCGAGTCGATCGTGCCGCCGCGCAAGCTGTCGCTGGAGCAGTCGCTGGAGTTCTGCCGTGACGACGAGTGCGTCGAGGTGACCCCGGAGGCCGTTCGCATCCGCAAGGTCAACCTCGACCAGCGGGAGCGGGCGCGCGCCGCGAGCCGCGCCAAGCACGGCTGATTCCAGACCTCTTGAGCCCGGGTGCCCCCAGGATGGGGGCATCCGGGCTTTTTGCAACCCATTTTCCAGTGACCGTATGTCCGACATGCGGAGATCGCTGCCCGATAGCCATGTAACAAGTCCGTTTCGTGCCGTCTTCCGTCGAACAGTTTGTCCAGATTTTGGAAGGTGCAGCCGCGATCCGTGACTGAATTGAGATCTACGGGCAGTGGTCGGTGCTCGACCCATGGCAGATAGTTAGCCGCGTAGCGCTCGGGTCAATGGGTCCAGCGCACTGTGGGGACAGTGCGCCGACTCACGAGCACCAGGGGGTGTCTGGCCCTCCGTCAGGGGTGTCGGAGGGAAGACGGAAACCCTCTCCTGTTGGTGAACACGTGGAGTCATGAGGAGGAACCCCCATGCGCGGTGTCACAAGCACCAGGTGGGTCTGTTCGTCGCTTCCAGCGGTGTGATTCGGCTGTAGAACTACGCGCGTCCGCCTCGCGGTTCCGCGCGTCCTCGGAGTACCCGGGCACCTCTCACACTCATACCTGTGAAACGGACGAACCGTGACAAGTCCTATCGACATTGAGGGCGGCGGGACTTCGGTCGTCGTCGACGGCGAACCAGGGCCGGAGGCGAAGAGCGAAGCCGTCAAGCTCGAAGGCCGGTCCCCCGGCCGGCTGATGTGGCTGCGCTTCAAGCGCGACCGCACCGGTGTGATCTCGGCCTACGTCGTGGGCTTCTTCTTCCTGATCGGCCTGCTCGCACCGCTGATCGCCAGGCTGTACGGCAAGAATCCGTACACGGTGTACGCGGACGAGCGACCGGAACTCTTCGACAGCGCCGGCGTGCCGGTGCATCCCAACGGCGGTATCAGCAGCGAGTTCTGGTTCGGCCTCGAACCCGGCAACGGCTACGACGTCTTCACCAAGCTGATCTACGGCATCCGCACCTCCCTGATGATCTCGGTCGCCGTCACCGTCGCCGTCGTCGTCACCGGCATCCTGCTCGGTGTCGCGGCCGGCTATCTCGGCGGCAGGACCGACTACTTCATCGGCCGGGTCATCGACTTCCTGCTCGCCTTCCCGGCGCAGCTCTTCTTCATCGCGAGCATGCCGGTCGTGGTGTCCCTGTTCGTCAGCCCCCGCGACGAGACGCCCACCTACGTCCGGGTGGTGGCCCTGATCATCGTCCAGTGGTTCCTGGGCTGGATGGGGCTCGGGCGTATCCTGCGCGGCACCGCACTCGCCCTGCGGGAGAGGGAGTTCATCGAGGCGGCCAAGGTCAGCGGTGCCTCGTCGTGGCGGATCATCAGCAAGGAGATCCTCCCGAACGTCGTCACCCCGCTGCTGGTGCAGGCGACGTACCTGCTGCCCGGCTTCGTGACGGCCGAGGCCGGTCTGTCCTTCCTGGGTGTCGGCATCGTCGAACCGACGCCGGACTGGGGGCAGATGTTCTCCAAGGCGTCCACCGAACTGGTGATGCAGAACGACATCACCTACATGTTCTTCCCCGGCGTATCGATGATCATCTTCGTCGTCGCGTTCAACCTGCTCGGGGACTCGGTCAGGGACGCCTTCGATCCCAAGACCGCGCGCTGACCGCAGTACGTCAACCACACGGAACGTCAGTTTCAAGGATGGGTGGGAAATTTCGTGATGAGTAGGGGCGGACGCCAAGTCTCCAGCGCGCTCTCCGTGCTCGCCGCCGGAGCTCTCGTGCTCACCGGCTGCAGCAAGGGCGGCAGCGACAGCGGCACCAAGGACAACAAGGACCAGCAGAACGCCAAGGCACAGCAGGCGGCCATCAAGTTCGGCGGCACCGCCGAATCCCAGGGCCCCGCGCCCGACGTGCCGGGCGCCAAGAGCGGCGGCAGCATGGAGGTGCTGCAGCGCGACAGCTTCGCGCACCTCGACCCGGGGCAGATCTACGTCTCCGACCAGATGGCGCTCGCGCAACTGATCCACAGAGGCCTCACCGGCTACAAGGCCACCAGCAACGACGGCCACAAGCACGAGATCGTCGGCGACCTCGCCACCGACTCCGGCACCACCACGGACGGCGGGAAGACCTGGAAGTACACGCTCAAGGACGGCATCAAGTTCCAGGACGGCACCCCGATCACGTCCAAGGACGTCCGCCAGACCTTCGAGCGGCTCTTCGCGCCCTTCATCACCCAGGGCCCGCCCTACCTCCAGCAGTGGCTGGCCGACACACCGGGCGCCGACTACCGCAAGCTGCTCCCCGCCGGGCCGTACAAGGGCAAGCACCTCCCGAACAGCATCCTCGAGACGCCCGACGACAAAACCATCATCTTCCACTTCAAGAAGCCGCACGCGGACCTGCCGTACGCGCTCGCCATGGCCGGCTACTCCATCGTGTCCGCGAAGGGCGACACCAAGGAGAAGTACGACAAGGCCCCGCTGGCGACCGGCCCGTACAAGATCCAGTCGTTCAAGTCCGGCAAGTCGATGGTGCTGGTCAAGAACACCAACTGGGACCCGAAGACGGACCCGATCAGGCACCAGTACGTGGACCAGTTCAACTTCACGTTCAACCAGCAGTTCGAGACCTCCACCAAGGCCCTGCTGGCGGACAGCGGCGCCGACCAGACCGGCCTCAGCTTCAGCAACCAGGTCGACGCGGGCAACCTGTCCAGCGTCCTCAGGAACCCGCAGCTCAAGTCCCGTACGGTCTCCGGCTACCAGCCGTACGTCGGCCAGATGAACATCAACATGAGCAAGCCGGAGATGAAGGACATCCGGGTCCGCGAGGCCATCGCCTACGCACTCCCCGTCACCCCCTTCGTCCGCGCCTTCGGCGGCACGGACGCGATGGAGGTCGCCGGCGGCCTGCTCAGCCCGACCATCAGCGGCTACGACGCCTCCTTCGACCCGTTCGGCAAGAAGAAGAAGCCGGCCGGTGACCCGGACAAGGCCCGCGCCCTGCTCAAGCAGGCCGGCAAGCTCAACATGAAGCTGACCTTCGGCTACACCAACACCCCCGAGGGCCAGCAGTACTCCACGGCCATGGCGGCGGGCCTGAAGAAGGCCGGCTTCGACGTCCAGCGCCAGGAGATCCCGTCCGAGACCTACTACGACCAGGTCTCCAAGCTCAACAACAACTACGACATCTTCCACACCGCGTGGGGCGCCGACTGGCCGTCCGCCTCGACGGTCCTCCCGCTGCTGTACGACGGCCGCATCGTCGCCGACGGTGCGTCGAACTACTCGCAGATCAACGACCCCCACGTGAACAGCGAGATCGACCGCATCAACTCGATCACCGACCCGGTCAAGGCCGCGGCCGAGTGGGAGAAGCTCGACAAGTACCTGCTCACCAAGGTCGTCAACGTGGTCCCGACCGCGTACTACAAGCAGACCCAGATCGCCGGCTCCAAGGTCGGCGGCCTCGTCTACGACGACGTGATCGGCGGCGTCGACCCGCGTCGCCTCTTCATCAAGTAACCGTCCCCGTCCGGTACCCGGCGCGCTCCCGCACAAGGGACGCGCCGGGCACCGTCAAGGCCGCCGACGTCTGAGAGCTGCCCTGTCATGCTGCGCTTCCTCGTCCGCCGGATCATCGGTGCCGTCGTCATTCTGTTCCTGCTGAGCATCGTCACGTTCGTGCTGTTCTTCGGGGTGCCCCGGGACCCCGCGCTGATGATGTGCGGCAAGACCTGCAATCCGGACGCCATCGCGAACATCCACCATGTGCTCGGCCTGGACAAACCCATCACCGAGCAGTACTGGATCTTCCTGCACAACCTCGTCCTGGGCAGCAACCAGTTCGCCCAGGGGCCGTGCCCCGCCCCCTGCTTCGGCTACTCGTACCACACCAACGAGCAGGTCTGGGCCACCCTCATGGACCGGCTGCCCACCACCGTCTCCCTCACCCTGGGCGCGGCCGTGTGCTTCCTGTTCGTCGGGCTCGGCACCGGGCTGGTCGCCGCCTGGCGGCGCGGCACGCTGATCGACAAGGCGGCCACCGCGGGCGCCATGGTGATCAGCTCGCTGCAGATCTACTTCCTCGGCCCGCTGGCCCTGGCGATCCTCGTCTACCAGACCCACTGGTTCGACAAACCCGCCTACACCGACTTCACCCAGGACCCCGTCTCCTGGTTCACCGGGCTGATCATCCCCTGGGTGATCCTCTCCACGATCTTCGCGGCGCAGTACACCCGTATGGCCCGGTCCTCGATGATCGAACAGCTCCAGGAGGAACACGTCCGCACCGCCCGCGCCAAGGGCATGTCCAGGGCCTACGTCTTCTTCCGCTACGCCTGGCGGGGCTCACTGATCCCGATCGTCACCATCTTCGGCATCGACCTCGGCTCGCTGTTCGGCGGCGCGATCATCACCGAGTACACCTTCGGCCTGCCCGGACTCGGCAACCTCGCCGTCCAGTCCGTGTTCTTCAGCGACCTGCCGCTGCTGCTCGGCGTGATGCTCTTCTCCGCCAGCATGATCCTGCTGTTCAACATCGTCGTTGACGCCACGTACGCCTTCATCGACCCGCGCGTGCGGCTGTCCTAGGAGCACTGTCTTGACCACTCTGACCAAGGAGGCCGGCGCCCTGAACCCGGCCGGCACCGGTCCCCTGCTCTCGGTGCGGGACCTGCACGTCAGCTTCAAGACCGAGGACGGCGTCGTACGGGCTGTGGACGGGCTCTCCTTCGACCTGGAGCGCGGCAGGACGCTCGGCATCGTGGGCGAGTCCGGCTCGGGGAAGTCGGTGACCAACCTGACCATCCTCGGCCTGCACAACCCCATGTTCACCACGGTCGAGGGCGAGATCCTGCTGGACGGGCGGGAGTTGACCACCGCCCGGGAGTCCGAGCTGGAGAAGCTGCGCGGCAACAAGGTCGCCATGATCTTCCAGGACCCGCTCACCGCGCTCTCCCCGTACTACACGGTCGGCCGGCAGATCGCCGAGCCGTACATGAAGCACACCGGCGCCCCGAAGAAGCAGGCCTGGGAACGCGCCGTGGAGATGCTCGGCAAGGTCGGCATCCCCAACCCCAGGGAGCGGGCGAAGGACTACCCGCACCAGTTCTCCGGCGGTATGCGCCAGCGCGCCATGATCGCCATGGCGCTGGTCTGCGACCCCGACCTGCTGATCGCCGACGAGCCGACGACCGCCCTGGACGTCACCGTCCAGGCGCAGATTCTGGACCTGCTCAAGGACCTGCAACAGGAGTTCGGATCCGGCATCATCTTCATCACCCACGACCTGGGGGTGATCGCCGACATGGCCGACGACATCATGGTGATGTACGCGGGCGGCGCGGTGGAGCGGGGCAGCACCGACGAGGTGCTGCGCGCGCCCCGGCACCCGTACACCTGGGGCCTGCTGAACTCGATGCCGCGCCTGGACTCCGACCTCGGCGCCCCGCTGTCCCCGATCCCCGGCGCCCCGCCCTCGCTGCTCAACCCGCCGTCCGGCTGTCGCTTCCACCCGCGCTGCAGCTTCCAGGAGCGGGTGGAGGGCAGGGGGCGCTGTGTCCGCGAGCGCCCGCTGCTCGCCCCGGACCGGGCCTCCGCGTGCCATCTCACGGAGGAACAGAAGCGGACCATCTTCATCGAAGAGATCAAGCCCCGTCTGGGCTAGTCGCCAGTCGCCAGTTGTCCTAGGAGGACACCGTCATGACCGAGGACATGGTCCTCCCGGCCCCGCGCGAGAAGAGCGCCGGCGCGGACGGAGAGCCGCTGCTGGAGGTCTCCGGACTGACCAAGCACTTCCCCGTCAAGGGCGGCTTTCCGATCCGCCGGACGATCGGCGCGGTGCAGGCCGTGGACGGCATCGACATCACCGTGCACGCCGGGGAGAGCTTCGGCCTGGTCGGTGAGTCGGGCTGCGGCAAGTCGACCACGGGCCGGCTGATCACCCGCCTGCTGGAGCCGACGAGCGGCACGATCACCTACCGCGGGAAGGACATCAGCCAGGCCACCCGCAAGCAGCTCGCCCCGATCCGCTCCGAGATCCAGATGATCTTCCAGGACCCGTACTCGTCGCTGAACCCGCGGCAGACGGTCGGCAAGATCATCTCTGGCCCGATGGAGATCAACGGAATCGAGCCCGAGGGCGGCCGCGAGAAGCGTGTCCGCGAGCTGCTGGAGATCGTCGGCCTGAACCCGGAGCACTTCAACCGGTTCCCGCACGAGTTCTCCGGCGGTCAGCGCCAGCGCATCGGCGTGGCCCGCGCGCTCGCGCTGGAGCCGAAGCTGATCGTCGCCGACGAGCCGGTCTCCGCCCTGGACGTCTCCATCCAGGCGCAGGTCGTGAACCTGCTGCAGGAGGTGCAGAAGGAACTCGGCATCGCGTTCGTGTTCATCGCCCACGACCTGGCCGTCGTCCGCCACTTCTCGCACCGGGTCGCCGTCATGTACCTGGGCAAGATCATCGAGGTGGGCGACCGCGACTCCATCTACACCCGGCCGCGCCACCCGTACACGCACGCCCTGCTGTCCGCCGTACCCGAGGTGAACCTGTCGGACGAGGACTCGGGCGGCCGCGAGCGCATCCGCCTGGCCGGCGACGTGCCGTCCCCCATCTCCCCGCCCTCCGGCTGCCGCTTCCGCACCCGCTGCTGGAAGGCCCAGGACAAGTGCGCGACCGAGGAACCCCCGCTGATCCAGATCTCCGGCAACCGCACCGGCCACCTGACGGCCTGCCACTTCCCGGAGGAGCCGACGACCGAGGCACGCGACGAGGACATCGTGCTGGACCCGGCACTGGCGGCGCTGGAGGAGGGCACGGACGACTAGACGGCCCGTGCGGCCACAGTGATGATCTCCGGGCCGGCGGGGGTGAGCGGCCCCCGCCCCCAGTCGCCGTGCTGCTCTACGACGGTCAGCCCGGCCTCGGTCAGGAAGCCTCCCAGGGACTCCCGGTCCAGGAACCGCAGGACGCTGTGGCACACCTGCGGGGTCGGCCAGCCGTCGCAGTCGTAGGTCTCGGTGAAGCGGATCCGGCCGTCGGGGTGAAGGTCGTCGCTCTGCACCTCGTGCCACACCCGCACCGGTGTGCCGTCGCCGGCGGTGATCTCGTGGACGCGCTCCGGGGTCCACCGCTCCCAGGCCCGCGCCGCCGGATTCCGCGTCTCGAACACGAACCGTCCGCCGTCGCCGAGGGCCGCGCGAACGGCTCGCAGACAGCTTCGGATCTCCTCGTCCCCGACCAGTTCCTGGAAGGCGTGCCCGGTCATGACGGCGAGGTCGAACTCCCCGTCCCACAGCCGGGTGCGCATGTCCCCGAGCACCCACTCGACGTCCGGCCGGGCCCGCCGCGCCTGTACGAGCATGGCGGGGGCCGGATCGAGCCCCATCAGCCGGCCCCGGTGCCCCTCGGCCCGGGCCCGCCGCAGCAACTGCCCGGTACCGCACCCGATGTCCAGCACCGAACGGGCCCGAAGCACCAGACCGAGGTAGAAGTCGTCACCCGGTCCCCAGGGATTGAGGCGGTCGTAGAGCGCGGCGAGCGTGAGATCGGTGAACACATGATCTACCACCGCGGCAGTTTGACACACGATGCTGAACGGTGCGTCAGGTTCCGGAGCACTTCTTGAGGGACTTTCAACTCTGGGCCGCAGCCACGCCCGTGGTACGACAAAGGCCCGCGTCTGGGGAGGCGCGGGCCTTCGTCCCCTGGAAGCGGACGTTCATGGGCTCGGGTCAATGGGCCGGTGAAAGTCCCTTCCGCAAGGGGGCGGCTGACGAAAAGGGGTGTGTCAGGCCGCCGCCTCGGGGTCCTTGGAGAGACGGTCCGCCGAGGTCCGGGGGGCGGGGATCGTCTCCTGCGTCTCAGGGTAGTGGCACGCCGTGAGATGACCGGGCTTGTTGCCCTCCACCTGCACCAGGGTGGGCGCCTCCGTCGCGCACTTCTCCGTCGCCTTCCAGCAGCGGGTGCGGAAGCGGCAGCCGGACGGCGGGTTGATCGGCGACGGCACGTCACCGGCCAGGCGGATGCGCTCGCGCGGCACCTCGTCCACCGTCGCCTCCGGTACGGCGGAGAGCAGCGCCCGGGTGTAGGGGTGGCGCGGGTTGCCGTACAGGTCGTCGCGGTCGGCGATCTCCACGATCTTGCCCAGGTACATGACGGCGACCCGGTGCGAGAAGTGGCGGACGACGGCCAGGTCGTGGGCGATGAACACGAACGCGATGCCGAGTTCCTTCTGCACCTCCTGCAGCAGGTTCACGACCTGCGCCTGGATGGAGACGTCCAGGGCGGAGACCGGCTCATCGGCGACGATCAGCTTCGGCTCCAGCGCGAGCGCGCGGGCCACGCCGATGCGCTGGCGCTGACCGCCGGAGAACTCGTGCGGGAACCGGTTGAAGTGCTCCGGGTTCAGGCCGACGATCTCCAGCAGCTCGCGGACACGCTTCTCGCGGCCGCCCTCGGACTCGATTCCGTTGATCTCCATCGGGCCAGAGATGATCTTGCCGACCGTCTGCCGCGGGTTCAGCGAGGCGTACGGGTCCTGGAAGATCATCTGGATCTCGGAGCGGATCGGCGCCAGCTCCTTGCGGCCCGCGTGCGTGATGTCCTGCCCGCGATAGGTGATCTTGCCGCCGGTCGGCTCCAGCAGGCGGGTGATCAGTCGGCCCGTGGTCGACTTGCCGCAGCCCGACTCGCCGACGAGGCCCAGGCTCTCGCCCTCGCCGACCTGGAAGTCCAGCCCGTCCACGGCCTGCACCGCGCCGACGGTACGGCGGATCGGGAAACCGCCCTTGATCGGGAAGTGCTTGGTGAGCCCGGAGACGTCCAGGAGGGGGTTCGTGTTGCTCATGGTCGTGAAGTCCCGTCTGGTGTCCGTCAGTTGTGCCGGGTTGCGGCGAAGTCGGAGAAGAGTTCCCGCTTCTGCTCCGCGGTCAGGTGGCACGCGGAGCCCCGGCCGTCGACCACCTCGAGCGTCGGGCGCTCGGTCGAGCAGAGGCCGCCGGCGACCTTCTCGGCGAACGCGCAGCGCGGGTGGAAGCGGCAGCCGGAGGGCGGGTTGAGCAGCGAGGGCGGGGAACCGGGGATGGGGGACAGCGGCACGTCGACCGGACCGTCCAGGCTCGGCATCGAGTTCAGCAGGCCCAGCGTGTAGGGGTGGTCCGCGGTGCTCAGCACCTGCTTCTTGGTGCCGCGCTCCACGCACCGGCCGCCGTACATCACCAGCACGTCGTCCGCGATGTCGGCGATGACGCCGAGGTCGTGCGTGATGAAGATGATCGCGGTGCCGAACTCCTGCTGGAGGTCCTTCAGCAGGTCCATGATCTGGGCCTGGACCGTCACGTCGAGGGCCGTGGTCGGCTCGTCGGCGATCAGCAGCTCGGGGTCGCAGACCAGCGCCATGGCGATCATCGCGCGCTGGCGCATACCGCCGGAGAACTGGTGCGGGTAGTCGTCCACGCGGGTCTCGGGCTGGGGGATGCCGACGCGGCGGAGCATCTCGATCGCACGGTCCCGGGCTTCCTTCTTGGAGCAGCCGGTGTGCTTGCGGTACGTCTCCGCGATCTGGACGCCGACCTTGTGATACGGCGACAGGGAGGCCAGCGCGTCCTGGAAGATCATGGACATCTTGTTGCCGCGCAGCTTCTCCAGGGTCCGCTCGGAGGCGGTGAGAAGCTCCTGCCCGTCGAGCAGGATCTCGCCCTCCAGGGCGGTGCGCTCGCGGTTGTGCAGGCCCAGGATCGCCAGGTTGGTCACCGACTTGCCGGAGCCGGACTCGCCGACGATGCCGAGCGTCTGGCCCTTCTCCAGGTCGAAGGAGAGCCCGTCGACGGCCTTGACGATGCCGTCCTCGGTGGAGAAGTGCACGCGCAGGTCGCGGACGGAGAGGAAGGGGGTGCTCATCTTGTCTCTCCTTAGGCGAGGCGGACGCGCGGGTCGATGAGGGCGTACACCGCGTCGACGATGATGTTGAAGACGACGATCGCGCCGGCGGCCACCATGGTGACACCGAGGAGCATCGGCAGGTCCATGTCCTTCACGGCCTTCACCGAGACGGCGCCGATGCCGTGCAGACCGAAGGTCTGCTCCGTGATGACCGCACCGCCGAGCAGCGAGCCGAGGTCCAGACCGAGGATCGTCACGATCGGGCCCATCGCGCCGCGCCAGGCGAAGCGGAAGAACACGGTGCGC
Organism: Streptomyces sp. NPDC054783; assembly: GCF_053611725.1. Taxonomy (NCBI): domain Bacteria; kingdom Bacillati; phylum Actinomycetota; class Actinomycetes; order Kitasatosporales; family Streptomycetaceae; genus Streptomyces; species Streptomyces sp. NPDC054783. The sequence continues at coordinate 52,816 of NZ_JBSHAY010000014.1, read as the reverse complement.
CCGGACAGGCCCTTGGCCCGTGCCGTGCGGACGTAGTCCTCGCTCAGCGTCTCGACCAGCTGGGAGCGGGTCATGCGGGTGTAGTTGGCGGTGAAGATGATCGCCAGCACGAACCACGGCAGGATGAAGCCCCCGAACCAGGCCCCGGCGTTGTCCGTGAAGCCGGAGTTGTCGTTCGGGCGGGGCAGGAGGTGCCACTCGTCGGAGAGGTAGAACATCGCGACGATACCGACGATGTAGATCTGCAGCGAGGAACCGATCAGCGACGCCGAAGAGGCGATCTTGTCCAGCGCCTTGCCCTGCTTGACGGCGGCGATCATGCCGGTGCCGACGCCGAAGACGAAGAAGACGACCGCGCTGCCCAGGGCCAGGGAGATCGTGGTCGGGAAGCGGTCCAGGATGATGCCCGTGACCGGCTCACGGTTGATGAACGAGTAGCCGAGGCAGGGCGCGTTGCAGTGCCCGTACGACGCGTAGTCGCGGCCCATGAAGACGCCCTCGAGCCAGTGCCAGTACTGCACCGGCAGCGGATCGTCGATACCCAGGTTGTGCTTTACGAGCGCCAGAGTCTGTGGCGTGCAGACCTTGCCGCAGGCGACCCGGGCGGGGTCACGCGGAGCGACATAGAAGAGGAAGAAGGTGATGGCACTGATGATCAGCAGGATCACCGCTGCGCCGATTGTCCGGCGGACGAGAAAGCGGAACATGGCGATGGGATTCCCTGGGCGACGCCGTGGTGGGGGCGGAGGGGGACGGGCGGGGCGCCGGTGTGCGGCGCCCCGCCCCTGGACTGGCTTGGGCGTCAGGCCTTCACGTACAGCTTGTACATGACGAACGCCGAGAACAGCGGGTCGAACAGCGCGCCGCCGACCTTCGAGCCGTGCAGGTAGAACCGGCGCTGGAAGGTCTCGGGGATGATCGGAGCCAGCTCCGTCATGATCTTCTTGTCCAGGTCCTCCCAGGCCGCGCCGGCCTTGGCGGGGTCGGCGATGACCGCGTTCTTCTTGATCGCGTCGTTGACCCAGCTCTCGTTCAGCTGCGAGACGTTGTTGGACCCGTTGGCGATCGTGGCGCCGTCGAACAGCGGCTGCATGACGGTGTAACCGGTCGGCCAGTCCGGGGACCAGCCGAACCACATCACGTCGAAGCTGTTGTTGATCTGCTGGACCTGGTCGTAGTAGCTGGTGGAGTCCACCGGCTTGACGACCGGGTCGAAGCCCGCCGCCTTCAGGGCGTTGGTGATGACGACCGCCGTCTTGGTGTAGGCGTCGTTGCTGCCCTTGGGGTAGGTGTAGACGATCTTCTGGCCGAGCTTGCCGGCCTCCTTCAGCAGCGCCTTGGCCTTCTCCGGGTCACCCTGCGGCTTCTGCAGCTTGCCGTAGACGTCCTGGTGCGCGTAGCCGAGGATGTCGGGGCTGATGATGGAGGTCGCGTAGTCACCGGCGGCCTGACCACCGTAGATACGGCGGATCTGCTCCAGCGGCCAGGCGTGGTTGAGGGCCTGGCGCACCTTCGGGTCGGTGATGCGCTTGCAGTTGATGGCGTAGTAGTACAGGCCGCTGAGCAGGCCGTTGATGGTGCGCTGCTTCAGCTGCGGGTCGCCCAGGACCTTCTGCAGACGCTCGGCGGGCACACCGCTGTAGGCCATGACCGAGTACTGGTCGTCGCCGCTCTCGGCGATCAGACGGTCGGTGGCCGGCAGGGACTCGGTGCCGAACTGGAAGGTGAAGCTGTCCGGGTAGGCGTTGCGGATCGCGTCCGTCGCCGGGTCCCAGTTCGGGTTGCGGACCAGCTTCAGGGACTTGTCGACCGAGTGCTGGGCGATCTTGTACGGGCCGGCGGAGACCGGGTCCTTGTCGTACTTGTCCTTGGTGTCGTGGCTCACCGGCACGGCGCCGTAGGAGTGCATCGCCAGCGTGAAGTTGAGGTCCGGGCGGGCGACCTTCAGCTTCAGCGTGATGGTCTTCTTCGTCTTGTCGGTGACGATGGAGTCCAGGTGCTTGTTGCTGAACGGGCCCTTGTACTTCGAGCGGAAGTCGCTGGAGCCGACGAGCGCGGACTGGACGTACTGCGCGCCCTCGGTGGTGAAGCTGGCGAAGCCGCGCTCGATGCCGTGGCGGACGTCCTCGACGGTCAGCTCGCTGCCGTCCTCCCACTTCAGACCGTCCTTCAGGGTGAAGGTCCAGGTCTTGCCGCCGTCGGCCATGGTGCCGGCGTCGGTGGCGAGGTCACCGACCAGCTTCATGGAGCCGTCCATGGCGATCTTGTAGCCGGTCAGGGCACGGACGTAGAGGTTGGCGACGGTGGAGTTCCAGGCGAAGTAGATCCGCTGCGGGTCCAGGTGGGAGAAGTCGTCCGGACCGATGCCGATGATGTTGCCGCCCTTGCGCGCACCCGGGATCTCGGGGGCGGCGCCGGTCGAGTCCTCCTTGGTGCCCACGGTCACGTGACCGGTGTACTTGGTCGTGCCGGCGTGGGCGCCGCTGCCGCCCTTCCCGCCACCTCCGCCGCTGCTGCACGCGGAGAGGACCATGGAGCCGCCGGCCGCGACCGACGTGGCGATGACGAAGTTTCTGCGGGAAAGGGACATGGTTTCCTGCTCTGGTCGAGGAGAGATACGAGCTTCTCCGGCGGGCCCCGTCGCCCGGACCGGATGGTGGGACGGGAGGTTCAGCGCCCGGCCTTGGGATCCAGTGCGTCGCGCACCGAGTCGCCGAGGAGGTTGAAGGCGATGACGAAGATCACCATGGTCACGCCCGGGAAGAGCATGTACGTGATGTCGTCCTGGTAGTACTTGGACGCGTTCTGGACCATGACGCCCCAGTCCGGGGTCGGGTCGGAGAGGCCGACACCGAGGAAGGCCAGACCGGCTTCGACCGTCACGTACAGCGGAAGGGCCAAGGTCGCCTGGATGAGGATCGGCGTCCAGAGGTTGGGCAGCAGCTCCTTGAAGATGATCCGCGCCGGGGACGCGCCGGTCACCTTTGCCGCCTCCACGAACTCCCGCTCGCGCAGGGCGAGTACCTCACCGCGCAGCAGTCGGGCGATGGGCGCCCAGCCGAACGCCGTCATGACGGTGATGAGGGAGACGACGATGAGCCACGTCGGGGTCGCCTCGTCGGGCGCAACCAGGATCGTGAGCATCACCGGGAAGAAGCCGATGAAGAACAGGGTCTGCGGGAAGGCCAGCAGGATGTCGATGATGCGGCCGACGACGTAGTCCGTCTTGCCGCCGAGGTATCCGGCGGTGATGCCGATGACCACACCGAAGAAGGCCACCAGGACGGTCGTCGCGGTCGCGATCATGAGGGAGTTGCGGATCGCGTACAGCAGGAACGTGAACACGTCCCGGCCCAGCTGCGGGTCGATGCCGAACCAGAAGTCCCCGCTCATGCCGCCGTTGGGCGCGACCGGGAAACCGAAGTCGTTGAGCAGGTTCGGGTCGTTCTGGCCGTACGTGGTGTACGGGTCCTTGCCGTAGATCTTGGCGATCAGCGGCGCGCCGATGCCCACGACGAAGAAGAAGATCACCACAAAGGCGGATATGACGCCCGTCCGGTCCCGCTTGAAGCGGGTCCAGGCCAGCCGTCCCGGAGAGCGGCTCTCGGTGCCCTTCGGGTTGCCGGGCTTCGCCGATGCGGCGCTGTCTTCTTCGGTCACCTCGAGTGCGGCGGCCGGGGAAGGGGATGCGGGGGTGGTCATGATGCTCCGTGCCTTGTGGGTCAAGGCTCCGCAGGGCGCTCCCCTACGGGCTACGCCGGACTTTTTCAACGCAATTCATTCAAGGTCAATAAATTCTCGGTCGCCTTGGTTGCGTCTTTACCTTCTTTACCTGTACTTGATCATTCCGTAGCTACGCGGGTAGCGTGCCGTGATGAATCCGTGCTTCACATCGGACTAATTGGGCTAATCGGGCGATGAGTTCGATATGCGGACGGTGGTGTGTCGAAATGCGTACATCGGTCCGACGTAATCCAACGTTTCGGCATCGTTGTTCGAAGATCTGTTGCGTCGCCCGCCCAAGATCGTCCGGGCGCTGACGATCGCCGTCCGCTTTCGGTGGGCGCGTCCCCCTAACGGCCTCACAACCCGGCGGCGCGCATGCGGTATGTGTCATATAAGCCGATATTGGCCGGTACCGGTTCGGTGATCGCGGAGGAGGCAGCCATGCGGGGTATCGCGCACGCCCGATGGGCCGCCGGTGTGATCGCCGCCGGGCTGCTGGCCACCGGATGCGGGGACAGCGGCGGCTTCGGCGGCGCCGGGGTGCTGACCTCCTCCTGGGGCGACCCGCAGAACCCGCTGGAGCCCGCCAACACCAACGAGGTGCAGGGCGGCAAGGTCCTCGACATGATCTTCCGGGGGCTGAAGAAGTACGACCCCAGGACCGGTAAGGCGCAGAACTGGCTCGCCGCGTCCATCGACACCGGCGACTCGCAGAACTTCACCATCAAGGTCAAGGACGGCTGGACCTTCTCCAACGGCGAGAAGGTGACCGCCCACTCCTTCGTGGACGCCTGGAACTATGGCGCGAGCCTGCGCAACAACCAGAAGAACGCCTACTTCTTCGCCTACATCGACGGCTACGACAAGGTCCACCCCGACAGCGGCACCCAGACCGCCGACACCCTGTCCGGACTCAGGGTCACCGGTCCGGACACCTTCACCGTCCGGCTGAACCAGAAGTTCTCCAGCTTCCCCGACACCCTCGGCTACGCCGCCTTCGCCCCGCTGCCCCGGGTCTTCTTCACCGACCACGCCGCCTGGCTGAAGAAGCCGGTCGGCGACGGGCCGTACCGGATCGAGTCGTACACCAGGGGTTCGGCTATGAACCTGAGGAAGTGGGCCGGCTATCCCGGCCCCGACAAGGTGCAGAACGCCGGGGTGACCCTGCTGGTGTACACCGACAGCAACACCGCCTACACCGACGTGCTGGCCGGCAACCTCGACCTGGTCGACGACGTGCCCTCCACCCAGCTCAAGAACGTCGAGACCGACCTGAACGGCCGCTACATCAACACCCCGGCCGGCATCCTGCAGACCCTCGCCTTCCCCTACTACGACCCGAAGTGGGACACCCCCGGGGCGACGAAGGTCCGCACCGGCCTGTCCATGGCGATCAACCGCAGGCAGATCACCGAGACCATCTTCCGGAACACCCGCACCCCCGCCACCGACTGGACCTCCCCGGTCCTCGGCGCGGCCGGCGGCTACAAGCCCGGGCTGTGCGGCCACGCCTGCGACTACGACCCCGCCCAGGCCAAGAAGCTGATCCAGGAGGGCGGCGGGATCCCCGGCGGCCAGCTGAAGATCACCTACAACGCGGACACCGGCTCGCACAAGCAGTGGGTGGACGCCGTGTGCAACTCCATCAACAACACGCTCGGCAACGACAAGGCCTGTGTGGGCAACCCGGTCGGCACCTTCGCCGACTTCCGCAACCAGATCGGGCAGCACAAGATGAGCGGACCCTTCCGGGCCGGCTGGCAGATGGACTACCCGTTGATCCAGAACTTCCTGCAGCCGCTGTACTACACGGGCGCCTCCTCCAACGACGGCAAGTGGTCCAACAGCCGGTTCGACCGGCTCGTCGACCGGGCCAACGCCGAGACCGGGCAGGCCGCGGCCGTCCGGCTGTTCCAGCAGGCCGAGGAGGTCGTCCGCGACAACATGGCGGCCATCCCGCTCTGGTACCAGAACGGCAGCGCCGGTTACGCCTCCCGGCTCTCCCATGTGGCGCTCAACCCGTTCAGCGTGCCGGTCTACAACGAGATCAGGGTGGGCTGAGCGGCATGGGGCGCTATGTCGCACGGCGGCTGCTGCAGATGATCCCCGTGTTCATCGGGTCCACGCTGCTGATCTTCCTCATGGTCAACGTGATGGGCGACCCCATCGCCGGGCTGTGCGGCGAGCGGGCCTGCGATCCGGCGACGGCCGCCCAGCTGAAGCGGGAGTTCGGCTTGGACAAGCCGCTGTGGCAGCAGTACCTCACCTACATGGGGAACCTCTTCACCGGAGACTTCGGCACGGCGTTCAACGGCCAGCCGGTCACCGAGCTGATGGGAACGGCGTTCCCCGTCACCATCCGGCTCACGATCGTCGCCATCCTCTTCGAGATCGTCGTCGGCGTGACGCTGGGCGTGCTCACGGGCATGCGGCGCGGCCGGCCCGTCGACACCGGGGTGCTGCTGTCCACCCTGGTGGTGATCTCCGTACCGACCTTCGTCACCGGGCTGCTGCTCCAGCTGCTGCTCGGCATCAAGTGGCAGTGGATCAGCCCGTCGGTGCGCTACGGCAGCTTCGACGAGCTGATCGTGCCCGGCCTGGTCCTCGCCTCCGTCTCCCTCGCCTACGTCACCCGGCTGACCCGCACCTCCATCGCGGAGAACAAACGGGCCGACTACGTCCGTACGGCGATCGCCAAGGGCCTGCCCAGGCGCCGGGTCGTCGTCCGTCACCTGCTGCGCAACTCGCTGATCCCCGTGGTCACCTTCATCGGGGCGGACATCGGCGCGCTGATGGGCGGTGCGATCGTCACCGAGCGGATCTTCAACATCCACGGCGTCGGCTTCCAGCTGTACCAGGGCATCCTGCGCCAGAACACCCAGACGGTCGTCGGCTTCGTGACGGTCCTCGTCCTGGTCTTCCTCGTCGCCAACCTCCTCGTCGACCTCCTGTACGCCGTACTCGACCCGAGGATCCGCTATGCCTGATCAGCAGTACGAGCCCGAGCGCGCGATCGCCGGGACCGGCATGGGCGGCGCGATGGACCTGGGGGCGAGCGAGGCAGCCACCCTGGAGCGGACCCCGGGCGGCCCGGAGGGCACGGGCCCGGCGGGCAAGCCACGCTCCCTGTGGTCCGACGCCTGGCGGGACCTGCGCCGCAACCCGGTCTTCCTGATCTCCGCCGTGGTGATCCTCTTCCTGGTCTTCATCTCCGTCTGGCCCTCGGCGATCGCCTCCGGCAGCCCCCTGAAGTGCGACCTCGCCAAGGCACAGGACGGCCCGGGCCCGGGGGCGCCCTTCGGATACGACGGCCAGGGCTGCAACGTCTACACGCGCACGGTGTACGGCGCCCGTACGTCGGTCACGGTGGGCGTGCTGGCGACGCTCGGGGTGAGTGTCCTCGGGTCGGTCCTGGGGGCCCTGGCCGGCTACTTCGGCGGCGTCTGGGACTCGATCCTGTCCCGCATCACCGACATCTTCTTCGCCATCCCGGTGGTCCTCGGCGGTCTGGTCCTGCTGTCGGTGGTCACCAGCAACACGGTCTGGCCGGTCATCGGCTTCATGGTGCTGCTCGGCTGGCCGCAGATCGGCCGCATCTCCCGCGGCTCGGTGATCACCGCCAAGCAGAACGACTACGTCCAGGCCGCCCGCGCCCTCGGCGCCTCCGACTCCCGCATCCTGCTGCGCCACATCGCCCCGAACGCCGTGGCCCCGGTGATCGTGGTGGCGACCATCGCGCTGGGCACCTACATCGCGCTGGAGGCGACCCTGTCGTACCTCGGCGTGGGCCTGAAGCCGCCCAGCGTCTCCTGGGGCATCGACATCTCCGCCGCCTCCCCCTACATCCGCAACGCCCCGCACGCCCTGCTGTGGCCCTCGGGCGCCCTGGCCCTCACGGTCCTGGCCTTCATCATGCTCGGCGACGCGGTCCGCGACGCCCTCGATCCGAAGTTGAGGTGACGGCCGTGCGAAGCGATGGCGGCGTGCTGCTCGAAGTGCGGGACCTGAAGGTGGAGTTCCGGACCCGGGACGGGGTCGCCCATGCCGTCAACGGGGTGAGTTACGAGGTGGACGCGGGGGAGACCCTGGCCGTGCTCGGCGAGTCGGGGTCGGGCAAGTCGGTGACCGCGCAGGCCGTGATGGGCATCCTCGACACACCGCCAGGAAAGGTCACCGGCGGTCGGATCCTGTTCCAGGGGCGGGATCTGCTCACACTGAAAGAAGAGGAGCGCAGGAGGATCCGCGGCGCCGGAATGGCGATGATCTTCCAGGACGCGCTGTCGGCCCTCAACCCCGTCATCTCCGTGGGGGACCAGCTCGGCGAGATGTTCGTCGTGCACCGCGGGATGTCGAAGAAGGACGCGCGGGGCAAGGCCGTCGAGCTGATGGAGCGGGTGCGCATCCCGGCCGCCGCCCAGCGCGTGCGGGACTACCCCCACCAGTTCTCCGGCGGTATGCGCCAGCGCATCATGATCGCCATGGCGCTGGCTCTGCAACCGGCGCTGATCATCGCCGACGAGCCCACCACCGCCCTCGACGTCACCGTGCAGGCCCAGGTCATGGACCTGCTCGCGGAGCTGCAGCGCGAGTACCACATGGGGCTGATCCTGATCACCCATGACCTGGGCGTCGTCGCGGACGTGGCCGACCGGATCGCGGTGATGTACGCCGGGAAGATCGTCGAGTCCGCGCCCGTCCGCGACATCTACAAGGCACCGGCCCACCCCTACACCCGCGGCCTGCTGGACTCCATCCCGCGCCTGGACCAGAAGGGACAGCAGCTGCGCGCCATCAAGGGGCTGCCGCCGAACCTGATGCACATCCCGCCGGGCTGCTCCTTCCACCCCCGCTGCCCCATGGCGAGGGACGTCTGCCGCACCGACGAACCCCCGCTGTACGAGGTCTCCGGCACCCGCGGCAGCGCCTGCCACTTCTGGAGGGAGTGCCTCGATGACCTCGACGACCTCGACGACCTCGACGCCTGAACCGATCCTGGAGGTGACCGGGCTCGTCAAGTACTACCCCCTCACCCGGGGCATCCTCTTCAAGAAGCAGATCGGCGCGGTGAAGGCCGTCGACGGCGTCGACTTCACCCTCGCCAAGGGTGAGACCCTCGGCATCGTCGGCGAGTCGGGCTGCGGCAAGTCCACGCTCGCCAAGATGCTCTGCAACCTGGAACGGCCGACGGCCGGCTCCATCCGGTTCAAGGGCGAGGACATCACCAAGCTGTCCGGAAAGGCCCTGAAGGCCGTACGCCGCAACATCCAGATGGTCTTCCAGGACCCGTACACCTCCCTCAACCCCCGTATGACGGTCGGCGACATCATCGGGGAGCCGTACGACATCCACCCCGAGGCCGCGCCCAAGGGCGACCGCCGCCGCAGGGTCCAGGAACTGCTGGACGTGGTCGGCCTCGACCCGGAGTACGTCAACCGCTATCCGCACCAGTTCTCCGGCGGCCAGCGCCAACGCATCGGCATCGCACGGGGGTTGGCGCTGCGCCCGGAGGTCATCGTCGCCGACGAGCCGGTGTCCGCCCTCGACGTCTCGGTCCAGGCCCAGGTGATCAACCTCCTGGACCGCCTGCAGTCGGAGTTCGACCTCTCCTACGTCTTCATCGCGCACGACCTGTCCATCGTCCGGCACATCTCCGACCGGGTCGGCGTGATGTACCTCGGGCGGATCGTGGAGATCGGCCGGGACGCCGAGATCTACGACCACCCCACGCACCCCTACACCCAGGCGCTGCTCTCGGCGGTCCCGGTCCCGGATCCCGAGGCAAGGGAACAGCGCGAGCGGATCATCCTCAGCGGAGACGTGCCGTCGCCGACGAACATCCCCTCCGGCTGCCGCTTCCGCACTCGCTGCTGGAAGGCGCAGGAGCGCTGCGTCCGGGAGGTGCCGGCCCTCGCGGTACCGGCCGTCTTCCGTGACACCTCCGGCCCGGCGGCCCACGCTTCCGCTTGCCACTTCGCGGAGGAGAAGCAGGTGGTTCCGGCGGAGGACTCGTAGGGGCCGGCGCACGGCAGCGGGCCGGGGTGACATGGCGCACCCCGGCCCGCTTACGGCACCCGCACGGCCGTACGCTGATCAGCGTCCCGCGTCCGTATATCGGTACCGCTTCCGTGGAGTTGCCTGCGTGTTAACGCAGTTGACGGTCATTTTCCCTGTTGTGGCAGCGAACGCCGCAGGAAGTCCAGCTGCAGCCGCAGCAGGTTCTCCGCGACCGTCTCCTGCGGGGTCATGTGCGTCACCCCGGACAGCGGCAGGACCTCGTGCCGGCGGCCCGCGGCGAGCAGGGCGGAGGACAGCCGCAGGGAGTGGGCGACGACGACGTTGTCGTCCGCAAGGCCGTGAATGATCATCATCGGGCGGTGCGGCTCGGCCGGGCCGACCAGGCCCGCGTCGTCGATCAGCGAGTTGCGGCGGTAGACCTCCGGCTGCTCGTCCGGCAGGCCCAGGTAGCGCTCCTGGTAGTGGGTGTCGTACAGCCGCAGATCGGTGACCGGGGCGCCGACGACCGCCGCGTGGAAGACGTCCGGGCGGCGCAGCACCGCCAGCGCCGCCAGATAGCCGCCGAAGGACCAGCCGCGGATCGCCACCCGCCCCAGGTCCAGCGGAAACTCCCCGGCGAGCGCCTGCAGCGCGTCCACCTGGTCCTGGAGCACGACGGCCGCCAGCTCGTCCCGGACCGCCTTCTCCCAGGCCGGCGAGCGTCCCGGGGTGCCCCGTCCGTCGGCCACGACCACCGCGAAACCCTGGTCGGCGAACCACTGGGAGGTGAGGTGGGCGTTGTGTGCGGCGACCACCCGCTGGCCGTGCGGGCCGCCGTAGGGGTCCATGAGGACGGGCAGGGGCGTGTCACCGTGGTAGTCCCGTGGCATAAGCACGGCGCACGGGATTCGGCGTGCGCCCCCCTGGGTCAGCGTCACCCGGGGGGAGAAACCGGGATTTTCGGCGTACGACCGGACAGTCGCCGCCGGTTTTCCGTCATGCAGCACCTGGACGCGGAGGCCGGGAGCGTCCGGTGTCGCGGACATGAGCACGGTCACGGCGCCCGCGCGCACCGCCGAGTGGACGCCGGGATCCTGCGACACGCGCTCCAGACCCAGCTCGTTCACCCGGTACACATGGACCTGGCCGATCTCGGGCTCCTGCGCCTCCGCGCCCGCCGAGGCGGAAATCAGCACGTCGTCCGCGCCCACGTCCAGCACCGCGCGCACATGCAACTGAGCGCTGGTCAAAGGCCGTTCGCCGACCGTCAGCACCCGGGCGCCACCCTCGTCCGCGATCCGGACAAGCTGCCCGGACGGGCTCCAGCAGGGCACTCCGGCGAACAATTCAAGCCAACTTGGATCTTCATCCGCGTGCACCATCCGGGTGGCCCCCGTGTCCGGGTCCACTGCCAGGAACAGCTGGCTGCGCTGGTCCCGGGCCTGCACCAGCAACAGCGGCGCACCCGCCGCTGACCAGTGCACACGAGCCAGATACGGATACCGGGCCCGGTCCCACGCGACCTCCGTGCGCTCCCCGTCGAGCCCGAGGACGAACAGCCGTACGTCCGCGTTGGCCGTGCCGGCGGCCGGGTAGGCGACGTTACGTGGCTCACGCTCCGGGTGGGCCGGATCGGCGATCCACCACCGCTCCACCGGCGTGTCGTCCACCCGCGCCACGAGCAGCCGGCGCCCGTCGGGAGCCCACCAGAAGCCCCGCGAACGCCCCATCTCCTCGGCCGCGACGAACTCCGCGAGCCCGTAGGTGACCCGCCCCGGTCCGTCCGCCGGCTCCGGCTCGGCGAGCGCCCGGTCGCCCTCGCCCTCGGCGCCCACGACCCGCAGCGCACCCTGCGCGACATAGGCGATGTGCGTGCCGTCGGGGGAGGGGCGGGGGTCGATCACCGGCCCCGGGACCCGGAGTTCGCGCGCCGTTCCGGCCCGCAGCTCGGCCGTGAAAAGCCGCCCTGACAAGGCGAAAGACGCCAGCTCCACGGCGCTGTCGGTGGCATAGCCGACGATCCCGGCGCCGCCCTCCCGGCTGCGCTCACGGCGCGCCCGCTCTTCGGCGGAGAGCTCTTCGGCGGTGCCCCCCAGGAGGGCGCCGGGATCGGCCGCCAGGCGCTCAGCGCCCTCCGGAAGATCCATCACCCACAGGGAGTTGGCCCGGTCGGTGCCGGAGCCGGAGCGCAGGAACGCGACACGTGAACCGTCGGGCGCCATTGTGAACGCACGCGGCGCGCCGAGCGTGAACCGCTGCGTCCGGGCGTGCCGACGGGGGAAGGAGTCAGACTCGGTCGTCATACCCCGACCATATTGGCCATGCGCCCCCTTGTGCGGCCGTGCGCCGAGCGATGCGCGAGCACGGATAGTTATGATCACTACCGCTGTGTGGGTATGAACCTGCTGGCGTCTGCATGGATTTGCTCAACTGATCTAGATCTGGCGATCTTTGGAGGTGAGCCGCCGTGGCACTCTCGATTTCGGCGGTGGTGCTGCTGGCGATCATCGTCTTCTTGCTGATCAAGAAGTCGGGGCTCAAGGGCGGGCATGCCATCGTCTGCATGTTGCTCGGCTTCTACCTCGCCTCCTCGACCGTCGCCCCCACGATCAGCCAACTGACGACCAACGTCGCCAGCATGATCAGCAGCATCAAGTTCTGAGACTCACGCGCCAACTCCGCGCAGGAAGCCGACCCAGGCCTGCGGCGTCAGCGTGAGTTGGGCGCCGGTGGTGTTCTTGGAGTCGCGGACGTGGATGGTGCGGGGTGCTATCGCGACCTCGACGCAAGAGTTGCCGTCGTTGCCGCCGCTGTAGCTGCTCTTGAACCACGCCAGCTTCATTTTTCTCCCACCAGTTGTTCGATGAAGGCCAGCGACTCCCGCGGAGAGAGCGCCTGAGCCCGGATCGTGCCATACCGCAGCTCAAGGACGCGCAGGTGTTTGGGCTCGGAGATCAACCGGCCGTTGAACGCGCCATCGGAGCGGCCCACGGCAGTACCGTCCGCGAACTTGAGCAGTTCGATCCGGCCGTCCAGTCCGAGTGGGTGTCGCAGTTCATCGGCATCACCTGAAGCACGACGTTGTGCAACCGCCCGACTTCCAGCAGACGTTCGAGCTGCTGCCGCCACGCCATTGTGCCCCCGATGGGACGCCGCAGGACTCCCTCTTCCAGGACGAAGCTGAGCGCTGGAGCGGGCGAGCGTTCGAAGACCGACTGCCGGGCCAGACGCGCGGACACCATGCGTTCCACGTCGTCCGGCGAGTACGGCGGCTGGGCTGCTCCAATGACCGTTCGTGCGTGCTCGGGTGTCTGCAACAGCCCAGCGATGACGTGGCACTCGTACAGCGCGATCTCGACCGCCTTGGCCTCCAGCTCCGCCAGAGCCCGCACCTTCTTCGGATACCGGACCTTGGCCACGTCCTCCTTCATCGCGGCGATCAACCCACCCGCCCCCAACACCATGTCGGCCTTGTCCAGATATTCCGGCCGGGGAATCCGCTTGCCGCCCTCGATCTTGTAGACCAGGTCCTCGCCGTAGCCGACGGCCTTGCCGAAGTCGCCGGCCTTCATCCCCACCGCCTCCCGGCGCAGCTTCAGCTGTCGACCGACCGTGGCGATGACCGCGACACCCCACTCGTCGTCCGGATCCACCTCCCAACCCGGCTCGTCCGCCTCGTCCTTGAGTTCGACCGTCATCCACCCCTCCCGACAAGCCCCGACACACCGGACAATCCCCGGACAGTCACCGTACGCAACTGCTTGGTCACTCATCACGGTAGGCGTCTGTGGCCACTCTGAGTGACGTGAATCAGAAAATCGCCGAGACGAACTCCCAACTCGCCGGCACCGTCCCGAACTTCACCGTCCTGCTGTCCTGCACCCCCCGCGGCGCCCGCCTGGCCCGGCTGCTCGCGGCGGACCAGCTCCGCAGCTGGGGCCTGCCCACCGACCCCGCGACGCTCATCGCGGCCGAGCTGGCGGCCAACGCCGCGACCCACGGCCGTCTGCCCGGCCGCAGCTTCCGGCTCACGCTCTACGTGGTCGGCCGCACCCTGCGCATCGAGGTCACGGACACGCGTGGTGACCGGCTGCCCAGGCTCGGGGCGGCGGACGTGCAGGCCGAGTCCGGTCGTGGCCTCCTCCTCGTGGACGCGCTCGCCGACCGCTGGGACGTCGCGGAGGGCCGGTTCCCGCGCAAGACCGTCTGGGCCGAACTGCGCCTATGAGGTCACCCGGCCCCGCCCAAGGCGCGGCAGGGGCGCCGTTGCCTCGTAGGGTGGTCCCATGACGGAACTCTCCGCCCGGCGTCTTCTCCTGGTGCACGCGCACCCGGACGACGAGTCGATCAACAACGGCGCCACCATGGCCAGGTACGCGGCCGAGGGCGCGCATGTGACCCTGGTCACCTGCACCCTCGGGGAGCGGGGCGAGGTCATCCCGCCGGAGCTGCGGCACCTGACCGGGCCCGCGCTCGGCGCGCACCGGCGCGGGGAGCTCGCCGCCGCCGTGCGCGCGCTGGGTGTGGCGGATGCCCGGCTGCTCGGCGGCGCGGGGCGGTACGGCGACTCCGGGATGATGGGCATTGCGGACAACGACGACCCCGGGTGCTTCTGGCAGGCCGACGTGGACGAGGCCGCGGGGCGTCTGGCCGACGTGATCCTCGAGGTCCGGCCCCAGGTCCTCGTGACGTACGACGACAACGGCGGCTACGGCCACCCGGACCACATCCAGGCCCACCGCGTCGCCATGCGCGCCGTCGAGCTCGCGGACGAGCGCGGGCACCGGGTCGACAAGGTGTACTGGAACCGGGTGCCGCGTTCCGTCGTCGAGGCCGCCTTCGCCCGACTCCAGGACGAGCTGGCCGTACTGCCCTTCGACAAGGGCGCCACCGCGGCGGACGTACCCGGCGTGGTCGCCGACGAGCGGGTCACCACCAGCATCGAGGGGACAGCCTTCGCCCCGGCCAAGGCCGCCGCGATGCGCGCCCACGTCACCCAGATCGAGGTGGCCGAGCCCTACTTCGCGCTCTCCAACGAACTGGCCCAGCCGCTGTTCACCACCGAGTACTACGAGTTGGTGCGCGGCGAGGGCCGGCCCGGGGAGACCGACCTGTTCGCCGGCCTCGGCCTCGACGCGGAGGAGACCTCATGAGCAACACGGGACAGGGGCCGCTGCTCGCCCAGCCGCTGCGACGGCCCTCGGCAGGGCGAATCGCCGCCTATGCCGGCCTTTTCCTGCTCGGCGCGGTCATCGGCCTCGCCGGGGCCCTCGTGCAGGCCGCCTGGTTCCCCGGGGGGCTGCTGCTGGCCCTCGCGGGCGCGGCGGGGCTGTTCCTCGGCGGGGCGTACGCCACGGGCGGCCGGGGCGGGGCGGTCGCGCCGGTGGTGGGCTGGGTCGTCACCGTCATCCTGCTCAGCACCTCGCGTCCCGAGGGCGACTTCCTGTTCGGCGCGGGACTCGGCTCCTATCTCTTCCTGCTCGGCGGCATGGCCCTCGCTGTGATCTGTGCCACCCTTGGCGCCGGGCGGCAACCTCGGGGCGGTCCCGCCCGACTTGGCAAGTGACGTACCACTTCGCCGTGCGGCGCACGTGGGAGTCCGGTGTGGGTTTCCTCAGTGGTCACGGGATAAGCGCCAGACGTGGCCAGTATGGTGGTGCGCGCCGCCGAGCCTCCCCCAAGCTCTCGACTTCGCTCGAGTTGGGGGGACCCCCAAAGCAGTCAGGTCGTAAGGGCGGCGGAGCCAACCGGGAGAACCTGCCTTGAGTCGTGAAACTGACACTCCGTCCTCCGGGCCCAACGGGCGCGGCGGAGCCGCATACCCCTCCGGCACGCCGCCGTACGGGACCCCCATGGCTTCCGACGACGGTACGGACGCCGGCCGTTCGGCCACGCGACCGGAGAAGAAGACCGAGACCACGCTGACGACCCGGATCCGGATCAACATTCCCGGGTCCCGGCCCATCCCGCCGGTCGTCGTGCGCAAGCCTGTCGGCGACGGCGAGAGCACCCGTGACGAGGCGCCCGACACCGGCCCGCGGCCCGCGGCCGACCGCACCGCCACCGGCCCCGCCGAATCCCCCGCCGAGCCCGCAGCCCAGGCCGAGGAGAAGACCAGCGACTGGTTCGCGCCCCGCAAGTCCGGCGGCAAGGGCGCTCCGGGCGGCGGCACGAACGGAGCCGGGATCCCCGGCGGTTCCAGCTCCGCCCCCGGCGCGTCGGGCACCCGCCCGGGCGGTTCGGGAGCGTCCGGCGCGGCCGGTACCACCGGCGCACGTCCCGGCGGCGGCCGTCCCGGCGGTGTGGTGGGCTCCATGAGTGTCCCGGGCGGCCCCCGCTCCGGCTCCGGCAAGGGCCTGCCCGGCGCGACCGGCGGCCCCGTCGCCCCCGGACACGGCGGCGGCACCGGCTCCTTCGACGTCACCGAGGCACTGAACGCGGGCCCGCTGGGCGGCGGCTCCCGCCCCGGCGCGGCCGGCGGCGACGCGCGCCGCGACGACCTGCCGTACTTCTCGGAGAACAGCGGCCAGGACGGCTTCGGCGGCACGGGCTCGGCGGGTTCGGGTCCGGCGGGCGCGGGCGGCCACGACGGCCTCGGCGACACGCCGGGCGCGAACGGCCAGAACGGCTTCCCCGGCGCCCCCGGTGCGAACGGGCACGGCGGCCTCGGCGGCCCCGGTGGTCCCAGCGGCTTCAACGGCCCGCACGGCCACGGCGGTTCCGGCGGCCCGCAGGGCCCGGCCGGCCCCACCAGCGGCCCGGTCACCGGCGACGGCCCCCTCCTCCCGTCGGTCGGCGAGCCCTTCGACGGCCTGTCCGGCACGGGCGGTCCGCTCGGCACGGGTGGTTACGACGGCCCCGGCGGCCGGCCCCCGCGCAGCGCCCTCGCCGATCTCGCCGACCTCGACGGGCCCGCGGTACCCGGCCTGCCGGGCGGTGGCCCCGCCGGACCCGGCGCCCCGGCCGCCGGCCCCGGTGCGAGCGGTCTCGGCCCGGGCGGCGGCCTCAGCGACGACACCGCGATCCTCACCCCGCAGAAGCCGGCCCCCGAACCGGGCACGCCCGGCTACCGTCCGGCCGACAACGTCTCCGGACACACCGTCACCAGCGGCATCCCGGTCGTCCCCGGGGCCGGTGCCTCCCCGTTCGGCGGCACGGCCCCGCAGTCCCCGGCCAAGCCGGAGCCGTCCGGCGCGCCCAAGGCGCAGGCCAAGCCGAAGAAGAAGGGCCGCAACAAGCTGGTGCTGCTGGGCGCCGGCGTGGTCGTCGTCGCGGGCGGTGCCTACGGCGCCGGACTGCTGATGAACCACACCGACGTGCCCAAGGGCACCACGGTCCTCGGCGTGGACATCGGCGGCGGCACCCGTGACGACGCCGTCAAGAAGCTCGACGACGCCTTCGGCGGCCGGGTGAACAAGCCGCTGAAGCTCTCCGTCGGCGGCAACACGGTCAACCTCACCCCGGAGAACGCCGGTCTGCAGTTCGACTTCCAGGCCACCGTCAGCAAGGCCGCGACCAGCGACTACAACCCGGTGCACGTCATCGGCTCCCTCTTCGGGCAGAAGCGGGTGATCGACCCCGAGATGCCGGTGGACGAGGAGAAGCTCCAGGCCGCGCTCCAGCAGGCCGGCGGCGGCTCCGGCTCGGTCGTCGAGGGCGGCATCGACTTCAAGCCGGGCCAGGCGGTCGCCGTCTACGGCAAGGCGGGCAAGGCCATCGACGCCGCCCAGTCGACCCAGGCGGTCGAACAGGCCTACCGCACTCTGGTGGAGACGGACACGGCGGCCCCGGTCACCGTCCCGACGACGACCAAGCAGCCGACGGTGTCGAACGCGGCGGTCGACCAGGAGATGAAGGAGTTCGCGAAGCCGGCGATGTCGGCCAAGGTGACGGTGTCGGCGGGCCCGGGGCACGCGGTGCTGATGAGCCCGGAGAAATCGCTCTGGAAGTTCCTCAAGGTGGTGCCCACTCCGGACGGCAAGCTGGTCGACAAGCCCGACCTGAACGCCCTGAAGCAGCTCTACGGCAAGGCCTTCGACGGCGTGCTCATCACCCGCGCCAACGGCAAGAAGACGCCCGTCACCCCACAGGACGTCTATGTCGCCCTGCGCCAGGCCCTGATGAGCACGACCAACCGGGTCGCGGTCATCGACACCAACCCCACCTAGCCGAGCCACACACGACAGGGGGCGTCCCGCGTTCGGCGGACGCCCCCTTCGCCAGGCCTGTCACCCGTTCGGCATGACATCTGTCATCCGGCACCCAGGACCCCCGACACTGCCCGGCGCCAGGCCCGCGCCGCGAGCATGGATGCCATGACGACAACTGCGGCACCGGCCACCACCACCCCGGTGGTCGGCTTCGACCAGGTGACCAAGACGTACGGGAGCGTGCGGGCCGTCGACGGGCTCTCGCTCCGGCTGTACCCGGGCGAGACCGTCGCCCTCCTCGGCCCGAACGGGGCCGGCAAGTCCACCACCCTCGACCTCCTCCTCGGCCTCAAGCACCCCGACAGCGGCACGGTGAGCCTCTTCGGGGGCACCCCCCGCGACGCGATCGTCGCCGGGCGGGTCGGGGCGATGCTGCAGAGCGGCGGGCTGATGGACGAGGTCACCGTCGCGGAACTGGTCAGGCTGAGCTGCTCCCTGCACCCGAAGCCGTACAAGGCCGCGGACGTGATGGCCCGCGCGGGCATCGCGCAGATCGCCGACCGCAAGGTCAACAAGCTCTCCGGCGGCCAGGCCCAGCGCGTCCGCTTCGCCCTCGCCACCGCGGGCGACAGCGACCTGATCATCCTGGACGAGCCGACCACCGGCATGGACGTCTCCGCCCGGCAGGCCTTCTGGGCCACCATGCGCGAGCAGGCCGACCAGGGCCGTACGGTCCTCTTCGCCACCCACTACCTCGAAGAGGCCGACGCCATCGCCGACCGGGTCCTGGTGCTGCACCGCGGCCGGCTCCTCGCCGACGGCACCGCCGCCGAGATCAAGGCCAAGGCCGGCGCCCGCCGCGTCTCCTTCGACCTGGAGGGGCAGACCGACGAGGCCGCCCTGCGCGCCCTGCCGTTCCTCACCTCGATAGACGTCTCCGGTCAGACCGTCCGCATCCAGTCGTCCGACGCCGACGCCACCGTGCACGCCCTGTACGGCCTCGGTGTCTACCCCCGCAACCTCGAAGTCGCCGGTCTCGGTCTGGAGCAGGCCTTCGTCGCCATCACGGAGGCCGAGGAGGCCAAGCAGTCATGAACTCCCTGATCAAGCTCGAACTGGCCCGTGCCTTCCGCAACCGGAAGTTCCTGTTCTTCTCGGTGCTCTACCCCTCGATCCTGTTCCTGATCTTCTCCAGCAGCTCCGGCTCCACCTCCAAGGTCGACGGCACCGGCCTGACCGTCGCCACCTACCTCATGGTCTCCATGGCCTCCTTCGGCGCCCTGACGGCCGTCCTGATGGGCAACAGCGAGCGCATCGCCAAGGAGCGCGAGAGCGGCTGGGTACGGCAGCTGCGGCTGACCCCGCTGCCCGGACGCGGCTATGTCCTCGCCAAGACCGCCAGCGCCGCCGTGGTGAGCCTGCCGTCGATCATCGTGGTGTTCGTGGCCGCCGCCGCGATCAAGCACGTCCACCTGGACGCCTGGCAGTGGCTCGCCCTCACCGGGGTCATCTGGGCCGGCAGCCTCGTCTTCGCCGCGCTCGGCGTCGCCATCGGCTATGTCGCCTCCGGTGACGCGGTCCGCCCGATCACGATGATCATCTACTTCGGTCTGTCGATCCTCGGCGGCCTGTGGATGCCGTCCACCACCTTCCCGCAGTTCCTGCAGGACATCGCGAAGTGGCTGCCCACGCACGCGTACGCTGCACTGGGGCGGGCGATCGAACAGAGCCAGGCCCCGCACGCGACGGACGTGGCCATCCTCGCCGTCTACTTCGTCCTCTTCGCGGGCGGCGCGGCCTGGCTGTACCGGAAGGACACGCTGAAGGCGTGAGCACGATGACGGAAGACCCGCAGGCCGGCGGGAAGCGGCCGGAGCCCCAGGTGCGGATCGGGCAGGGGCCGCACAACCGACGCGAGCTGATGGTCAAGATCCTGTGGATCGGGGTCTGGCTGGTCTTCCTCAACTCGCCGGTCAAGGACCTGACCTCGGGCCACCACACCACGCTCGCCACGGTCGCCGGCGCGACCGGCCTCGCCGCGTTCGTCACCGCCTACCTGACCCTGGTCTTCCGGAACATCGGCCGGCACTTCACGCCGCGAGTCGTCATCTCACTGCTCTCGGTCCTCGCCGTCCTCGCCCCCCTGCTGACATACACCCTCGGCGACGCCTGGATCGGCCTGTTCATCTACCTGTCGGTCGCCTGCGGGGCCACCCTCCCGGTCCGGGCCGCGTTCTGGGCGATCCCCGCGGCGACCGCGGTGATGTTCCTCGTCGGACTGCGCTGGCACGAGAAGCCGGACGACAGCCTGCTCCTCGTCCCGCTGATCGGGTTCGCGATGGTCGGCGTCGGTCAACTCATCCGTACCACGGTCGAGTTGCGCAAGGCGCGGGCCACCGTCGCCCATCTCGCCGCCAACGAGGAGCGGCTGCGCCTCGCCCGCGACCTGCACGACCTGCTCGGCCACTCGCTCTCCCTGATCACGCTGAAGAGCGAGCTGGCCGGCCGGATGCTGCCCGACCATCCCGACAGGGCGGCCCAGCAGGTCGCCGACATCGAGCAGGTCAGCCGGCAGGCCCTGGTCGACGTCCGGGAGGCCGTCACCGGCTACCGGCGCCCCCGGCTCGCCGCCGAGCTCGCCGGCGCCCAGGTCGCCCTGACCGCCGCCGGTGTCATCGCCGAGGTGCCGGCCGAGCCCGGCCTCGACGGCGTCCCCGAGGAGTCCGAGTCCGCGCTCGCCTGGGCGCTGCGCGAGGCGATCACCAACGTGGTCCGGCACAGCGGCGCCGACAAGTGCCTCGTCCAGCTCGCCCACCGGCAGACCCTGGACGGCGCGATGCTCGAACTCTCCGTCGAGGACAACGGCTCGGGCGGCTCCGGCAGCGGACCCGGCAACGGTCTGATCGGCCTCACCGAGCGGCTGGAGAAGGCCGGCGGCTCCCTGGAGGCGGGCCGGATCAGGCACGGGTTCCGGCTGGTCGCCCGCGTCCCCGCGGCCCCTGGGGGGCACGTAGGATCCGGGGCATGACGATCACGATCAAGGTCCTTCTCGCCGAGGACCAGTCGATGGTCCGCGAGGCCCTGGCCGCGCTGCTCGGCTTGGAGGAGGACATCGAGGTCGTCGCCCAGGTCGCGCGCGGCGACCAGGTGCTGGCCGCCGTCGGCGCGCACGGCGTGGACGTGGCGCTGCTCGACATCGAGATGCCCGGCTGCACCGGCATCGAGGCGGCCGCGCAGGTCCACCGGGAGTTTCCGCAGGTCAAGCTCGTCGTCCTGACGACCTTCGGCCGCCCCGGCTATCTGCGCAGCGCCATGGAGGCCGGCGCCGACGCCTTCCTCGTCAAGGACGCGCCGGCCGCGCAGCTCGCCGAGGCGATCCGCAAGGTGCTCTCCGGCGAGCGGGTCATCGACCCCACGCTCGCCGCCGCCGCGCTCGCCGAGGGCGCGAACCCGCTCACCGAGCGCGAACGCGAGGTGCTGCGCGCGGCCGCCGACGGCTCCACCAACGCCGAACTGGCCAAGGCCCTCCACCTCTCCCAGGGCACGGTCCGCAACTACCTGTCCACGGCCATCCAGAAACTGGCGGTACGCAACAGGGCGGAGGCGGTACGGACAGCACGGGAGAAGGGCTGGCTCTGAGGGATCAGTTGAGCATCGCGCGCGCGGTGTGCGCCTGCTGCCGTGCCTTGAGCGCGGTCGACTCGTCCACCACCTCGACCAGGTCGGCGTAGTACTCCAGCTCTTGCGCGCCCGAGGCGAACTCCCCGCGCTGCACCAGAAGCTGCCCCCGCTCGTAGCGCAGCCGGGCCGGATGCGCGGGCACCAGCAGCGCCAGCTCCACGGCCCACAGGGCCACGTCCGACCGCTCGGGCCGGGCCGAGGCCCACGCGCGGATGTTGTTCAGGATCCGCTGGACGACCTCCAGCGGCGCCGCGGGCTCCAGCATCGAGGCGTCCAGCGGCGCCCCCGTGGCGCCCACCACCAGCATCTCCGTATCGGCCCCGGTCAGCAGCCGCCCGCCGTCGAACGGATCGGCCAGCACCTGCTCCTCCGCCGCGCCGAAGCCGACCACGAAGTGCCCCGGCAGCGCGACGCCGTACACCGGGGCCCCGGCCCGCCGCGCGACCTCCAGCCACACCACCGACAGCAGGATCGGCAGCCCGCGCCGCCGGCGCAGCACCTCGTGCAGCAGGGAGGACTCCAGCCGGTCGTAGTCGGCCGGGGTGCCGTGGAAGTCGTACCGGCCGCCGAGCAGCCGCCGTACGGCCTCCGCCCACGCGTGCGGCCCGCCCGGCCGGTACGGCAGCTCGCCCGCGAGCCGGTCCAGCTCCAGCTGCGCGGCGTCGATCCCGGCCTCGTCCAGCGAACCGTCCGCCTCGGCGCCGATCAGCAGGCACAGCGTCGACAGGTCCGGCCGCTCGGACCGCGCCTCCTCGGCGAACCTCCGACGCAACTCGGCCGACCGCTCCGGCGGGGGCGGGTACGGCGGCGGCAGATACGGGTGACGCATGCCAGGCTCATGCCCTTCCACAGCGGTTCTACGACCCGCCCGGCCGCAAATCGCCCGCCTCCGGGGCTCCGACGGGGGTGATTGCGGGGTTGCGGTGGTGTGCGGGCGCGGCGGTGTGGCTGGGGTGGCCTGGTGTGTCCGTGGCCGCGTGCCGGTCGTTGTCCGCGTTTGCTGTCCGGTCCCGGTCTTCGGAGCCGGCGGCTGCCGGGTTCCGATGGTCGGTGGGTGGGGTGGCGTGGCCCTGGGGGACCGGTGTGTCCGTGGCCGTGTCCCGGTTGCCGATCGTGTCCGCTGTCCGGCCCCGGTCCTCGGGCCGGCCGGCTGCCCGGTTCCGGACCGGAGCGGCGGGTGGTTGCGTCTGCCGGGCCCTGGCCTTGGACGCGTCCGTCTCCGGCGCGTCCGGTGCGCGGTAGTGGTGGTACGTGTGGTGCGGGGTGAAGCCCAGGGCGGCGTACAGTGCGCGCGCGCCCTCGTTGTACGTCTCGACCTGCAGCCAGGCCGCTGACGCGCCCTCGTCCAGCGCCCGCCGGGCCAGCGCGGCCATCACCTCGGTGGCGAGCCCCTGCCGGCGCCGCCCGGGGTCCACCTCGACCGCCGCGAACCCGGCCCACCGCCCGTCCACGACACACCGCCCGATCGCCGCCGGAGGCTCACCCCCGGCGCCGGGCACGGTCGCGAACCACACCGACGGAGCCCCACCGAGCACCCGCAGGGCCACCTCGCTCACCCCCTTGCGCTGGTACCGGGCGAGCCACGCCTCGTCCGCCTGCCGGGACAGCACCACACCGGTGCCCTCGGCGCGGTCCGCGACCGGCGCCAGGGCACCGGTCCACACCTCGGCCGTCACCTCCCGCACCCAGCCGCGCCGTTCCAGCTCCGCGCACAGCAGCTCCTGCGTGCCCTCGGCGCCGGTGGCCGTCTGGACGTAGGCGGGCAGGCCACGCTCGCCGTACCAGCGTCGTACGGCAGCAAGGGCCGCGTCGAGGGGAAGGCCGGGATCGCCGAGCGGCAGCACGCTGTTGGCCCGCCGCGTGAACCCGTCGGCGGCCCGCAGCTCCCACTCACCGAGCCGCTCGGTCTCGAGCGGCTGCCAGCCGCGCGAGCAGACCCGCGCGAGTTCCTCGTACGAGGCGGCGGGCCCCCGGCGGCGCGCGGGAGCGGCCGGTACGACCTTGCCCGCGACCAACGCGGATTCGGCGATCCGCACGCTCTGCCCGTCGCGTCGTGTGATCATGAGCACGCCAGCATCCCATGATGTGAGAACACCCACCGTGTCGGTGAACTTCTCTTGCGTCGCACCAGTTTCGCTCAAGCGCCGTACGGAGACGCGTTTTCCCACGTCAGAAGGGGTGATGCGGACTTCCAAGTGTCCTGTCGCCGAGATTTCCACTGGTCAGTTCACCCCTCCTGTTCGGATCATGCTCCGGAACGGAGATACTAGAGGCGGGCATCGACGACGCCGCGCTCCCGCGCGCCAGGCGGCGGAGCCTGAGGAGGCCCGCCAGCGCCCTATCGAGGAGGAACGACAGCGTGACCTACGTCATCGCGCAGCCTTGTGTCGACGTCAAGGACAAGGCGTGCATCGAGGAGTGCCCGGTCGACTGCATCTACGAGGGCCAGCGGTCCTTGTACATCCACCCGGACGAATGCGTCGACTGTGGTGCCTGTGAGCCGGTCTGCCCGGTCGAGGCGATCTTCTACGAGGACGACACTCCGGAGGAGTGGAAGGACTACTACAAGGCGAACGTCGAGTTCTTCGACGAGCTCGGCTCTCCCGGCGGCGCCAGCAAGCTGGGGCTGATCGAGCGCGACCACCCGTTCGTCGCCGCGCTGCCGCCGCAGGGCGAGTGACCGTCTAAGCGCCAAGCGGCTCGCCAACCGCGCCGCCTCGGTCCCGTACGGCCCGATCGCCCAGATCGCGGCCGTACGGGGCCGAGGCGTTTGCCGCCACCGACGAAAGAGAGCCACCGACCGTGTCCGCAGTCTCCGACCGCCCGCCCGTCGCCCGCCACCACCCTTCCAGGGAGTCGCTTCGCGACCGCCTGCCTGACTTCCCCTGGGACAAGCTGGAGCCGTACAAGAAGACGGCCGCCGCGCACCCGGACGGGATCGTCGACCTCTCCGTGGGCACCCCGGTCGACCCGGTGCCCGAACTGATCCAGAAGGCCCTGATCGACGCGGCCGACTCTCCGGGCTACCCGACCGTCTGGGGTACCCCGGCGCTGCGCGACGCGATCATCGGCTGGCTTCAGCGCCGTCTGGGCGCCCGGGACGTGACCCACCGCCACGTCCTGCCGGTCGTCGGCTCCAAGGAACTGGTCGCCTGGCTGCCGACCCAGCTCGGCCTCGGCCCCGGCGACAGGGTGGCCCACCCGCGCCTCGCCTACCCCACCTACGAGGTCGGCGCCCGCCTGGCCCGCGCCGGCTACGAGGTCTACGACGACCCGCGCGACCTCGACCCGGCCGGCCTGAAGCTCCTGTGGCTGAACTCCCCGTCCAACCCCACGGGCAAGGTCCTCTCGAAGGAGGATCTGACCGGCATCGTGGCCTGGGCCCGCGAGCACGGCGTCCTGCTGTTCTCCGACGAGTGCTACCTGGAGCTGGGCTGGGAGGCCGACCCGGTCTCCGTCCTGCACCCGGACGTCAACGGCGGCTCCTACGACGGCATCGTCGCCGTCCACTCCCTCTCCAAGCGCTCCAACCTGGCGGGCTACCGCGCGGCCTTCATCGCCGGTGACCCGGCCGTCCTGGGCCCGCTGCTGGAGATCCGCAAGCACGGCGGCATGATGACCCCGGCGCCGACCCAGGCGGCCGTGGTGGCGGCCCTCGGCGACGACGAGCACGTCCGCATCCAGCGCGAGCGTTACGCCGCCCGCCGCGAGGCCCTCCGGGCGGCTCTGCTGGGCCACGGCTTCCGCATCGAGCACAGCGAGGCGAGCCTCTACCTCTGGGTCACCCGCGACGAGCCCTGCTGGACCACGGTCGCCCACCTGGCCGACCTGGGCATCCTCGTCGCCCCCGGCGACTTCTACGGGGAGGCGGGCGAAAGGTTCGTACGCGTGGCCCTGACAGCGACGGACGAACGCGTCCAGGCAGCGGTGTCCCGCCTGACGGCGTAGAGCCCCGCCGTACCCCTGCACAACCGCAACAACCGCAACAACCGCAACAACCGCAACAACGCAACACACAAGGCAACGGGGCCCAGGGAACTCCCTGGACCCCGTCACCGGTCGAAGCGGCGCTCAGCCACCCAGCGGCAGCCCCTGCACCGGCAGGTTGGTCACCCCACCCTTCGTTGCGCCGGACGCGGCGCCCCCGAGGACTTCCCCCGCCGCCCCGGCAGCGCCGCCGGCGGCCTGCTGCGCGACCGGCGCCGTCTTCTTCACGGCACCGCCGCCGGTCTTGGCCGCGGCCGGCACCGTCTGCTCGACCGCCTTGCCGCCCGTGTGGCCCGCGAGTGAGGTGACGTTCTGCGCGGCACCGTCGACGCTGTCGGCGACGTGCGCTCCGTCCAGGGCGGTCAGACCACCCACGTTCGGGGCCGCCGGCAGGTTCGTGGCCGCACCGGCGGAACCGGCCGCACCGACCCCGGCTGCCGCTCCCGCTGCGACGAGCAGCGCGGCACGGGCGATCCGGCGGGTCAGAGGGAGGGACATGATGCTCCATTCGACGGAAGAGAACGGTGTTGTGTGTCCGGTCCGTGTCGTGGCTCGGACGCCGTGACTACCGCTCGAAGCCCGCGAAGGTTGCGGACGCCCCAGGTAAAGAATGGATAACGCATCGCATTATCAGGTGTGGATAAAAACGGGCAAAGAACGTCTGCCCGAAATCCCGCAGAATCCTTACGGCCCTTGATTTTCCAGGGAACTCGGGAGACGGTACGCCGCCCGTCCCAACCGCCGCCCCAACCGGCCCCGTACAACCCCTGAGAGGGATCTCCCGTACTACTGTCCGGTCACGATCTACTGTCCGGTCACGATCCGGACGACCCCCAGGGACGGCCCCACGCCGCCCGTCCCGTCCGACGCGGCCGGCTTCCACTGCCCGCCACCGCTTCCCGCGGCCCACTCCCGCCCCGCGTACGCCACCCGCTGGATGTGCAGCACCGAGGAGTTGGCCACGGCCCACTGCGCCAGCTGCCAGCCCCGCTGCCGCTCGCCGCGCCCGATCGCGTCCACCTTCGTGCCCTGCGGCACCGGCACGGTCACCGTCCGCCCCTGCGCGGTCGCGGTCACGCTCGGCGCGGGAGAGGGCGACGGCACGGGCGTACCGCCCACCTCCGCACCGGTCTCCTGCAGCGCGTCCCGCCCGAAATCCCGTACCAGCGCGGCCCGCACCGCGTCCGGACCCGTCGCCGAGGCCGTGGTCTCCGGGCGCCCGTCGCAGGTCAGCGTGGCCGCCGAGCGCCCGGTCAGCGCCGCCGCGAGCAGCTGCGCGTCCGACTCGTGCTTGGCGTACGCCTCCGGGTAGCCGCTGCGCTGGACCTCCTGGGCAGCCCTCGTCAGCGGCAGATCGGTGTAGTTCGGCACCTTGGCCAGGTGCGCGTAGAAGATGCCCGCCGCGTACGCCGGGTCCATGATCTGCTGCTCGGTGCCCCAGCCCTGCGAGGGCCGCTGCTGGAACAGGCCCAGCGAGTCCCGGTCGCCGTGCTCGATGTTGCGCAGCCCCGACTCCTGCAGGGAGGTCGCCAGCGCGATCGTCACCGCCCGCTCGGGCATCCCGCGCCCGGTGCCGACCGCCGCGATCGTCGCCGCGTTCACCGCCTGCTCCGGCGTGAACTCGTACGACGTTCTGTCACCGTAGTCCGAGACCACCTTGCAGCCGCGCGCTCCGCCGCCTCCGGTGACGTACTGCACCACGAGGTACGCGGCGACGCCGCACAGGACCAACAGGGCCGCACCGAAACGGAAGAGGCGGCCGCGACGCTTGGGACGGGTGGGGGACGGCTCTGGCACGCGTACAAGGTACTTGAGGCCCGACGCGACCTCACGGGGGGTTACCGGACAGCGCTTGCCCGCAGTCCCCGCCAGGCGGCGCGCTAGGGTCGACGCCATGGCCGACACCTCGCTTGACCTCACGCTCGACGCCGCCGCGCTCACCGCGCAGCTCGTGGACTTCCCCTCCGAGAGCGGCACCGAGAAGCCGCTCGCGGACGCCGTCGAGACCGCCCTGCGCGCCCTGCCGCATCTGACGGTCGACCGCTACGGCAACAACGTGATCGCCCGTACGCACCTGGGGCGCGCCGAGCGGGTGATCCTGGCCGGCCACATCGACACGGTCCCGATCGCGGACAATGTGCCCTCCCGGCTCGACGAGGACGGCGTGCTGTGGGGCTGCGGCACCTGCGACATGAAGTCGGGCGTCGCGGTGCAGCTGCGGATCGCGGCCACGGTCCCCGCCCCCAACCGCGACCTGACCTTCGTCTTCTACGACAACGAGGAGGTCGCCGCCGAACTCAACGGCCTCAAGCACGTGGCCACGGCCCACCCGGAGTGGCTCGAGGGCGACTTCGCGGTCCTGCTGGAGCCCTCCGACGGCGAGGTCGAGGGCGGCTGCCAGGGCACCCTGCGGGTGCTGCTGAAGACGAGGGGCGAGCGCGCCCACTCGGCACGCTCCTGGATGGGCTCCAACGCCATCCACGCGGCGTCCCCGATCCTGGCCCGTCTGGCCGCCTACGAGCCCCGCTACCCCGTGATCGACGGCCTGGAGTACCGCGAGGGCCTGAACGCGGTGGGCATCAGCGGCGGGGTCGCGGGCAACGTCATCCCCGACGAGTGCGTGGTGACGGTCAACTTCCGCTACGCCCCCGACCGCACGGAGGAGGAGGCGATCGCGCACGTCCGCGAGGTGTTCGCGGACTGCGGCGTGGAGGAGTTCGTGGTCGACGACCACAGTGGCGGGGCCCTGCCCGGCCTCTCCCACCCGGCCGCCGCGGCCTTCATCGAGGCGGTGGGCGGCACCCCCCACCCCAAGTACGGCTGGACGGACGTCTCCCGCTTCTCCGCGCTGGGCATCCCGGCCGTCAACTACGGCCCCGGCAACCCGCACTTGGCCCACAAGCGCGACGAGCGGGTGGAGACGGCCAAGATCCTCGCGGGCGAGGAACGCCTGCGGAACTGGCTCACCGAGTAGGACGCCGTACGGCGGGCGGCGCGGCGTAAGACGCCCGTACGGCGCACGCGTGCCGGACACGCGCTTGTCCCCCCTCCGTAACCGGGGTGGATCTACGCTGAGGTGGAACCACCCCCGAGCGGAGGGAGCGCACATGCCTACCGGCAACCCCGAGGGGAAGAAGATCCCGCCGGACGAGCAGCGGCTCGGACCGGTCCTCCGGCGGCGCGGGCAGGTGACGGCCAGTACGACCGACCAGCGCCTGCTGGACGCCGGCGGCCCCTCGGACTGGGTCCACACCGACCCCTGGCGCGTGCTCCGCATCCAGTCGGAGTTCATCGAGGGCTTCGGCACGCTGGCCGAACTCCCGCCTGCCATCAGCGTGTTCGGCTCGGCGCGTACGCCGGTGGACTCGCCGGAGTACGACGCCGGGGTGCGGCTCGGCCGCGGCCTGGTCGAGGCGGGCTGGGCCGTGATCACGGGCGGCGGGCCGGGCGCGATGGAGGCGGCCAACAGGGGCGCCTGCGAGGCGGGCGGCGTATCGGTCGGCCTCGGCATCGAGCTGCCCTTCGAGCAGGGGCTGAACCCCTACGTCGACATCGGGCTGAACTTCCGCTACTTCTTCGTCCGCAAGATGATGTTCGTGAAGTACGCGCAGGGTTTCGTGGTCCTGCCCGGCGGCCTCGGCACGCTCGACGAACTCTTCGAGGCGCTGACCCTGGTCCAGACCCAGAAGGTCACCCGCTTCCCGATCGTCCTCTTCGGCAGCGAGTACTGGGGCGGCCTGGTGTCCTGGCTGAAGAACACCCTGGTGGCCCAGGGCAAGGCGGCGGAGAAGGACCTGCTGCTGTTCCACGTCACGGACGAGGTGGAGGAGGCGGTGGCCCTGGTGTCGAAGGAGGCGGGCCGCTAGCAGGCCGGTAGCGGGCCGTCGGCGCGGGGCTTCGGCCGACGTCCACTGGGCGGAGCCCCCCCCCGGTTGGTCAGGCCAGACCCCGCCGAGCCACCGCAGGGACCCGGTGCCCGGCGATCGACGCCACCATCTCCAGCACCTGCCGGGTCTCCGCCACCTCGTGCACCCGGTACACCCGCGCCCCGAGCCACGCGGACACCGCGGTCGTCGCCAACGTACCGATCAGCCGCTCCTTCACCGGCCGGTCCAGCGTCTCCCCGACGAAGTCCTTGTTGGACAGCGACACCAGCACCGGCCACCCCGTGGCGACCATCTCGTCCAGCCGCCGCGTCGCCTCCAGGCTGTGCCGCGTGTTCTTCCCGAAGTCGTGTCCGGGATCGATCAGCACCGACTCCCGCGGTACCCCGAGCGCCACCGCCCGCTCGGCCAGACCCACGGTGACGTCGAGGATGTCGGCCATCACGTCGTCGTACGTCACCCGATGCGGGCGCGTACGCGGCTGCACACCCCCCGCGTGCGTGCACACCAGCCCCACCTCGTACCGCGCGGCGACCTCCGCGAGCCCCGGATCGACGCCACCCCACGCGTCGTTCAGCAGATCCGCCCCCGCCTCGCACACCGCCTCGCCGACCTCGGCCCGCCAGGTGTCCACGCTGATGACCACGTCCGGGAAACGCCGCCGTACCTCGGCCACGAAACCGACCGTCCGCCGCGCCTCCTCCTCGGCCGTGACCTCCTCGCCCGGCCCGGCCTTCACCCCGCCGATGTCGATGATCGCGGCGCCCTCGGCAACGGCCTGCTCCACGCGTGCGAGGGCCGGCTCGTCGCGGAACGTGGCCCCTTGGTCGTAGAAGGAGTCCGGAGTCCGGTTCACGATCGCCATGATCACCGGCTCATGGGGCCCGAATTCCCGCCTGCCCAGCCTGAGCATCAGCTGTGACCTCTCCTTGTACGTTCCGCGGTACAACCGTCTGTGACCCTAACTGTCAGACTCGCATGGCACGATCGGACCCAGACAGATTCAGCGTCCGGCACAACGTCCGGCACGGAGCGTGGGGACCCCTGGCGATGGTGATGTTCTTGTTCCTGGTCGTCGCGCTGGCCGTCGTGGTCGGCGCGGTGACGCTCGCCGTGGTGGGCGGCAGCGGAAGCGGCCCCCTGCCGGAGGTGGCACCGGAGCGGCTGCAGGACCCGCTGCCCCCGGACCGCCCGGTGAACCGCGCGGACGTGGACAGCCTGCGCTTCCCGGTCTCCCCGCGCGGCTACCGCATGGCGGACGTCGATGACGCCCTCGGCCGCCTCGGCGCCGAGCTCGCCGAGCGGGACGCCCGTATCGCCGACCTGGAGTCGGCACTGGCAGGCGCCAGAGCCGCGGCGGCACACGTCCGCATGGAGAAGCCCGATCACCCCGAGGACCAGCGATGAGCGACGGCACCGCCCTCGCCGGGCCCGACGGCGCCCTGCGCTGCCCCTGGGCCCTGTCAACCGACGACTATGTGTCGTACCACGACGAGGAGTGGGGCCGCCCGGTCCACGGCGACGACGCCCTCTTCGAGCGGGTCAGCCTGGAGGCCTTCCAGTCGGGCCTGTCCTGGATCACGATCCTGCGCCGCCGCGAGGGCTTCCGCGCCGCCTTCGCCGGCTTCCGCATCGAGAAGGTCGCCGCCTTCACGGACGAGGACCGCGAGCGCCTGCTGGCCGATGCGGGCATCATCCGCAACCGCGCCAAGATCGACGCCACGCTCGCGAACGCGCGCGTGCTCGCCGACTGGGCGGAGGGCGAGCTGGACGAGCTGATCTGGTCCCACGCACCGGCCCCGGCGGGCCGCCCCGCCCCGAAGACCCTCGCCGACGTCCCGGCCGTGACCCCGGAGTCCACGGCCCTGTCCAGGGCCTTGAAGAAACGGGGCCTCAGATTCGTCGGCCCCACGACGGCGTACGCGCTGATGCAGGCCTGTGGTCTGGTCGACGACCACCTGGAAGCGTGCGTGGCGAGAGGAGCGGGCGCCTGACCGCCGTGTCCCGAACCCTGGCCGAGATCCTGGACGCGGCGGCCCGGGGACGCTTCCCGGCGCCCGACGGCGGTACGACGGTGGTGCCGCAGCCGAGCCGTCGCGACGCCGGCGTGATCGCGTTCACCGCGCACTCCGTGGTGTTCACCGACGAGGACCCCGACTGGGTGCGCAGCACGCTCGCGTCCCTCGACTGCGACGAGCTGGCGGCGGCGATGAACCCCCGCTTCCTGGCCTCGTTCCTGGCCCGCACGGGCCGGTCGACCGACACGATCGACCTGCTCACCGTGGCGAGCTCCCTGCCCGACGGCCCCCCGCTGGAACTGCGGGAGCTCGCCGACCCGGACCATCCGCGGGTGCGCCGTGCACGGGTGCGCCGGGACGATGTGCGCGTCTGGGCGACGGACGGGGGAGTGGTCGTCCTCGGGCGGGGCGTGGCGGGCCGCTGGGAGACGGCCGTCGAGGTGGACGAGGACGTACGGCACCGGGGGCTGGGCCGGGCGCTGGCCACCGCCGCCCGGCACCTCGTTCCCGCGGGCGCATGGGTCTGGTCGCAGCAGGCCGCCGGGAACGCCCGCAGCGTGCGCGCCTTCCAGGCGGCCGGCTACCGGCCCGTGGGCGCGGAGGCCCTGCTCATCGCACAATAGGCCACCAATTCCGCCGCCCGCTCCGCTCTCTGGGCCAACGCGAAAGGCCCTGCGCATCGCGTGGCACGGCCGCTTGGTCCGCCGCAGGCGGCGGATGGCGTGTCAGCGGCCCAGGTACTTCGGCTTCTCCTTGTTCACGAACGCCTGCACGGCGATCGCGTGGTCCTCGGACTGGCCGGCCCGGGTCTGCAGCTCGTCCTCCTTCTCCAGGGTCTCGGCGAGGGAGTGCGTGAGGCCGTAGGCCACCGCCTCCTTGATGGCCGCGTACGCCACGGTCGGGCCCTCGGCCAGCGCCCGCGCCGTCTTCTCCGCCTCGGCGCGCAGTTCGGCCGAGGGGACGACCCGGTTGGCGATGCCCAGCTCCAGCGCGTCCTGGGCGCTGATGCTGCGTGGGAAGAGCAGCAGGTCGGCGGCGCGGCTCGGGCCGATCACCCGGGGCAGGGTCCAGGAGATACCGGAGTCGGCGGTCAAAGCGACGCCCGCGAAGGAGGTGTTGAAGGAGGCCGTGTCGGCGACCAGTCGGTAGTCCGCGGTGAGCGCGAAGCCGAAGCCGGCCCCGGCCGCGACCCCGTTCACCGCGGCGACCACCGGCTTGGGCGCCCCGGCGAGGGCCCGCGCGATCGGGTTGTAGTGCTCCTTGACCGTGCTCATCGTCTGCCCGGACCCGGTCTCACGGTCCGCCGCGAGCAGCCCGATGTGCTCCTTGAGGTCCTGGCCGACGCAGAACGCCCGGTCCCCGGCGGCGGTCAGCAAGATCGCCCGTACGGCCGTGTCGCCTGCCGCTGATTCCGCTGCCTCCCGGAGGGCGACCTTGGTCGCGACGTTCAGCGCGTTCATCGCCTCGGGGCGGTTCAGCGTGATCGTCGCGAGTCCGTCGCTCACCTCGTAGAGCACGGTGTCGGCCATGGCGCATCCCCTCCGGTTCGCGGGTGACGTACCGCTCAGTACGTCCGTATGAAGGACAGCATGGCGGAGATCGCCGCCCGAGGGCCGGACCTGTCGTGTGAGCTGCGTCAAAGAAAAACGGAGGGGTGCCGACCGGTGGATGTCCGTGTGGCGGTGCAGTATCGCAGCCACATCGCCGAATTGGGTGGTTTTGCTCGCGCGCGTTGCCCAAGCGATGCCGACTGATGTTGGTCATCGGGTCCTGCGATGCGGGATAATGGCTGGGAAGCAATGTGTTCGATGCCGGTGTCGCGTGTCCGTTTCGGAAACGCGAATGCCCTCCCGGGGTTCTCGGCAGACGATGAGCTGGTTTCAGGAAGGGGAACGAGCATGGCGGCCATGAAGCCGCGGACGGGCGATGGCCCGCTCGAGGTGACCAAGGAGGGGCGGGGCATCGTCATGCGCGTTCCGCTCGAAGGCGGCGGTCGACTCGTCGTCGAGCTGACCCCTGACGAGGCCGAGGCGCTCGGCGACGCCCTCAAGAAGGTCGTCGTCTGACGTCCCAACGATCCTGTCCTTCGGGCTGCCCCGGCATCGTACGCGGTGCCGGGGCAGTCGCGTATGCCGTCCCGCGGCGGCCGGTCAACGCTTGACGGCGCACAGCAGCCCGTCGCCCACCGGCAGCAGCGAAGGGACCAGTTCCTGGCTCTCGCGCACCGCACGCAGCAGCTCCCTCAGCCGCAGCACCTCCGTGGGCTGCGGTCCCGAGTCCACCGTACGGCCGTTGGCGAAGACACCCTCGAAGACCACCAGACCGCCCGGCCGCAGCAGGCGCAACGATTCAGCGAGGTAGTCCAGGTACTCCAGCCGGTCGCCGTCGCAGAAGACGAGGTCGTAGCCGGCGTCCGCGAGCCGGGGGAGTACGTCCAGGGCGCGGCCGGGTATGAAGCGGGCCCGGTTGCTGGCGAAACCGCAGCCGCGGAAGGCCTCCCGTGCGAACTGCTGGTGCTCCGGCTCCGGATCGACCGTGGTGAGCACCCCGTCCGGGCGCATGCCGTGCAGCAGATGGATCCCGGACACCCCGCAGCCCGTGCCGATCTCCGCCACCGCCTTCGCGTCCACGGAGGCGGCGAGCAGTCGCAGCGCGGCGCCGGTGCCGGGCGACACCGAGCGCAGCCCTGCCTCGCGGGCCCGGTCACGGGCCCACCGCAGCGCTTCGTCCTCGGCGACAAAGGCGTCGGCGAACGCCCAGCTCGTCTGCCGGTTGCCGGTAATGACCCTCTCCTGTCCCCGTGGTTGCCTGGGCGTGACTGTATCCGTTGGCGGCGGGAACCCGCAGATGGGACCGGGCGTTTAAAGGGGTGAGACGGTGGCCCGGGATGCGACGGGGGTAAGACGGGGGTGCAAGGGGTGGATCAGGACACCGAGGAGCAGCTGACGCAGCCGTATGAGCCGTATCAGCCCAGATCAAATTCTCGTAAAACCGCTTATGGGGAGCTAACGGGCGAGGTGGCTATGGTAGGGGCTCCACTGGACACCACCAGAGCTGACAGGGGAGGTGCGGCTGCGCCCGGGAACCGGGGTGGAGTGCTGCGGCGCTTCCTCGGGTCGGCGGGCAGGCCGAAATCCGTGACCGACACCGCTGCTGACCATCACGCCGGTTTCGCCGCAGGCGAGGCCCAGACCGCGACCTTCTCCACCGACGCGGACGGGCAGGCGTGGACTCCGCCCACGTGGGAGGAGATCGTCAGCACGCACAGCGGCCGGGTCTACCGGCTGGCCTACCGCCTGACGGGAAATCAGCACGACGCCGAGGACCTCACCCAGGAGGTCTTCGTCCGCGTCTTCCGTTCCCTGTCGACGTACTCGCCGGGCACCTTCGAGGGCTGGCTGCACCGCATCACCACCAACCTCTTCCTGGACATGGTCCGGCGCAAGCAGCGCATCCGCTTCGACGCCCTGGGCGAGGACGCGGCCGAGCGCCTGGCCAGCCGCGAGCCCACCCCGCAGCAGCTCTTCAACGACGCGCACTTCGACGCCGACGTCCAGCAGGCCCTGGACACCCTCGCGCCCGAGTTCCGCGCCGCCGTCGTCCTGTGCGACATCGAGGGACTGTCGTACGAGGAGATCGCCGCGACCCTCGGCGTCAAGCTCGGCACGGTCCGCTCCCGTATCCACCGTGGCCGCTCCCAGCTCCGCAAGGCCCTCGCGCACCGTTCCCCGGAGGCCCGCGCGGCCGAGCGGCGCTCCTTCGTGGCCCGTGTCCCCGCTCTGGGGGGAGGGGGCGCGACCGCGTGAGTGGATCCCGGCCCAAACCTGCGGAGGCACACCTCGCAGAGCAGCACCTGGGAGACCGGCTCTCCGCCCTGGTGGACGGAGAGCTCGGTCATGAGTCGCGTGAGCGGGTCCTCGCGCACCTGGCCACCTGTGCCCGGTGCAAGGCGGAGGCGGACGCCCAGCGCCGACTGAAGAACGTGTTCGCGGAGGCGGCCCCGCCGCCCCCCTCGGCGAGTCTCCTGGCCCGCCTGCAGGGCCTGCCCGGAGGAGGTGACCTGGACGGCGACGGAATGTCGCCGCCCGGGGGACTCTTCGGCCGCGGCTCGGGGGACGACGAACCCCCCGGGGCGGGGGGAGCCTCCGGCGTCTCCGGCGTCTTCGGGGTCTTCGGAGTGAGGCGCGGCGAGCGCTTCACGTTCGGTTACGTCCCCGCCCGCCCGCACGGCCCCGCGTATCCGGACAGCCCTGTCCCGGCCGCCGAGGAGCGCGGCTTCCGTATCCATCCCGTCGGCCGCCCGGACGACGGCCGCTCCGCCTCGCGCGGTCTGCGGTTCGCGTTCGCCGCCGCCGGTGCGGTGTCGCTGGCCGCGGTCGCCCTCGGCGGCATGACCACCGCCATCCCCGGTGACACCACCGCGGACGGCCGCGGCGGCTCGGGCACCGGCAACAACGTGATCCCGGCGCGCTCGGCGGGCAGCGGCGCCGGCTCGGGGGCGGCCACGCCGGACAGCCAGCGCCGCCGCGCGTTGGGACCGCTGTTCGCCCAGGGCGGTACAGGGTTCGGACCGGCGCCGGCCGTCCCGACCTCGATGGCCGCGCCGCTGGTGCCCGGACTGCCGACCCCCGGCACCGGCCGGACCCAGGGCGACGGCACCGTGCGCGGCCTGACCGCGCCGCTGATGGCGGGTGCGGCCGCGGTCTCCCCGCTGATACGTCCGCTCGACGACACCGTGGTCTACCCGCTCAACGCCTGGTCCGCCGTCCCCGGAGTGAACGGCTCCAGCCTGCTGTCCGCCTCCGTCCCCGACACCTCCCCCGCCGCCACGCCCTCCCCCTCCACACCCGACCAGACCCCCTGACCGGCCCCGACCGGCCACTACGCCACGGCCCGCGAACCTGGTTGAATCCGGTGAGGACCGTTCCCGCGGCGATGACCCGGGGGCGTAGTCGACGTTCCGCGGCCGCCGCCGAAGCGTGCGGCCGCGGCCAGCCGTGGGGAGAGCATGAACGAGGGGAACCGTGTCCCACCGGAGGACGACCCGGAGGGTACGGCGGCGGCGCCACCGACCGACCGAACCGACACCGCGGAGCGGGAGAGCGCCGGGCAGCGTGAGACGCCCGTCGGCCTCGGGTCGGCCGAGGCCGACGGGGACTTCGAGCTGGCCAAGCCGGTGTCGGTGTCGCCCGAGCGCGCGGAAGGCGCCTGGGCGGCTCCCAGCGAGCGGCCGAAGCCGTTGCACGACCCGGACCCCTACGGCACCCCGCCATACGGCGAGCCGGGCCCCTGGGCGCCCGCACCCCCTGTACAGCACCCCGCGGTCACGGCGGCCCCACTTGCGCCGACGCCTACGGCTCCGCCTGCGGCACCCGGGGCTCCCACCCCCGCACCGGCGCCCGCATCCGGCCCGCCCGCATCCGCGCCCGCACCGGGTCCGCACACGCCGGTACCGGGCATACCCGCACCCGCACCGGGTCCGCACACCCCGGCAGCCGGCGTACCCGTCCCAGGCGGCACCACACCCTTCCCGGCGCCCGGCGCGCCCGCGCCCAGCGCACCGGCAGTCGGCGTTCCGTCCCCCGCCGCGCCCGCGCCCGCGCCTGCGGCGCCCGCTCCCAGCGTTCCGTCCCTCGCCGCTCCGGACTCCGGGATGCCTGCACCCGGTATTTCAGCCTCTGGCGCTCCCGCCCCTGCGGCCCCCGCCCCCGGTGCTCCGGCCACCGGCGCCCTCTCTCCCGGCACCCCCGCCCCCGCGGCCCCCGCGCCCGGTGCTTCCGCCCCCGGCACCCCCGCCCCTACGGCGCCCAACCCCAGCGTCCCCGCCACCGTCACCCCCGCCACTCCAGCCCCCGCAGGCCCCCCAGTACCGCCCCCCTCGGGGGGCGAGGAGGCTCCGCGTTATGACCCCTGGGGTGTCGGGTCGCCCCAGGAGCAGGTGTTCGGGCAGGGGGCGTTGCAGCAGAGCGGCGTGCGGGTGCTGACGGAGGAGCAGCGCAAGCGACGGGGGAAGCGGCTGCTGGTCGTGTGGAGCCTGCTGGTCGCCGTTTTCTCCGCAGGTGTCGGCGGGGTGGCCGGTGCCTGGGTCCAGCGTCAGGGGCTGGGGGACGACGTCCACCTGCCGCAGGCCGGGCGCGTGCCCGCCGGGCGGGCGCCGAACAGCGTGGCCGGGATAGCCGCCCGCGCGCTGCCCAGCGTCGTCACCCTGCACGTCACCGGGACCGAACAGAGCGACACCGGCACCGGCTTCGTACTCGACACACAGGGGCACATCCTCACCAACAACCACGTCGTAGCGCCGGCCGGATCAGACGGCACCATATCCGTGACGTTCAGCAGCGGCGACACGGTCAAGGCCAAGGTGGTCGGCCACGACAGCGGCTACGACCTCGCCGTCGTCCAGATCCACGGCGTGCACGGGCTCACCCCGCTGCCCCTCGGCAACTCCGACGACGTCCGGGTCGGCGACCCCGTCGTCGCCATCGGCGCCCCCTTCGACCTCGCCAACACCGTCACCTCCGGCATCATCAGCGCCAAGGAGCGGCCCGTCACGGCCGGGGGAGACAAGGGCGACGGAAGCGACGTCAGCTACGTCGACGCGCTGCAGACCGACGCCCCCATCAATCCGGGCAACTCCGGGGGCCCGCTCCTCGACTCCCGGGCCCAGGTCATCGGCATCAACTCCGCCATCCGTTCCGCCGACGGCGGCTCCGGCTCGGACAGCGGCCAGGCCGGTTCCATC
Organism: Streptomyces sp. NPDC054783; assembly: GCF_053611725.1. Lineage (NCBI taxonomy): Bacteria > Bacillati > Actinomycetota > Actinomycetes > Kitasatosporales > Streptomycetaceae > Streptomyces > Streptomyces sp. NPDC054783. The sequence continues at coordinate 14,634 of NZ_JBSHAY010000014.1, read as the reverse complement.
GGGCTCGGTTTCGCCATCCCCGTGAACCAGGCCAAGCGTGTCGCCGAGGAACTGATCAACGACGGCCACGCGACCCACCCCGTGATCGGTGTCACGCTCGACATGGCGTACACCGGCGACGGCGCCCGCATCGACAGCAGGAGCGCGGGCGGCGGCCCCGCCGTGAGCAAGGGCGGTCCCGGTGAACGGGCCGGGCTCAAGGCCGGCGACGTCATCACCGAGGTCGACGGACAGCCCGTGCACACCGCCGAGGAGCTGATCGTCAAGATCCGCGCCCACCGGCCCGGCGACCAGCTGCGGCTGACCGTCCGCCGCGCCGGCACGGACCGGGACGTCCCGCTCCGACTGGGCGCGGCGGAGCAGAACTGACACAAGTCTCACCTCGGGACGGTACCGGTCGGACGGGAACGCCGGGTACCGTTGAGCGACCGAGGACATCGCAAGGAGCGTCAGGTGTTCAATGACATAGGACCACTGGAGCTGGTGACGATCATCGTGCTCGCCGTGCTCGTCTTCGGTCCGGACAAGCTCCCGAAGGTCATCCAGGACGTCACGCGCACGATCCGGAAGATCCGCGAGTTCTCGGAGAGCGCCAAGCAGGACATCCGCAGCGAACTGGGCCCGGAGTTCAAGGACTTCGAGTTCGAGGACCTCAACCCGAAGACGTTCATCCGCAAGCAGCTGGACGGCGACGAACTGGGCCTGAAGGAGATCCGCAACGGGTTCGACCTGAAGAAGGAGATGGCCGAGGTCACGGACGCCGTCCACGGGCGGGAGAGCGAAGCCCTCACGTCGTCCTCGTCCTCCTCGTCGTCCGCGTCTTCCTCGGGTTCGGCCTCCTCGGGCCGTATCGACATGACCAAGAAGCCGGAGGAGCCCGCCAGTGACGAGCGGCCGCCCTTCGACGCGGACGCCACCTGACGGACGCCACCCGGCGCACCCTCAGGCGCCGACACGCGCACGCGGGCGTACGCCGCGCACGTGACGCGTTTCATAGCACGCACCCGTCGCACACGGCCTGAACAGGCCGTTCGCGCGACCCACGCATCCAGCGCCTGCCCTGAGGCTCCCATCGGTGTGGATATGCTGCCGAGTTGTTGTGCGGACCGGACGAGTACGCCCGAAGGGGGGCGGGCCACCGCTGGTCCGACGAGAGCGAGGAGGCGTCCGGGCAGATGGAGACGACGAGTCGGGTGGGCGCGCAGGCGCCGGCCGCGGAGGGTGCGCAGCAGCTCCCCTCCGCCCGGCGTACGGTCGACGGTTATCTGCAGGCATCCTTCCCGTGGTACGGCCTCGACGAGGCGTTCACGGGGCCGCGCTGGCTGATGCAGGTCGGTACGGCGGCCGACGGTGCCGTGGAGCACGGGTCGATCGGGCACGGCGACGAGCCCTCCGTGCGGGGGGAGGCGGGCTCCGCCGGTGAGCCGCGCGAGAAGTTCGCGGTGGTCGTCACCGTCGCCGCGCAGCCGTCGCGCAGGAGCGCCGACGGTACGGGGCTGCTGGAGGCCACGTCGGTGTCCTCGGCGGCGTGGCTGGCCGGGGTGGGGCTGCTGTCGTTCACCTGGCCCGGGCAGATGGACCACAGCCTGCGGGACGACTGGCTGGATCAGCAGACGGAGACGGCGTGGGCCCTGGCCGACGATCTTGAGGGGCCGGAGTGGAGTCGGCTCTCTCTTCCGGTGGACGGGGTCGCCGCCTCTTTCTACTACCGGGAGTCCGAGTTCGGATGGGTGCTCGCCGGCACTACTGAGGCGGGGGTGCACCTGGGGGCGTACGGACGGGGGATGAGCGCGTACGGTCTTGGGTTCGCCGTGGTGAAGGACGTCTCCGCTTACGCGTGACATCCGCCCATGCGGTCAACGAAGGGGCACCGATCGATTTCGGTGCCCCTTCGTCGTCGAGGTCTTCTTGTCGTGGAAATCTTCTTGTCGTAGAGGTCTGCGGAGAATCCTCAGAACTTGTTCTTCGGTGTGAGCCCCAGCGACAGGCCCGACAGGCCGCGCTGCCGGCCGCCGAGCTTCCCGGCGATCGCCCGCAGGGCGGAACCCGCCGGGGAGTCCGGGTCGGTCAGGACCACCGGCTTGCCCTCGTCGCCGCCCTCGCGGAGGCGGACGTCGATCGGGATGTTGCCGAGGACCGGGACCGCCGTACCCGTGGTGCGGGTGAGGCCGTCGGCGACCACCTGGCCGCCGCCGGTGCCGAAGACGTCGACCATCTCGCCGCAGTGCGGGCAGGGCAGGCCGGACATGTTCTCGACCACGCCGACGATCTTCTGGTGGGTCTGGACCGCGATGGAACCGGCGCGCTCGGCGACCTCGGCCGCCGCCTGCTGCGGGGTCGTCACCACCAGGATCTCGGCGTTCGGGATCAGCTGGGCGACGGAGATCGCGATGTCGCCGGTGCCGGGCGGCAGGTCCAGGAGCAGGACGTCCAGGTCGCCCCAGTACACGTCCGACAGGAACTGCTGGAGCGCCCTGTGCAGCATCGGGCCGCGCCAGACGACCGGCGCGTTGCCCGGGGTGAACATGCCGATGGAGATGACCTTCACGCCGTTCGCCGACGGCGGCATGATCATGTTCTCGACCTGCGTGGGACGGCCGTCCGCACCCAGCATGCGCGGCACGCTGTGGCCGTAGATGTCGGCGTCGACGACGCCCACCTTCAGGCCGTCGGCGGCCATGGCGGCCGCCAGGTTCACCGTCACCGAGGACTTGCCTACGCCGCCCTTGCCGGAGGCGACCGCGTAGACGCGGGTGAGGTTGCCGGGCTTGGCGAAGGGGACCTCGCGCTCGGCCTGGCCGCCGCGCAGCGCGTTGGCCAGCTCCTTGCGCTGCTCGTCGCTCATCACGTCGAGGGTGACGTCGACGCGGGTGACGCCCTCGACCCGGGAGACCGCCTCGGTGACACGCTGGGTGATCGTCTCGCGCATGGGGCAGCCGGAGACCGTCAGGTACACGGTGACGGCTACCGCGCCGTCATCCCCGATCTCCACCGATTTGACCATCCCCAGTTCGGTGATGGGTCGGTTGATCTCGGGGTCGTTCACCGTCGCCAGTGCCTCGCGCACCGCGTCTTCCGTAGCCATAAGGACGATGGTACGGCGCGCCGAGGGGCGTCCGGGATGCCCCTCAGCGGTCGTCTGTGTCACGTCCCGGAGACCGATCTGACCGTTCCGCCGGGAATACGACGTGCCCGGGGTGCCCGTCGTGCCGGCGCCTGTCCTCCAGCTCCTTGACCAGATCCTGCAGCTCCGAGCGGATCCAGTCGCGGGTCGCGACCTCGCCCAGGCCCAGGCGCAGCGAGGCGATCTCCCGGGTCAGGTACTCGGTGTCGGCGATGGACCGCTCGTTCTGCTTGCGGTCCTGCTCCAGGTTGACCCGGTCACGGTCGTCCTGCCGGTTCTGCGCGAGCAGGATCAGCGGGGCCGCGTAGGAGGCCTGCAGGGACAGTGCCAGGGTCAGGAAGATGAAGGGGTATTCGTCGAAGCGCAGGTGGCTGGGCGCGGCGATGTTCCACAGCACCCACATGATGATGACCGCCGTCATCCAGACGATGAAGCGTCCCGTGCCCAGGAAGCGGGCGATCCGTTCCGACAGCCGGCCGAAGGCCTCCGGGTCCCACTCGGGCAGCACGCGGTGGCGCGGCGGGCGCGGCTGGTCCAGGCGGGGCGTGCGCGGCCGGGTGGCGGCGGTGGCGCCCGCCGGGGTGCGCTCGCGGGTTGCGGCGTCGCGCTCAGGAGCCATGGGTCCCCACCCCTTCGTTCTCGTCGTTCAGGTGGAACTCGGTCTCCCGCCAGTCCTCCGGCAGCATGTGGTCCAGTACGTCGTCCACGGTGACCGCGCCGAGCAGCGATCCGGACTCGTCCACCACGGGCGCGGCGACCATGTCGTACGTGGCGAAGAACCCGGCGATGACGCGCAGCGCCGCGTCCGGGTCGAGCGGCTGCAGGTCGGTGTCGACGATGGAGCTGACCAGGGAGTAGGGCGGCTCGCGCAGCAGCCGCTGGAAGTGGACCGTGCCCAGGTACTTGCCGGTCGGGGTCTCGTCCGGCGGGCGGCAGACGTAGACCTGGGCGGCGAGAGACGGGGAGAGGTCGGGGTTGCGGACCCGGGCGAGCGCGTCGGCGACCGTGGCGTCGGGGCGCAGCACGATCGGCTCGGTGGTCATCAGACCGCCGGCCGTGTGCTCCTCGTACGACATCAGGCGGCGCATGTCGGCCGCGTCGCTCGGCTGCATCAGGCTCAGCAGCCGCTCCTTGTCCTCCTCGGGCAGTTCGCCGAGCAGGTCGGCCGCGTCGTCGGGGTCCATGGCCTCCAGGACGTCCGCCGCGCGCTCCTCCTTCAGCTTGCCGAGGATCTCGATCTGGTCGTCCTCCGGCAGCTCTTCGAGTACGTCGGCCAGCCGGTCGTCGTCCAGGGCGGCGGCGACCTCGGCGCGCCGCTTGGCGGAGAGGTGGTGCAGGACGTTGGCGAGGTCGGCGGGGCGCAGCTGCTCGAAGGTGGCGAGCAGGCTCTCGGCGCCCTGGCCGTGCTCCTCCAGGGAGAAGCCGGTGACGGCCGACCACTCGACGGTCAGCGTCTCGCCCTTGGCCCGCCGGAAGGCGCTCGCTTTCCTGCCCTTGCGCACGAAGACGCGGCCGACCTCCCAGTCGCGGCGGGCCGGCAGCTGCTGCACGGACAGGTCGAGGACGGTGACCTCCTCGCGGGTCTCCACCAGCGTCACCCGCCGGTCCAGCAGCTCACCGAAGACCAGCCGCTCGGTGGGCCGCTGCTCGAAGCGCCGGACGTTCATCACGCCGGTCGTGATGACCTGCCCGGACTCGACGCCGGTGACCCGGGTCATGGGCAGGAAGATACGGCGCCGGGTGACCAGTTCGACGACCAGCCCCAGGAGGCGCGGGGGTCTGCGGCCCACGCGCAGCATCACGACCAGGTCGCGCACGCGGCCCACCTGGTCGCCGTTCGGATCGAAGACGGGGACCCCGGCGAGGTGCGAGACGAAGATCCGGGGGGCGCCGGCTGCCATGGCTCTGCTTCCTCTGCTGACGTGGCCTGGGAATCACCCCTTTCCGGGGTGTTCCGCTTTCTTTGTGAATTGCTCGGAGTTGCCCGCTCGGGTGCGCTTCAGGCTAGCCCGTACCGGTCGGATACGCCCTGGTGGGGGGTCCGGACGGTCTCGTTCCGCCGGGCGGCCGAGGCACGGGTACGCTGCGGTCCACCGCTCAGGAACCGTCAGAAAGGCGACCCCACCTGTGACTGCGATTCCCCAGGGCCGTACCCGCCGGGCCGCGCTGGTCACCTCGATCTGCGTATGCGCCCTGACGGGGATGGCGGTGCTGGCCGGGTGCGGCGGTGAGGATCCGGACGCGGGGACGAACGGCGTCGGCAAGCTGCCCGCCGACAGGATCCAGGCGAAGACCCGCGCGGCCGCCCAGGGGGCACCTGCGGTGCGGCTGTCCGGCACCGTCGTCACCAGCGGCCGGACGTACCGGCTGGACATGCGGCTGAAGGCCGACGGCGGGACCGGGTCGGTGACCTCGAAGGGGGCGACCTTCAAGCTGCTGCGGGTGGGGAAGCAGCTGTATCTGAAGGCCGACGCGGACTTCTGGAACCAGGCGGGCGGCAAGGGCGGCGGCAGTGGTGACGGTGCGGCCACCAAGCTGGACGGCAAGTACGTCAAGGTGCCGCAGGACGATCCCGCGTACAGGAAGTTCAGCGGTTTCACGGACAAGGACGTCCTCCTGGACGGACTGTTCACACTGCACGGCTCACTGGCGACGGACGGCCACCACGACGACGCGGGTACCCGCACCATCCGCATCACCGGCGACAAGGGCTCCGGCGGCAGCCTCGACGTCTCCCTGGAGGGCACGCCGTACCCCCTCCGCCTGGTCCGCGGCGGCGGGGCGGGAACGCTCAGCTTCTCCGACTGGGGCAAGGACTTCGCCGTCGCCGAGCCCGCCAAGTCCGACACGGTGGATTACGGGCAGCAGTTGCCGGCGTCCTAGTCGTTCCGGGGGCCCGGGTGCCGGTGGTGAAGGAGCGCCGGTGCTCGAAGGGCGCCGGTGAGCAGGCGTCCGGCCCCCGGCCTACCGGCCCTTGCGGCGCTTGACGAGAAGCTTCGGCAGGCCCGCCGGCGCCGGTCGCCGAGTGGTCGCCGCAGTCGCGACCGGTCGCGCGGCCAGGCTGCCGTCGGGCAAGGGCGCCAAGGACCCGGCCGGAGCCAGGCGCAGCACCCGGCATTCGCGGGCCCAGCGGGCCGGCATCTCCTCGCCGTCGGGGGCGTTCAGACGCTTGCCCTTGAGCTCGGCGACGGCCGCCTCCCACTCCTCGGAGCCGGAGGGCAGCTCGGACACGGTCGCAGCGAACGTCACCAGCCGCCCGCCCTTGTCCTTGCTGCGCACGGTCACCTCGGCGGTGCCCCCGTCGACCAGCCCCTCCAGCGGCTGCTCACCGGGGCCGCCGCCGACCAGGCACACCGCGCCCTCGTGCCACACGTGCCACAGCGCACGTGCGGCGGAGGCCCCGGCGCCCCTGACCCAGATGAGGCCGGACTTCTTCGAGGCCTCCTCGATGAGGGCCCGGTCGAGCAGCTCGCTTGTCATGCGCCCAGCCTATTCCAGCGCCCGCTCACAGCCAGCCGTTGCGCTTGAGCACCCGGTGGATGCCCACACACATGGCGATGGTGACGCCCAGGACCAGCGGGTAGCCGTACTTCCAGTGCAGCTCGGGCATGTAGTCGAAGTTCATTCCGTACACGCCGGTCACCATCGTCGGCACGGCGATGATCGCGGCCCAGGCCGTGATCTTGCGCATGTCCTCGTTCTGCGCGACGGACGCCTGCGCCAGGTTGGCCTGGAGGATGGAGTTGAGGAGTTCGTCGAAGCTCAGCACCTGCTCCTGGACCCGGGCGAGGTGGTCGGCGACGTCCCGGAAGTACTTCTGGATGTCCGGGTCGACCAGCCGCATCGGCCGCTCGCTCAGCAGCTGCATCGGGCGCAGCAGCGGAGCCACCGCGCGCTTGAACTCCAGCACCTCACGCTTGAGTTGGTAGATCCGCGCCGAGTCCACACCGCGCGAGACCCCGCCCTTGCGGCCCGGGGAGAAGACCTCGGTCTCCACCTCGTCGATGTCGTCCTGCACCGCGTCGGCGACCGCGATGTAGCCGTCCACGACGTGGTCGGCGATCGCGTGCAGCACGGCCGAGGGACCCTTGGCCAGCAGCTCCGGGTCGTCCTGCAGCCGGTGGCGCAGCGCCCGCAGCGAGCCCTGGCCGCCGTGCCGGACGGTGATGAAGAAGTCCCGGCCGGTGAAGCACATGACCTCGCCGGTCTCCACGACCTCGCTGTTGGCGGTGAGCCGGTCGTGCTCGACGTAGTGGATCGTCTTGAAGACGGTGAACAGCGAGTCGTCGTAGCGCTCCAGCTTGGGCCGCTGGTGGGCCTGCACCGCGTCCTCCACGGCCAGCGGGTGCAGCCCGAACTCGCTTGCGATACCGGCGAATTCGGCCTCGGTCGGCTCGTGCAGCCCGATCCACACGAAGCCGCCGTCGCGCCGCACCAGCCGCATCGCCTCGTGCGGGCTCAGCGGCTTGTCGCTGCGCACCCGCACGCCGTCGCGGTAGACGGCGCAGTCCACGACGGCCGACGGGGTGGCCGGGTCGCGGGTGGTGTCGTACGAGGCGTTCGACGCGCTCGTGGGCTTGCGCGGCGAGACGCGGGACGGACGGACCACGGCGCGCAGGTCGCGGATCATCGACATGGGCAGGCTCCTTCGCGACAGGCAACGAAAGACCGCCGGCTACGGGTGGAACTACCCGGAATGGGGACGTCCTGACAAGGGGTCTCCCTGCCCTCAAGGCAGGGGAAGGATGTTTGGCACGTCCGCAAAGCGGGGAGCACCGCACCGTCGCGGTGGCGACTTCGCTACTGATGCAGAACTGATGCGATCGGCAGATCGGGTGATCAGACGGATCGGATGATCAGACGGATCAGGCAAAGCGAAACGAAGTGCTCTTCCGAAGGGCAACGCGCACAGGAAGGCGTAGAACAGCCGGAAACCAGCCAGTGACTACATCAACGGGCGGAAGAGCGAGTGGTACTGCACGGTCGACTTCGATCCATGACAGCCCCACCTCCTCCGGCCGGTCCCTCGTAAGGGAGTCTCATCGGCGTCGGGACTCGATAGCGACGCTACTGCGTGCTGTCCCGAACCACCGGCTCAGCGTAGCAGCCGCCCGATGTGTCAAGGCGCCGCTTTGCCCGCTGCTGACGAGTTCTATGCTCGCGTCATGGTTGATGTTCTTCCTCTGGTCGAGGCACGGTTGACCACCGCCCTGGGCGAACCGGACGCGCGCGCCGCCGTCACCTTCCTCGGCACGGACCGCATCGAGGTGCTCCGGTTCCAGGAGGGGGACGTCCTGCGATACGCCACCCTCGGCATGTCCGCCCACCCCATGACCGACCCCACCGCGATGCTCGCCGACCCGGTCAAGGGCCCCCGCGCCGAGCTGGTCCTCTCCGTCCGCGCGGGCCTCGCCGACACCGACAAGGTGCTCCGCCCGCTCGCCGTACTGGCCGCGTCCCCGCAGGTGGAGGGTCTGATCGTGACCCCGGGCGCCTCGCTGGACGTGGGTGAGCCGCTGTGGCCCGGCGCCCCCTTCACCTCGTTCCTGGTCGGCGAGCCCGGCGGCCTGGTCGAGGACCTGGAGCTGGACGACCCGATGGAGCCCGTACGGTTCCTGCCACTGCTGCCGATGACCCCGAACGAGGCCGCCTGGAAGCGGGTGCACGGCGCCCAGGCCCTCCAGGAGCGCTGGCTCGCGAGCGGGACGGACCTGAGGGACCCCGCCCGCAGGTCCGTCCCGCTCGACTGAGCCGGAAGTGACCGATCTCACCAACGCAAGGCCGGATTCGGTCAGTTGGCAAAGACGGTGACGCCGTCCTCGGTGGCGTGCGCCGTCTTCAGCTCGTCCGCCATGGGGGTCCCCCGCTCGAGCGAAGCCGAGAGTGGGGCAGTGCCAGGGCCTTGCGGCGTACGGCCACCACGGCCGCGTTCACGTCGATGAACGCGCCGGACAGGATCGTGCAGACGATCGCGGTGGTGTGGTTGCCGTAGTCGAGGACCAGGACGTCCGCGGCGAGCAGCAGCAGCGAGCCGCCGAGCACCTGCGGCGAGCCGAAGCGCTCCTGCATGCGTGGCGCCACGATCACGGAGAAGACCGCCAGCAGCACACCCCAGGCGAAGAACACCGCGCCGGAGCGGTAGGGGGTCATGTCCGGCACGAACGGCGTGAAGGCCGGCACCGTGAAGAACGTGTAGTTGCAGAAGAACGCGGAGATCGCGGCCGAGGCGAGACCGCCGTGGCCGAGTGCCCTGATCGGGTCCAGGACCGAGGTCCTGCGGGCCGGCTTCGGCTGCTCCTTCAGGGACGCCGTGATGCACAGGAAGCCGACCGCCATCAGCGTGGCCGTGCCGAAGAAGGGGTAGTGCCGGCTGATGTTGCCGAGGACCGCGCCGAGCAGCGGGCCGCAGGCCATGCCGAGGCCGAGCGCGGACTCGTACAGCAGGATCGCCGCCGCACTGCCCCCGGCCGACGCGCCGACGATCACCGCGAGCGCGGTCGAGACGGAGAGCGCGTCGCCGAGATCCCAGCCCGCCCGGGAGCCGACGAGCCGGCCGACGCTGTCGGAGGTGCCCGCGAGGCCCGCGAAGGCGACCACGAGGGCGAGGCCGAGCAGCAGGGTCCTGCGGCCGCCGATGCGGCTGGAGACGAACCCGGTCAGCAGCATCGCGAACGTGGTGATCAGGAAATGCGAGGTGAAGAGCAGGGACACCTGGCCGGTGGTCACGTGCGGAGCAAGTTAGGTCGGCTAATTAATGTGCATTGCATCAAATCTGCCGGACGGGTGATCGTCCTTGACGTGGGCGGGCAGGGGTAGGACCGTGGAGCCCTATGAGGGGCGAACCCAGTTGCCCGAGGTGCGGTGGCCGGGTCAGGGCGCCCGGTCTCTTCGCCGATGCGTGGCAGTGCGATGTGCACGGCACGGTGTATCCGCTGCAGCCCGTGATCCCGCCCAGTGTCGAAGCCCTCGGTGCCGTCGTGCACCGCACGCACGTGCCGTTGTGGATGCCCTGGCCGCTGCCCGTCGGCTGGCTCTTCACGGGCGTGGCCTACGCGGGTGACGACCGCAGCGGTGGCCGCGCGACCGCCGTCGCCTGCTCCGGACCCGGCCCGCTCGGCGGCCCGGCCGAACTCATCCTGGTCGCCGAGGAACTCGGCGTCGGCCTCGGCGCGCGGTACGCGGGCATCGACGGCCCGGACCCGGGGTCGTACATGAACGTCGAGAAGCCGCCCCAGGCCAAGGTGCTGGCCGTCGGTCGCCCGACCCCGCTCTGGCACGTCTACCGCACCCCCGACGACCGGGCCGTCTTCGCCGGTGAGGCCCTCGGCATGTGGCTGTGGGCGGTGATGTGGCCCGAGCAGGCGGGCCTGCTGATGTACGACGAGCTGGTGCTGACGGATCTGCGGGACGCGGGGGCGGAGCTGGATCTGGTGCCCTTCGGAGCGTTGTCGCCGCGCTTGCTCAGGCCGTAGCGCTCACCGGGGGGTGTGTCCGTCGGCGGGCGTGGGTCCGTCGGTGGTCGCTCGCGCCCAGGCGACGGAGCCGCACATCGAACAGAGCGCCGCGCCCCCTGGGCCGATCAGTAAAGGGTGCTTCCCGGGTGCGGGTGTGACAGGCGGGCTGCAAAACCCCGCTATCCTTAGGTGTCCCCTTCCGTCCGCCCTTCGCCTGGAGTCTGCGTGCGCATCGATCTGCACTGTCACTCCACGGCCTCCGACGGCACGGACACCCCGGCCGAGCTGGTGCGCAATGCCGCCGCTGCCGGGCTGGACGTCGTCGCGCTGACGGACCACGACACCACCCGTGGGTACGCCGAGGCGATCGCCGCGCTGCCCGAGGGGCTCACCCTGGTCACCGGGGCCGAGCTGTCCTGCCGTATCGACGGCATCTCGATGCACATGCTGGCCTACCTCTTCGACCCCGCGGAGCCCGCCCTGCTCGCCGAGCGCGAGTTGGTGCGGGACGACCGGGTGCCGCGGGCCAAGGGCATGGTCGCCAAGCTCGACGCGCTGGGCGTGCCGGTCACCTGGGAGCAGGTCGAGCGGATCGCGGCCGGCGGTTCCGTGGGGCGCCCGCACGTCGCGACGGCGCTGGTCGAGCTGGGCGTCGTACCGACCGTGAGCGACGCGTTCACCGAGGAGTGGCTGGCCGACGGCGGCCGGGCCTTCGTGGAGAAGCACGAGACGGACCCCTTCGAGGCGATCCGGCTGGTCAAGAACGCGGGCGGGGTCTGTGTGTTCGCGCACCCGGCCGCCGCCAAGCGCGGTCGTACGGTCCCGGAGGCGCGGATCGCCGAGATGGCCGGGGCCGGCCTGGACGGCCTCGAGGTCGACCACATGGACCACGACGCCGACGCGCGCGACCGGCTGCGGGGCCTGGCGAAGGACCTGGATCTGCTGGTCACCGGCTCCTCGGACTACCACGGCAGCCGCAAGACCGTCACGCTCGGCGCGTACGCGACGGACCCCGAGGTGTACGGGGAGATCACGCGACGGGCGACCGGCGCGTTCCCGGTGCCGGGCACCGGCGGAGCCTGACGCCGTCAGCGGCCCCCACGCGCCCCCAGTTCACCCTTTTCCAGCAAGGCCAGTACTTCCCCATGTTCGACGTCGCCGTCTTCGGCTCTCTGTTCCTGACCCTTTTTGTCATCATGGATCCCCCCGGGATCACCCCGATCTTCCTCGCCCTGACCGCCGGGCGCCCGGCCAAGGTGCAGAAGCGGATGGCCTTCCAGGCCGTCTGCGTGGCGGGCGGGGTCATCGCCACCTTCGGTGTCCTGGGCCACCAGATCCTCGACTACCTGCACGTCTCCGTCCCCGCGCTGATGATCGCGGGCGGCCTGCTGCTTCTGCTGATCGCGCTGGACCTGCTCACCGGCAAGACCGACGAGCCGAAGCAGACCAAGGACGTGAACGTGGCGCTCGTACCGCTCGGCATGCCGCTGCTGGCCGGGCCCGGTGCGATCGTGTCCGTGATCCTGGCCGTGCAGAAGGCCGACAGCGTGGCCACGCAGGTATCGGTGTGGTCCGCGATCCTCGCGATCCATGTCGTGCTGTGGCTGGTGATGCGCTACTCGCTGCTGATCATCCGGGTCATCAAGGACGGGGGTGTCGTGCTGGTGACGCGGCTCGCGGGCATGATGCTCTCCGCCATCGCCGTACAGCAGATCATCAACGGGATCACTCAGGTGATCCGGGGGAGCTGAGCCCTCGTCGGCTCGGCTCCCCCGGAAAGCTTGAGTGGCGCGCAGCGCGTGAGCGTTACGAGGCCTGGGTGTCGGCCGGGCGGATCCACAGGCGCTGTCCGATGGCGGCGGCCTGCTGAACGATCCGGTTGACGGAGGCGGCGTCCACGACGGTGCTGTCCACGGTGGTGCCGTCGACCTCGTCGAGTCGCATGATCTCGAAGCGCACAGGCTTCTCCCTTCGTCTGGTCATCCTCCTGAGGAGAACTACTTGGTGCGCCGGATGTGTATCCGGCGTTCGTAGGGAGCCAACGCGGTGCTTGTTACAAACATTCCCTACGCTAAAGAAAATTTTCGAACGTCTAATTACTGACTGGTAAGTCGGGTCGGCCGGACCCATCGGGACCGGTTGTGTTCGCAGCGTGACCACCGGGACAATGGAGGCGATGAACGACGACCTGGCGGCCCTGGGCGCCCGCATCGACCGCACGAACGAGCTGCTGGAACGCATGCTCGCCGAGGTGGCGAAGACGCCCTCCACTCACGCGATCTTCGTCGACGCGGGCTATCTGTACGCGGCCGCGGGCCGGCTGGTCGCCGGGACCGAGGACCGCCGGGCCTTCGACCTCGACGCCGAGGGCCTGATCGAGGCCCTCATCGACCGGGCCCGCCAGGTCTTCGCGGACAGCCGCCTGCTGCGTGTGTACTGGTACGACGGTGCCCGCCGCCGCATCCACACCGCCGAGCAGCAGTCCATCGCCGAACTCCCCGACGTCAAGGTCCGACTCGGCAACCTCAACGCCAACAACCAGCAGAAGGGCGTCGATTCGCTGATCCGCAGCGACCTCGAATCACTGGCGAGGCACCGCGCGATCAGCGACGCCGCCCTGCTCGGCGGCGACGAGGACCTGGTCTCGGCGGTCGAGGCGGCGCAGGGCTACGGCGCCCGCGTCCACCTGTGGGGCATCGAGGCCCCCGAGGGCCGCAACCAGGCCGAGCCGCTGCTGTGGGAGGTGGACAGCCAGCGCACCCTCGACCTCGAGTTCTTCAAGCCGTACGTCTCCCGCCGCACGGCCGCCGTCTACGACGCCACCGCCGGCACCCGCCCCACCCGTGAGGACGTCCGCTTCGTCGGCGCCCAGATCGCCGCGAAGTGGCTGGCCGCACGGGGCCGCGAGTCCCTGGTCGAGCTGCTCCCCGGCCACCCCTACCTCCCCGGCTCCGTCGACCAGGACCTGCTGGTCGAGGCCGAGGGCCTGCTCCAGTACTCCCTGCGCGGCCAGGCGGACCTGCGCCGCGCCCTGAGGGACGGCTTCTGGGAGCATCTGCAGACGCAGTACTAACCCCGCCCGGCCGCGGTGTCCCAGAAGTCGGCGATCGCGCGGGCCGTGGCGAGGGGCTGGTCGGTGTTGGGGGAGTGCTCGGCGTTCTCGATCACCGTCCGCCGTGCGTTGAGCCGTAGCGCCATGTCGTCCAGCAGGGGCAGCGGCCAGGTGTCGTCCCGTGCCCCGGACAGGACGTGGAACGGCAGCGGCAGCGCGGCCAGTTCCTTGATCCGGTCCGGTTCCGTGCACAACTGGCGTCCGGCGGCGATGAGTTGGGCGGGCTTGGTGCCCAGCCAGCGGTGCTGCAGGTCGTCGCGGTCGTCCAGGCCGCCGTCCAGTGCCGCCGTCTCGGTCTCCTCGGGCGTCTCCATCGCCCGCATCGCGTCCCACACCTGAGCCATGGTCATCACCGCGAGCGCGTCCCGCAGCAGCTTCACGCGCTGCTGCTGGGACTCCGAGATCTGCGCGGGGCCGGAGGCCATGAGGGTGAGCGACCGGAAGGGCGCGTTGTCGAGCAGCACGGCCGCGCGCGAGACCTGCCCGCCGAAGGAGTGCCCCAGCAGATGCACCGGCTCCCCGAGCGCCTCGGCCTGGGCCAGCACGTCCCGCGCCAACTCCTGCCTCGCATAAGCGGATTCGTCGGTCTCGGGTCCGTCCGACTCGTACTGCCCACGCCCGTCCACGGCCACGGTCCGGTAGCCGCGCCGCGCGAGCGGCACATGCAGCGGATTGAAGTCCTCCTTGCTCCCGGTGAACCCCGGCAGCAACAGCGCCACCCCTCGGGGCTCGACCCCGTCGGCCACGGGAGCGTCGACTACGGCGAACTCCCCGCGCGCGGTCCGCAGCGAGTACGCACGGGCGCCGGGGGGCGGGACGAAGGTGGCGGGCCTGCTCATGGGGAGAGGCTATCGGAGCGCCCCCAAGAGGCGGGGCTCTGGCTGCCGTGCGGCTCCGCCGGCGTGCGGACATGCGACGGCCCGGTCCACATCGGTGGACCGGGC
>NZ_JBSHAY010000013.1:0-250263 GCF_053611725.1 Streptomyces sp. NPDC054783 | reverse complement strand
CCCGCGGGGCGCCGCTTTTCTGGTGGTGTGTCAGGCCTTGCGTCAGGCCTTGCGTGTCCGCGTTGTCTTCTTCGCGGCCGCCGCCTTCTTCGTGACCGTGTCGGCCTTCTTGGTAGCCGTGTTGTTGGCCTTGGCCGTCACCGTCTTCTTCGCCGCCGTCTTTGCGGCGGCCGTCCTCTTGACCGTGCCGGCCCGCGGCGCCGGCACCGGTTCCGCGTCGCTGATGCGGTCGGCGCCGAGGATCTCGCGCAGGAACTTGCCGGTGTGACTGGCCGGCACCCCGGCGACCTCCTCGGGCGTGCCTTCGGCGACCACGAGGCCACCGCCGGCGCCGCCCTCCGGACCCATGTCGACGATCCAGTCGGCGGTCTTGATCACGTCGAGGTTGTGCTCGATGACGATGACCGTGTTGCCCTTGTCGACCAGGCCGCCGAGCACCTTCAGCAGCTTGCTGATGTCCTCGAAGTGCAGACCGGTGGTCGGCTCGTCCAGGACGTAGACCGTGCGTCCGGTGGAGCGCTTCTGCAGTTCGCTGGCCAGCTTCACGCGCTGGGCCTCACCGCCGGAGAGCGTGGTGGCGGACTGGCCGAGGCGGACGTAGCCGAGGCCGACGTCCTTCAGCGTCCTCAGGTGCCGGGAGATGGCCGGGACGGCCTCGAAGAAGTCGGTGGCCTCCTCGATCGGCATGTTCAGCACGTCGGCGATGGACTTGCCCTTGTAGTGGACCTCCAGGGTCTCCCGGTTGTACCGGGCACCGTGGCAGACCTCGCACGGGACGTAGACGTCCGGGAGGAAGTTCATCTCGATCTTGATGGTGCCGTCGCCCGCGCAGTTCTCGCAGCGGCCGCCCTTGACGTTGAAGGAGAAGCGACCGGGCAGGTAGCCGCGGACCTTCGCCTCGGTGGTCTCGGCGAACAGCTTGCGGATGTGGTCGAAGACGCCGGTGTACGTGGCCGGGTTGGACCGCGGGGTGCGGCCGATCGGCGACTGGTCGACGTGCACGACCTTGTCGACCAGGTCGTCGCCGTCCACGCGCGTGTGCCGTCCGGGGACGTTTCTCGCGCCGTTCAGCTCGCGGGCCAGGTGCGTGTACAGGATGTCGTTGACCAGCGTCGACTTGCCGGAGCCGGAGACGCCCGTGACGGCCGTGAACACGCCCAGCGGGAACGACACGTCGATGTCCTGCAGGTTGTTCTCACGGGCGCCGTGCACGGTGAGCCGACGGGACGGGTCACGGGGGCGGCGGATGTCCGGAAGCGGGATCGCCTTGCGGCCCGAGAGGTACGCGCCGGTCTGCGACTCGGTGTTTTCGAGCAACTCCTTCAGAGAGCCGCTGTGCACTACCTTGCCGCCGTGCTCACCAGCGCCGGGGCCGATGTCCACGACCCAGTCGGCGACCTTGATGGTGTCCTCGTCGTGCTCCACGACGATGAGCGTGTTGCCCATGTCGCGCAGCCGGACCAGGGTCTCGATCAGCCGGTGGTTGTCCCGCTGGTGCAGCCCGATGGACGGCTCGTCGAGGACGTACAGGACGCCGACCAGGCCGGAGCCGATCTGGGTGGCAAGGCGGATGCGCTGGGCCTCGCCGCCGGAGAGCGTGCCGGCCGCGCGGTTCAGCGAAAGGTAGTCGAGGCCGACGTCGACCAGGAAGCGCAGTCGCTCGTTGACCTCCTTCAGCACCCGCTCGGCGATCTTCTTGTCCCGGGCGCTCAGCTTCAGCCGGCCAAGGAAGTCCGCGCAGTCGCTGATCGACATCGCGGAGACTTCGGCGATCGACTTCTCCATGATCGTGACCGCGAGGACGATCGGCTTCAGGCGCGTGCCCTCACAGGAGGGGCAGGGCACCTCGCGCATGTAGCCCTCGAAGCGCTCGCGGCTTGCGTCGCTCTCGGCCTCGCTGTGGCGGCGCTTGACGAACGGCACCGCACCCTCGAAAGGCGTGGTGTACACGCGCTCGCGGCCGTACCGGTTTCGGTAGCGGACCTCGATCTGGGTCTTGTGGCCGTGGAGCAGGGCCTTCTTCGCGCGCTGCGGCAGGCCCGCGAACGGGATGTCCGTGCGGAAGCCGAGCGCGTCCGCGAGGGCACCGATCAGGCGGCCGAAGTAGTCCTTGGTGTGCCCGTGCGACCAGGGGTGGATGGCGCCCTCGTCCAGGGTCTTTTCCTCGTCCGGGACGATCAGCTCGGGGTCGACCTCCATGCGCGTGCCGATGCCGGTGCAGTCGGGGCAGGCGCCGAAGGGCGAGTTGAAGGAGAAGGAGCGGGGCTCCAGCTCCTCGAAGGACAGGTCGTCGTACGGGCAGTACAGGTGCTCGGAGTACATGCGCTCGCGCTCGGGGTCGTCCTCGGGGAGGTCGACGAAGTCGAGCACGATCATGCCGCCCGAGAGGCCGAGGGCGGTCTCCACGGAGTCGGTGAGGCGGCGCTTGGCGGACTCCTTCACCGTGAGGCGGTCCACGACCACCTCGATGGTGTGCTTCTCCTGCTTCTTCAGCGTCGGCGGCTCGGACAGCTGGATGGTCTGCCCGTCCACGCGCGCGCGGGAGTAGCCCTTGGTCTGCAGGTCGGCGAAGAGGTCGACGAACTCGCCCTTGCGCTCGCGCACGAGTGGCGACAGCACCTGGAAGCGGCTCCCCTCCGGCAGCTCCAGGACCCTGTCGACGATGGCCTGCGGCGACTGGCGGGAGATCGGGCGACCGCACTCGGGGCAGTGCGGCTTGCCGATGCGCGCGAAGAGCAGACGCAGATAGTCGTAGACCTCGGTGATGGTGCCGACCGTCGAGCGCGGGTTGCGCGAGGTCGACTTCTGGTCGATGGAGACCGCCGGGGACAGGCCCTCGATGAAGTCGACGTCCGGCTTGTCCATCTGGCCGAGGAACTGCCGGGCGTACGAGGAGAGCGACTCCACGTAGCGCCGCTGACCCTCGGCGAAGATCGTGTCGAAGGCCAGGGAGGACTTGCCCGACCCGGACAGGCCCGTGAAGACGATGAGCGAGTCACGCGGCAGGTCGAGCGAGACGTTTTTCAGGTTGTGCTCGCGCGCGCCACGGACGATGAGACGGTCGGCCACGCCGGTCCGCACCTTTCTTGAGAGAAGTGACAGGGGCGGGGCCCCCGTGCTTCTTCAGACTAGGGGGAGCCACTGACAACGCCGGTCGGATTGCCCGGTTGCATAACAACCCCCAGCCATCCAGCATGCCCGACGCCGCCTCCGACGATATAGCACGTGCTTTCGATTTGCGGGCGGGGTTCACCACCTTCACCCAAAGGTGTGGCCGGGCTAATGTCAGGCCCATGATTGATCACGCTCATGACCTGGCATGTGTACGTGACGCGACCGAACGGCTCCTCACCGCGGTCGCCGAACTGGACAACGCGTCGCTCGCCGAGCCGTCACGGCTTCCGGGGTGGAGCCGCGGGCACGTCCTCGCCCACCTCGCCCGCAACGCGGACGCGCTCGTGAACGTCCTCGAGGGCCGGCCCATGTACGCGAGTGCCGAGGCACGGGACGCCGAGATCCAGCGCGATGCCCCGCGCCCCCTCGACGCCCAGCTCGCCGATCTGCGCGAGAGTGCGGCCCGCTTCCAGGCCGCGGGGGACGCGCCGGCGGACTGGTCGCGCACGGTGGAGCTGCGCAACGGGGTCACCGACTCGGCGTCCCGGGTGCCGTTCCGGCGGTGGGCCGAGGTCGCGCTGCACCATGTCGACCTCGGCATCGGGTACGAGCTGGAGGATCTTCCGGCCGAGTTCACGGACCGGGAGATCGACTTCCTGGCGGAGCGCTTCGCCGGACACAAGGAGGTGCCCTCGACCGGTCTGACCGCCGGCGACGGCCGGTTCCGGACCACGGGCGGCGGCGCGGAGGGGGGACCCGTCGCGGTCGAGGGTACGGCCGCCGACCTGCTGGGCTGGCTCTCCGGGCGGCGCGACGGCTCCGGCCTGACCGCGAAGGGCGGCTCGCTCCCGATGCTGCCGCCGTTGTAGGTCCGCTACGGTCCGCGGGCCCTCCCCCGCTATAGGCTGATCACCATGACGTACACCGGAGAGGTCAGGGTCGGCGGACCGGCGGATGTGCACGAGCTGAAAGACCTGATGATCACGAAGATCGCGGTCGGCCCGATGGACAACAACGCCTACCTGCTGCGCTGTCGGGCCACCGACGAGCAGCTTCTGATCGACGCCGCCAACGCGGCGCAGACGCTCCTCGGCATGATCGGTGACGACGGCATCGCGTCCGTCGTCACCACGCATCAGCACGGCGACCACTGGCAGGCGCTCGCCGAGGTCGTCGCGGCCACGGGCGCACGTACGTATGCCGGCCGCGAGGACGCCCCCGGCATCCCCGTGCCCACCGATGTCCTCGTGGACGACGGCGACGTCATCAGGGTGGGGCAGGTGGAGCTCACCGCGCGGCACCTCGTCGGGCACACCCCGGGTTCGATCGCGCTGGTCTACGACGACCCGCACGGCCATCCGCACGTCTTCACCGGCGACTGTCTCTTCCCGGGCGGCGTCGGCAACACGCGCAAGGATCCGAAGGCCTTCGCCAGCCTGATCCACGACGTGGAGACGAAGATCTTCGACGTGCTGCCCGATGAGACCTGGGTCTATCCCGGACACGGCAACGACACGACCCTGGGCGCGGAGCGGCCGCAGCTGCCGGAGTGGCACGCGCGCGGGTGGTGAGCGCCGGGGCTGTCCCCGCCCGAGCGTCCGGCACGCTTCTCGCCGCGCGCCCCGTGTGAACGTTTCGCACGCGCCGGGGGCGCGTACGCGCTCCCCGCGCGCCGCATCACGCGGTCAACTGGTGACAACCCCGCAGAGGATGACGGCTCCTCTGCGGCAGGGCCGCCGGTCTCCAACCCCGCCCTCGGCCGGCGGCCCAGGCCGACGGCCCGCACCCTGAGGGCCGTTCACACGACCGCAACACCCGTTCCCAGTATGCGGACAGATCATGGTCGTGACCTGGACAAACACGGGGTTCGCTGCCAATCTCCCGCCATGTACACAGCCCCTCGTGTCCTGCGCCGTGCGGCAGCCGCCGCCACCGTAGCCCTGCTCGCCACCGCCGTCGGCTGTGCTCCGCAGCCCGAGGAGAAGGCGTCGGCCTCCCCCTCCGGCTCGGCCGCGAAGAGCTGCGCCAAGGGCAAGTTGGCCACCAAGACGTCCGGAAAGCTGACGCTCGCGACGGACGAACCGGCATACGAGCCCTGGTTCAAGGACGACAAGCCCGCGAACGGCAAGGGCTTCGAATCGGCGGTCGCCTACGCCGTGGCCCGGCAACTGGGGTACGGCAAAAGCGAGGTCGTCTGGCAGCGCGTGCCGTTCAACAAGGCGTTCGCGCCCGGCGAGAAGACCTTCGACTTCGACATCAACCAGGTCTCGATCAGCACCGAGCGCAAGAAGGCCGTCGACTTCTCCTCGGGCTACTACGACGTGCGCCAGGCCGTCATCGCGCTGAAGGGCGGCAAGGCCGCCAAGGCGACGAACATCGCGGACCTGAAGGGCCTCAAGCTGGGTGCCCAGGTGGGCACGACGAGCCTCGACTACATCAGCGACGTGGTGAAGCCCTCGCAGCAGGCGGCCGCGTACTCCAAGAACGACCAGGCCGTCTCCGCGCTCAAGAACGGTCAGGTGGACGCGATCGTCACCGATCTGCCGACCGCCTTCTACGTCACCGCTGCCCAGGTGACCAACGCCGAGATCGTCGGCCAGTTCGAGAACAAGAGCGGAACGCCCGAGCAGTTCGGGCTCGTCCTCGACAAGGGCAGCGGCCTCACATCGTGCGTGATGTCGGCCGTGGACGCCCTGCGCAAGGACGGCACGCTGGCGAAGCTGGAGCAGCAGTGGCTGTCCGACGCCGTCGACGCTCCGGTGCTCAAGTGACGGTCATGAAGGAGGAGTCCGGGGAGAACTCCGGCAAGGACGATGTGCGCGACGGGTACGTCCCGTCCGAGCGACGGCTGCAACGCGAGCGCCACAAGCGCGCGCGTGCCCGTCGCGCGACGGCCATCGCCGCCCTGTCGACCCTGGTCACCGGCGTCGTCCTCTACCTGGTCGTCGTCAACGCGCCCGGCTGGCCACGCACCAAGGAGACCTTCTTCGACGGGCAGTACGCGCGCGAGGCCTTCCCCAAGGTCCTCGAAGGTCTGTGGCTCAACGTCCGGCTGCTGTTGATCTGCGGTGTGCTGGTGCTCGTCCTGGGCATGCTGATCGCCATCGCGCGTACCCTGCCCGGGCCCGTGTTCTTCCCTCTGCGGGTGCTGGCGGCCGCGTACACGGACTTCTTTCGCGGTCTGCCGCTGATCATCAACCTGATGATCGTGGTCTTCGGGGTGCCCGCGCTCCGCCTCCAGGGCGTGACCGTCGATCCTGTCCTGCTCGGTGGTACGGCGCTGACACTGACCTACTCCGCGTACGTCGCCGAGGTGTTCCGCGCCGGCATCGAGTCCGTGCACCCCTCTCAGCGCGCGGCCGCCCGCTCGCTGGGCCTGACCAACCGTCAGGCGCTGCGGTACGTGGTGCTCCCCCAGGCGGTACGGCGTCAGGTGCCGCCCCTGCTGAACGACCTCGTGTCCCTGCAGAAGGACACCGGGCTCGTGTCGATCGGCGGCGCGATCGACGCCGTACGGGCGGCCGACATCATCGCCCAGCGCAGCCTCAACTACACGCCGTACATCGTCGCGGGCCTGGTCTTCGTCGCACTGACCATTCCGATGACCCGGCTCACGGACTGGGTGACGGCCCGGATGGACCGGCAGCGGGCCCAGGGAGGATCGCTATGAGCGACGACGCAGTCGCACCCGTGCTGCGCATGGAGTCCGTCCGCAAGACCTTCGGCGGCTCCATCGTGCTGCGGGACGTCGGCCTGGAGGTCGCCCCGCACACGGTGACCGCGCTGATCGGCGCCTCCGGCTCGGGCAAGTCCACGCTGCTGCGCTGCGCCAACCTCCTGGAGGAGATCGACGACGGCGCGATCTGGCTGGACGGCGAGGAGATCACCGATCCCCGTGTCGACCAGGACACGGTCCGGCGCCGGATCGGCGTGGTCTTCCAGGCGTACAACCTCTTCCCGCACATGACCGTGCTGGACAACATCACGCTGGCACCCCGCCGGGTGCACGGCGTCCCCCGCGCGGAGGCCGAGGAACGGGCCAGGGAGCTGCTGGAGCGCCTCGGACTGGGCGGCAAGGCGGATGCCTACCCGGACCGGCTCAGCGGCGGCCAGCAGCAGCGTGTGGCGATCGTACGGGCGCTCGCCGTACGGCCCCGGCTGTTGCTGCTGGACGAGATCACGGCGGCGCTCGACCCCGAACTCGTGGGCGAGGTGCTGGAGGTGGTCCGGGACCTGAAGGACGACGGCATGACCATGGTGCTGGCGACGCACGAGATGGGCTTCGCGCGGGACGTCGCCGACCAGGTTTGTTTTCTGGACGGTGGCGTCGTGCTGGAGCGCGGTACTGCCGAGCAGGTCTTCGGCGACCCGCAGCAGGAGCGCACGCGGCGCTTCCTGCGGCGGATCGTGGAGGCGGGCCGGCTGTGACGAGCCCGGACTACGCCACGCCCTAGGCCTCCGCCTGGGCCGCGCCCACCAGCGCGGCGACCCGCTCCACACCGAACACGTAGCCCTGCACTCCGCATCCGGCGATCACCCCGTCGGCACACAGGGAGACGTAGGAGTGGTGCCGGAACGATTCACGCTGGTGGATGTTGGAGATGTGCACCTCCAGCACGGGCATGCCGTCGCAGGTGTTGAGTGCGTCCAGAATCGCGACCGACGTGTGGGAGTAGGCGCCGGGGTTGATGACGATCCCGCAGTGGTTCAAGCGCGCCTCTTGGATCCAGTCGACCAACTGACCCTCGTGGTTCGACTGCCGGAAGTCCACGGTGCCGCCGTGCGCGGCCGCGGCCTTGGCGCACATCGCCTCGACGTCGGCCAGGGTGTCCCTGCCGTAGATCTCGGGCTGGCGCTGGCCGAGCAGGTTCAGGTTGGGCCCGTTGAGGATCATGATCGGGGCGTTGGCCAGGGTGCGGGGCACTTTTCCTCCGGTCCGTTCGGGGCGGTACGACGTCGACCGCCGCTCGCACCCGGTCTATCACGGTGCCCTGAGCACGGGGCGGGCCGCGTGCGCCGAGGGCCTCGGCGGCGCACGCCACGGTCGTCCGAGCGCCTCCGCGCGCCCCGTAACCGTTGATCACGGTGGGTGGTTGACGCGGCATGCAGCCTGTACGTGCCGTGAGCGCCCCTTCGATGCCGAGACTCGCCGCCGCGTCCCTGGCGGGGACCGCGATCGAGTTCTACGACTTCTTCGTCTACGGGACCGCGGCAGCCCTGGTCCTGGGGCCGCTGTTCTTCCCGACGTTCTCGCCGGTCACGGGGACGCTGGCGGCGTTCGGGACGTTCGGGGTGGGGTTCGTGGCCCGGCCGCTGGGCTCGGTGGTGTTCGGGCATCTCGGCGACCGGCGCGGACGGCGGCCCGTGCTCGTCGTCTCACTGCTGCTCACCGGCGCCTCGACCGTCGCGGTGGGCTGTGTGCCGTCGTACGGAACGATCGGCGTCGCCGCGCCCCTGCTGCTGCTCGTGCTGCGCTTCCTGCAGGGTCTCGGGCTCGGCGGGGAATGGGGCGGAGCGGTACTGCTGACCGCCGAGCACGCGCCGGCCGCACGGCGCGCTCTGTGGTCGAGCTTTCCCCAGGTGGGGCCCGCGGTGGGCTTCGTGCTCGCCAATGGGGTGATGCTCGCACTGTCGGCGGCGCTGTCCGACGCGGAGTTCGCGCGGTGGGGCTGGCGCGTGCCGTTCTGGGTCGCCGGTGCGCCGGCGCTCGCCGGGCTGTGGCTGCGCTCATCGCTCACCGAGAGCCCCCGGTTCCTGGAAATCGATGACCACGCGCGCGTACCGTTCGTCGAGGTCGTACGGCATCACGGGCGGCTGGTACTGCTGACGGCCGGGGCACTGGCCATCGGGTACGCGGTGTTCTACGCGGTGACGACCTGGTCGCTGGCGTATGCGACGGAACGGCTCGGGGTGAGCCGGACGGTGATGCTGAGCTGTGTCATGGCCGCGGTGGTCGTGAAGGGGGCCCTCACTCCCTTGGTGGCGCTGCTCGGCGACCGCTATGGGCGGCGGCCGATGTGTCTGACGGGGTGCGCGGCCTGCGTCGCGTGGATGCTCCCGATGGTGGCACTGCTGGCCACCGGCCGGCCGCTGCTGATGTTCCTCGGCATCCTGGGCGCATTGCTCGCGTTCGTCACCATGTTCGCGGTCATCTCCGCCTATCTGCCGGAACTGTACGAGGCGCGGGTCCGCTGCACGGGCGCCGCAGTGGGCTACAACCTCGGCGGGGTCGTCGGCGGCGCACTCACCCCGATCGTGGCCACGGCGCTCGCGGAGCAGGGCGGGCGTGTGCCCTGGGCTGTGGGCGTGTATCTGACGGGCATCGGGCTGATCAGCCTGGTGTGCTTCGCGCTGCTTCCGGAGACGCGACCGGTGCCCGTGCCGGTGGTGGAGCCGGCGACGAGCTGACCGGTCGGGAACCGGGACGACGGCAACGGGCTACGAGCCTCCCGCACAGGGACCGGACGGGCGGGCCCGTTACGGATTGACGGCCAACTCCAGGTAGGCCGCGAAGAGCACCAGGTGGACACCGCCCTGTAGGGGCGTGGCCCGTCCCGGCACCACTGTCAGGGAGCTGACCACGATGGTCAGCGCGAGCAGCAGCATGTGCGTCGGGCCGAGGCCGAGGACGAGCGGTCCGGACAGCCAGACGGAGGCGAGGGCGACGGCCGGAATGGTCAGGCCGATGCTGGCAATGGCCGAGCCGAGTGCAAGGTTGAGGCTGGTCTGCACCCGGTCGCGGCGTGCGGCGCGCAGCGCGGCGATGGTCTCCGGCAACAGGACGAGCAGAGCGATGATCACACCGACGACGGCCTGGTGAAGTCCGGCCGCCGCCACACCCGACTCGATGGTGGGCGACACTCCCTTGGCCAGGCCGACCACGCCGATCAGGGCCAGCCCGAGCAGACAGAGACCGATCCAGGCGGTGCGCGTGGACGGCGGCTGGGCGTGGTCGTCGGCGGTGATGACCTCGCCCTGCCGGGTGATCGGCAGGAAGTAGTCGCGGTGGCGCACGGTCTGGGTGGCCACGAACAGTCCGTACAGGATCAGTGAGGACAGCGCGGCGAAGGTCAGCTGCACCGAGGAGAACTCGGGTCCGGGCTTGCTGGTGGTGAAGGTCGGCAGCACCAGGCTGAGGGTGGCGAGCGTCGCCACGGTCGCCAGGGCGGCGCCGGTGCCCTCGGGGTTGAAGACAGCGGTGCCGTGCCGCAGGGAGGCGACGAGCAGACAGAGCCCGACGATGCCGTTGCAGGTGATCATGACCGCGGCGAAGACGGTGTCCCTGGCCAGGGTGGAACTCTTGGCGCCGCCGTCCGCCATGAGGGTGACGATCAGGGCCACCTCGATGATCGTGACGGCGATCGCGAGCACCAGCGAGCCGAAGGGCTCGCCGACGCGGTGGGCGATGACCTCGGCGTGGTGGACGGCCGCCAGGACGGAGCCGGCGAGCACCAGGGTCACCAGCGCGACGACCACGGCTGGCAGGTTGCGGCCCCAGGTCAAGACCAGGAGGACGACCGCGAGAACGGGCACGAGGATCGTCCACTGCCGGGTGAGCGCCCGGAGCCGAGTGATCATGCGGCGATGGTCGCAGAGACGTACAGGATTCGCATTCCGTTCTTTTCCGATACTTCTCGTCCTTTCCCTTTCCGCCGTGGGGCCCGGCAGCGGCGGGAGCGGTGCCTGCTTCACGCAGTCCCGCTCCCGCCCCCGCCATACCTGCCGCAGGCTCGGTCAGGCGTCGACACTGTCCTTCGGAGCGGCTTGACCGTCCGTGTGCGCCACCTCGACGGCTACCTGCTTCCTGGTGACCATCAGGCTGGTGACAGTCGTGACGACCAGGACCGCGCAGATCACACCGAGCGAGACCGGGATGCTGATCTCGGGGACGTGGACGCCGGACTCGTGCAGGGCGTGCAGCACCAGCTTGACGCCGATGAAGCCGAGGATGACCGACAGGCCGTACGAGAGGTGGACCAGCTTCTTCAGCAGGCCGCCGATGAGGAAGTACAGCTGTCGCAGACCCATGAGGGCGAAGGCGTTGGCGGTGAAAACGATGTACGGGTCCTGGGTCAGACCGAAGATCGCGGGGATGGAGTCCAGGGCGAACAGGACGTCCGTCGTGCCGATGGCGAGCATCACGACCAGCATCGGGGTCATGGCCCGCTTGCCGTTCTGCCGGATCCACAGCTTGGTGCCGTGGTACCGGTCGGCCACACCGAACCTGCGCTCCGCGGCCTTCAGCAGCTTGGTCTCCTCATATTCCTCGTCCTCCTCGTCCGCGCGCGCCTCCTGGATGAGCTTCCAGGCGGTCCAGATCAGGAAGGCACCGAAGAGGTAGAAGACCCAGGAGAAGCTGGCGATGATCGCGGCTCCCGCGGCGATGAAGACGGCTCGCAGGACCAGGGCTATGAGCACACCGACGAGCAGGACGCGCTGCTGGTACTGGGCCGGCACCGCGAACTTCGCCATGATCAGGACGAAGACGAAGAGGTTGTCGACGCTCAGCGACTTCTCGGTGATGAATCCCGCGAAGAACTCGCCGGCCGGCTGTCCGCCGCCGAAGACGAGGAGACCGAGGCCGAACAGCCCGGCCAGGGCGATCCAGACGACGGTCCAGATACCGGCTTCCTTGACCGACACCTCATGGGGCTTGCGCCCGATGAAGAAATCGACCGCGATCAGGGCGGCGAGGCCCACGATGGTCAGGACCCACAGGGTCATGGAGACTTCCACTGCACCTCCGGCATTACGTAACGGCAAACAGTCAGCGTCGTCGCTGCCGGAGGTCTCTTCCACCCGCGTCGGGCCGACGCCCCGGGACCGGAAACTGGTCCGTACTGACGGGTGCGCCGCAGTCAGGGAGTACGCCCCTCCGTACGGAAGACAGTACCCAATCCCCAAGGAAAGGTAAAGAGAAAAGTAAAATAAAGACCAAAACGCCTGGTCAAGGGACTTTAACTGTGCTTGGTCCGGGCATTCGCCACCTCGGTGAGCACCTGATGCACGACCTGGCTTCCGGCCGGCACCAGCGACGGTTCGTAGGTCCAGGCGTGCCCCACCCAGGGGTCGGCGAAGTGATCGTCAGGCACCGGGGTGAGTCGCATCAGCGAACGCCACAGCGGATCGAGCAGGGGGCCGTAGGCGGCGGCGTCCTCGCGGTCCGCCACGAGCAGGAGGTGGACACCGACGTCGGGCCCCTCGTCGGCGAGATAGCGCAGCCGGGTCACCGCCCGGTCGTCGAAAGCGTGCGGGAAATCATTGACGATCAGCAGCTGGCGCGCGGTGTCGACATCGGCCGGCAGCGATTCGGGCGCGCCGCCGCGCACCGCCATCTGCACCAGGTCGACCCGCCGGGTGAGCCGCTCCAGCATCTCCGTCACCCCGGCCGCGCCGGTCGCGGGTGGCGCGGCGAGCACCCCGGCCCGCGTGAGCGGGGCGAACGCCGCGGCCCCGGTGCCGGCCGGGTCGATGATCTGCACGGCGAAGTCGCCGGCCGGATGCACTGCGAGCAGCCGCGCCGCGAGCGCCACCGCCGCCTCCATGGCCAGGTGCCGGAGTTCGGCAAAGTCGGCTACGCCGCCGGACGCCGCCGGGCCGCTGTCGAGCCACAGGCCGCGTTCCAGCGGCAGTCTGACCAGCAGAGGGATACGCAGCGACGCGCTCTCGGGCAGATGGAGGTCGCCGAGACGCAGGGCCATCGGCGGCTCGGCGGGCACTCGGTAGCCGTGCCAGACGGGGTTGTCCCACCGGGCGTAGGCCGGCGGAAGCGCGGGCTCGACCACCTCGGACTCGGCGGTGAGCTGGGCGAGGTCACGGTCGAGGGCCACACGCGCCTGGTCCACCAGCTGCGTCCGGCGGACATGTGCCGCCTCGCGCGCGGCGTCGCCCTCGGTGCCGAGCCGGCCGCGGGGGTCGGTGAGGGCCTGGTCGAGGTCCTTCTCAAGGCGGGAGTCGGCGAAGTCGACGGCGCTGCGGAACGCGGCGGTCGTGCGGGCCAGGTCCTCGAACATGCCCCAGACCTGGTTGTACAGCCGCTCCTCCATCGACCATCCGACGGCGTCGCCCGCGACGGGCTGCGCGGGCCGGCCGTCGTCGGCGGCCGGAGCCGCCGGGGGCGGTGTGCCGTGCGCGCGACGGCCGGGGTGCGTGTAGTCGACCCGGGTGCCGGAGTCTCGCGGAGCTGCGCCGGGCGCCTGGGGGTCGTACGGGTTCCGCGCGTCGTACGACGGTGCCGGCTCCGGCTGCTGGGCGAAGGGGGGCGTCGGCCCGGGCGTCCCGGAGGCGGTGGTGCCCCGGGGCTCGGGCGCGGCGGTGTCGTACGGCCCGGGAGCCGGGGTGACGCGCGCGGCGGAGGCGGACGCGTCGTGCGGTGGGGCCGTGGAGGTGTCCTGCGACGGGGCCGTGGAGGTGTCCTGCGGCGGGCGAGCCGAAGCCTCGGGCGCTGACGGTGCGGAGGTCGGCGCCGGCAGCGTGCGGGACCAGTCGTGGGCCGCCTCGCCGGGGGCCGCCGCCGCATGGGCGGCGGCCGCGACGTCGGCGGCCTCGGGCAGGCCCTGGTCGGCGAGCAGTGCGGTGAGCCCGGCCGCGTAGCCCTGGCCCACCGCACGCACCTTCCAGGCGCCCTGTCGGCGGTACAGCTCCAGGGCGAGCACGGCAGTCTCGCTGTCCAGGCCGGTGATGGTGTAGCAGGCGAGTTCGGTGCCGTCGAGGCTCTCGACCGTCGTGTGCGGGGCGGCGACGGCACCGAACCGGGGCGGTGCCCCTGCCCCGGTGGGCAGGGCGAGGAAGACGGCGACGCGGTGGACGGCCTCGGGCAGGGCGCCCAGGTCGACGGCGAGCCGGTGTCCGGTGGCGGCCCGCCGGGGCACCTCGACACCGGGCAGGGCGGGCGCGCCGGGGTGGGCCACTCCCTGCGGACCGGGCACCGTGCCGTTCTCGTCGCCGAGCGTGGCTCCGGCCAGGACCGGCGCCCCGGCCGAGATCCGGATCACCAGCCGGACCTCGGGCAGCGGGTGGTTCTGCCCCCGCACAAGCTCGGCCGTCATCGCCGTCGCCCCCCGTGTGTCGTTGTCGTTCTGTCGTGCGCCCCGCCGGTCGAGCAGGCGGCCCTACAGGTGCTGCTGGATCGTCGGCATCAGGTCCTGGAACGTACGGCCATAGGCCGGGGCGCCCAGCGCGGTCATCGTCCAGCCCGAACCCGCGCGGTGCACCTTCGCCATGATCTGCGCGGTGTAGTCGCCGCCGCCGTCCAGCGTGTAGCGGGCCAGCTCCTGGCCGTTGGTCTCGTCCACGAGACGGCAGAACGCGTTCTGCACCTCCTGGAAGGTCTGTCCCGTGAAGGAGTTCACGGTGAAGATGATCTGGTCGATGTGGACCGGAACGCGCTGGAGGTCCACGAGGATCGCCTCGTCGTCACCGCCCTGCCCGACGCCGCCGACGAGGTTGTCGCCGGTGTGGCGGACGGAACCGTCGTCGCTCACCAGGTGGCGGAAGAAGACGACGTCGACCGGCTGGTTCTCGGCGAAGAGGACGGCCGACGCGTCCAGGTCGATCTCGCGCGTGCGGGAGCCGAACAGACCGCGCCGCTTCGCCGCTTGCCAGCCGAGCCCCATACGGACCGCGGTCAGGGTGGCCCCGTCCTTCTTCTCCAGGCTGATGGCCTGACCCTTGCTCAAGTTGACGGACACCGCTGAATCCCCTCTCGAAGGTCCCCTGTTGCCGCGCAGTGCGCGGTTGTCCAGAACCCTACGCAGAGGCACCGACAGTGCCGAACCCCGGCCCGCGCTTTGTGTCGGTGTTGCAACACTTGGCGCATATACCGAGGTCCGGCAGGGTGGCGGGGCTCAGGCGAGACCGGCTTCCCGCATCTGGCGCAGCTCCTTCTTCATTTCCGAGACCTCGTCGCGCAGCCGGGCCGCGATCTCGAACTGCAGCTCCGCGGCGGCGGCGCGCATGCGCTCGGTCATCTCCTCGATCTGCTCGGCGAGTTCGGCCGCCGGACGGTCCGTGGGCACCGCGGTCGCCGCCTTGCCCTTGGCGGACTTGCCGGCCTTCGTGCCCTTGGCCGTCTTGTCGCTCAGCGACGGTACGGGTGCCTTGGCACTCTTGCCGTCCTTCGACTTGCGGTAGCCGCTGCCGAGGAGCTGCTCGGTGTCGACCTCCTCGCGCGCGATCTGCGCCACGATGTCGTTGATCTTCTTGCGCAGCGGCTGGGGGTCGATGCCGTTCGCCTTGTTGTACGCGACCTGCTTCTCCCGGCGGCGGTTGGTCTCCTCGATGGCCTTCTCCATCGCCGGGGTGATCTTGTCGGCGTACATGTGGACCTGGCCGGAGACGTTACGGGCCGCTCGGCCGATGGTCTGGATCAGCGAGGTGCCCGAGCGCAGGAAACCCTCCTTGTCGGCGTCCAGGATCGCCACCAGGGACACCTCGGGCAGGTCGAGGCCCTCCCGCAGGAGGTTGATGCCGACCAGGACGTCGTACTCACCGGAGCGCAGCTCGCGCAGCAGCTCGACGCGCCGCAGGGTGTCGACGTCGCTGTGCAGATAGCGCACCTGGATGCCGAGCTCCAGGAAGTAGTCGGTGAGGTCCTCGGCCATCTTCTTGGTGAGCGTGGTGACGAGGACGCGCTCGTCCTTCTCGGTGCGCTTGCGGATCTCGTGCACCAGGTCGTCGATCTGGCCCTCGGTGGGCTTGACGACGACCTCGGGGTCGACGAGGCCGGTGGGGCGGATGATCTGCTCGACGACGCCGTCGGAGCGCGACAGCTCGTAGGTGCCCGGCGTGGCCGACAGGTAGACGGTCTGGCCGATGCGCTCCTGGAACTCTTCCCACTTCAGCGGGCGGTTGTCCAGCGCGGAGGGCAGGCGGAAGCCGTGGTCCACGAGGGTGCGCTTGCGGGAGGCGTCGCCCTCGTACATGGCGCCGATCTGCGGGACGGTGACGTGCGACTCGTCGATGACGAGCAGGAAGTCGTCCGGGAAGTAGTCCAGCAGGGTGTTGGGCGGGGAGCCGGGCGAGCGGCCGTCGAAGTGCATCGAGTAGTTCTCGACGCCGGAGCAGGTGCCGATCTGGCGGAGCATCTCGATGTCGTACGTGGTGCGCATCCGAAGACGCTGGGCCTCCAGGAGCTTGCCCTGCTTCTCCAGCTCGGCCAGGCGCTCCCCCAGCTCCTTCTCGATGTCGTTGACGGCCCGCTCCATGCGCTCGGGGCCGGCGACGTAGTGGGAGGCGGGGAAGACGTACAGCTGCTGGTCGTCGCTGATGATCTCGCCGGTGAGCGGGTGGAGCGTGGACAGCGCCTCGATCTCGTCGCCGAACATCTCGATGCGGACGGCCAGCTCCTCGTAGACCGGGAAGATCTCGATGGTGTCGCCGCGGACCCGGAAGGTGCCGCGGCTGAAGGCCATGTCGTTGCGCGTGTACTGGATGTCGACGAAGCGACGCAGCAGCTCGTCCCGGTCGATCTCGTCGCCGACCCTGAGGGGGACCATCCGGTCCACGTACTCCTGCGGAGTACCGAGGCCGTAGATGCAGGACACCGAGGCGACCACGATGACGTCGCGGCGGGTGAGCAGCGAGTTCGTCGCCGAATGGCGCAGCCGCTCCACCTCCTCGTTGATCGAGGAGTCCTTCTCGATGTAGGTGTCCGACTGCGGGACGTAGGCCTCGGGCTGGTAGTAGTCGTAGTACGAGACGAAGTACTCGACCGCGTTGTTCGGCAGGAGCTCACGGAACTCGTTGGCCAGCTGGGCGGCCAGCGTCTTGTTCGGCGCCATCACGAGCGTGGGGCGCTGAAGCTTCTCGATCATCCACGCCGTGGTGGCGGACTTGCCGGTGCCGGTCGCGCCCAGCAGGACGACGTCCTTCTCACCGGCCTCGATGCGCTTGGCGAGGTCGGTGATGGCCGTCGGCTGGTCGCCGCTGGGCTGGTAGGGGCTGACGACCTCGAAGGGCGCCACCGTGCGTTCGATGTGGGAAACGGGCCGCATGTCATCCACCGTACGACCCCGCACTGACAACGGGGTCGGATCAGCGGTTCTGCGGGGTCCGGGAGAGGGGGTGCTCGGGCCGGTGCTCCTGGGGGAGGGCGGGACGCCGGTTCGGTTGGGAGGCGACGGCGGAGGCCGGGACACCCGGTTTGTGCTCGACGGGCCTGGGGACCGGCCGACCCGTGATCATCAGCGGATCGAAGATCACCACGACGCCCGCGAGGAGCAGGAAGGCGAGCGGGCCGATCAGCATGGGTGCGAGCACGGACGGTTCCGGCGCTCCTCCGGCAGTGTGGGAGGTGCCGTCGAGGTGGACGCCGAGGGCGGCCATGCCCGTGTAGTGCATGCCGCTGACCGCGAGCCCCATGACGAGGCTGGCCCCCACGCTCCACATGAAGCCCCGGACGCGTCCGGCGGCCCACAGTGCGGCGGTGGCGGCCACGACCGCTATGACGACGGAGGCGGCGACTGTGTAGGTGTTGTAGGTGAACCGCCCGTGGAAGTGCACGCCCGCCATGCCGAGGTAGTGCATCGACGCGACGCCCAGACCGGTGATCGTGCCGCCGGTGAACAGCGCGGTGCCGGTGGCGCCCCGGTATCCGACGATGAAGATCCCGACGCCGACCATGAAGATGGCGAGACCGAGGCTCGCGTAGGTGATCGGCTTGTCATAGTGGATCGGCGTCTCCTTGATGGCGAAGCCCATCATGGCGACGAAGTGCATGGTCCAGATGCCGGAGCCGATCGCGGCCGCGCCGAGGGCCAGCCAGGCGGGCCGACGGGAGTGCGTGACCAGCAGGGACCGGGTGGTGCAGCGCAGGCCGAGGGCGCCGCCGAGGCAGGCCATCAGATAGGCCACCACCGGGGTGACGGCCCCGTAGCTGAATCCGTCGACCGTGCCTTGCATCCGCGGCTGCCCTTCCGCCCACTTGCGTCCCGGAATCCTTGAAATGTTCCCCGGCCCAGGACCGCCGGGGCGGTCAGGCTTGTCGCAGAGAGTATGACCCCCACCAGAATGGTCGAACGATTTTCCGGCAAAGAAACACGGCCTTGCCGCAGTTGTGCGGCACCGGTGACGGGACTTGGGACACATCCACTCGGTCTGTGGGTGTTGTGCGCCCGGGTGCCGCTGACCGTCTGCTGTCACTGTGGTTGCTGTCCGTGTTCGCTCGACGCAAGGAGTCTGCATGCACGCGCGCGTAGTTGCCGCCACGGTCGTCGCGGTCCTGGGGACGGCGGTTCTGCTGAGCCCCGGCTCCGACGCCCGGGCCGGCGATGCCGGCGAGCCCACGGTGATCGCTCACCGGGGCGCCTCCGCCTACGCTCCCGAGAACACGCTGGCCTCGATCGACAAGGCCGCGAAACTGGGCTTCTCCTGGGTCGAGAACGACGTCCAGCGCACCAAGGACGGCAAGCTGGTCGTCATCCACGACGACAGCCTGCAGCGCACCACGAACGTGGAGCAGGTCTTCCCCGGCCGGGCGCCGTGGAAGGTGAAGGACTTCACCGCGGCCGAGATCGCCCGGCTGGACGCGGGCAGCTGGTACTCCCCCGCCTACGCGGGCACGTGCGTGCCGACGCTGCAGCAGTACATGCGCCGGGTCGAGCACAACCACGAGAAGCTGCTCCTGGAGATCAAGAACCCCGAGCTGTATCCGGGCATCGAGCAGCGGACCCTGAAGCTCCTCGGGAACGAGGGCTGGCTGGACCACAAGCACCTGGGCCGGCTGATCGTGCAGAGCTTCAGCGCCGACAGCATCCGGACCGTGCACAAGCTGAAGCCCGCGATCACCACCGCCTACCTCGGATCGCCCACCGCGGCGGAGCTGCACCAGTACGCGCGCTTCACCGATCTCGTCAACCCCTCGTACGGCTCGCTCTCCAAGGGGTACGTCGCGGCCGTGCACACCTTCGACGGACCGCACGGCAAGCCGCTCCGGGTGTTCGCCTGGACGGTGAACGACGCGGCCACCGCGCGCAAGGTCGCGGGCTACGACGTGGACGGGATCATCACCAACAAGCCCGACGTGGTGCGGACGGCGCTCGGCTCGGACTGAGCGCGGGGGGCGTTGTCAGTGGCGGGCCGTACCGTGGGCGCATGGACAGCCATGGGCAGGATGAGCAGCGGGTCGTGTGGGCCTTGGTCGGCACGGACATCGGGCCGCTGATGCTGGCGGCGACCCGTGACGGCCTGGTCAACGTCGTCTTCCACGCCACGGACGCGGTGCGCGACCGCGCCCTGGAGCGGCTGGTGGCCCGGCTGGGCGCGGCTGCCGTGGAGGATCCCGACTCGCCGCTGCTGGCCGAGGCGATATGCCAGCTGCGGGATTACTTCGCGGGCGAGCGGCACGACTTCGACCTGCCGCTGGACTGGTCGCTGATCTCCGGCTTCAACCGGCAGGTGCTGCGCGAGCTGTCGACCGGTGTGCCGTACGGCACGGTGGTGGGGTACGGCGATCTCGCCGGGCGGGTCGGGCAGCCCGGCGGGGCGCAGGCGGTCGGCGCGGCCATGGGTGCCAATCCGCTGCCGGTGGTCGTTCCGTGTCACCGGGTGGTGGAGAGTGACGGCGGGATCGGCGGCTTCGGGGGCGGGCTGGAGACCAAGCGGAAGCTGCTCGCCCTGGAGGGTGTGCTGCCCGAGCCGCTGTTCTGACCGGCCCCGACTCTTCCGTCGCTGAGCGGCGCGGCTACTCGGGGTCCGACCGGCCTCGGCTGCTCGTGTCCGACAGGTCCTGGCTACTCGTCGTAGTGGCGGGCCTCGAAGACGTTGCCGTCGGGGTCGCGGAAGTAGAAGCTGCGCGTGGCGTTGCCGCGGGCACCGGAGAGGTCGTGGTCGATGCCTGACATGGCGACACCGTGTTCCTCCAGACGGGCGCGCAGGGCGTCGAAGCCGTCGGCCGGCAAGGAGAGACAGATGTGGTTGACGGGGTGGCCCGCGCTCTCGGTCGCACCGGGCAGCATCTTCATGTCTGCGGCCATGGTGAACGGGGCGAGGTCCAGGATGGTCTCCTCGTTGACGCGCACGGAGGGGAAGGCCACCTTTCCCTCGGCGAACTCGGTGACCCTGATCGGCTCCAGACCGACGGCCTTCTCGTAGAAGCCGGCCGCGGCCACCGGATCGGCCACCCACAGGACGACGTGGTCGAGACGCATGCTGTTCCTGGTCATGCGCCCCAGGCTGGTGGTGTCCCCCACAGTCCGCAAGCGCGCAGGCCGACAGGCGTTTAACGGCGGCCGGCGCCCGCCAGAGATGAGGGAAGGCCGACAGGACAGGAGGCGGTGCCCGTGGTGGTGTCGGAAGAGGTCCGGGAAGCGCTCGACGCACGGCGGCCGGTGGTGGCCCTGGAGTCCACGATCATCGCGCACGGTCTGCCCCGCCCGCGCAACCTGCAGGTGGCGCTGGAACTGGAGGACGCGGTGCGGCGGGAGGGCGCCGTACCGGCGACCATCGCCGTGCTCGACGGTCGCCCCTGCGTCGGCCTGGACAAGGAACAGCTGGAGCGGATCGCCAACGAGGACGGCATCCGCAAGCTCGGCCACCGCGACCTGCCTCTCGCCATGGCGAGAGGGGCGAGCGGGGCGACCACGGTGTCGGCGACGGCACAGCTGGCCGCGCTCACGGGCCTCCGGGTGTTCGCCACCGGCGGGCTGGGCGGTGTGCACCGGGAGTGGACGGTGACCCAGGACGAGTCGGCCGACCTTGGTCTGCTGGCCCGCACCCGGATCACGGTGGTCTGCGCGGGCGTGAAGTCGATCCTGGACGTGCCGGCGACCCTGCAGCGGCTGGAGACGCTGGGCGTGGCCGTCGCCGGATACGGCACGGACCGGTTCCCCGGCTTCTATCTGTCCGACTCAGGGCATCCGGTCGACTGGACACTGGACACCCCGGAGCAGGTCGCGGACGTCATGCGGGCCCAGGACGCGCTCGAGGCGCCGCCGTCGGCGCTGATCGTCGCCCAGCCCGTCCCCGAGGCCGAGCAACTCGATCCCGGGCTGCACGCGCGCGTGCTGGCCGACGGCCTGCATGCCTGCGCGGACCGGGGCATCTCCGGTCAGGCGGTGACGCCGTTCCTGCTGGACTACCTGGTCCGGCACACCGACGGGGCCTCCCTGAGTGCCAATCTGGCGGCTGTGCGCGGCAACGTACGGCTGGCGGCGCGGATCGCCGCGGCATGGACCAGGAGGTGACCGCGGGCCGGGACGGGGCCCTGCTGGTCGTCGGTGACGTGGTGACGGATGTGATCGCCCGGCACCGGAGGCCGCTCGCGGCGGGGACCGACACCGCCGCCGCGATCCGCATGCTGCCGGGCGGCGCGGGCGCGAACGTGGCCTGCTGGGCCGCACATGCGGGCTGTGCGGACGTACGGCTGCTCGGGCGGGTCGGCCAGGACGCGGCCGCGTGGCACGAGCGTGAGCTGATCGCGGCCGGGGTGCGGCCCCGGCTGGTGGTCGATCCGACAGCGGCGACCGGGACGGTGATCTGCCTCGTCGATGCGGGAGCGGCGGCAGAGCGTACGTTCCTCACGGACAGCGGGGCCTCCTTGCGGCTCGAACCCGCCGACTGGTCGGACGCGTTGCTCGAGGGTGTCGGCCGACTGCACCTGTCGGGCTATCTGCTGTTCACCGAGCCGAGCCGGGGACTCGCACGGACCGCGCTCGCGGCGGCACGCGCGCGTGGCGTGCCGGTCAGCCTCGATCCCGCGTCGGCCGGCTTCCTGGTGCGGCTGGGACTGGATCGCTTCCTGCCCTTCGCGCAGGAGCTGGACGTATTGCTTCCCAGCCGGGACGAGGCATGCCTGCTGACGGGGCTGCCGGATCCGGCGGACGCGGCGGCCAAGCTGAGCCGTCTCGTCCCGCTGGTGGTCGCCAAGGCGGGTGCGGACGGTGCGCTGGTGGCCCGTTCCGGAAGCACACCGACCAGGATCCCGGCCACACCGGCGGTCCCGCTGGACACCACGGGCGCCGGTGACGCCTTCACCGGCGCGTTCCTCGCCGCCCTGCTCACGGGCGCGCACCCCGAGGAGGCCGCGGTACGCGGCTGCCGGGCGGGTGCGGAGGCGGTGGAACGGGTGGGCGCCAGACCGCCGCGTCCCGACCGCGGCGACCAGCCACCGGCCGGCGCCCTGAGGACGTCGGCAGCCCAGACTCGGCCCGCGCCGCGCCGCTGACGCCGTGGCAGGGGGGCCGACTGGGATCCGTATCGAACCGAGGAGCGAACGCTGCAGGCCTTCTTCCTCGCCCGGCTAGTCCTTCCTTCCCCACGCCGAGATCATCGGCGCGGTGGCCAGGTCCATGCCGCCGGCCTCGACGTTGGCCAGGTGCTGGTCGATGTCCTCGTCTGTGGCGAGCCCCGCGGTGACGAGCCGGTCCCGGATCTGACGGACCGTCGCGGCCTCGAGAGCGGTGCAGGCAGGTGACGTCATGGGGAAGAACGCATCGGCCTCCACCTCGCTCAGTCCGGCCTCGCGGAGCAGACGCGGGAGCTTTCGGCCGTACGACAGATCGGCACCACGTTCGGCGAGCAGCTTGCGGAAGCCCTGACGCAGGCGATTGGCGAGCCGCTGTTCGGGGCCGTACTCCTCGGGGCAGATCAAGGGCTGGAGAGCGGGGTCGGCATCCTCGACGAGCAGTCGCCCGCCGGGACGGAGTGCCTGGATCATGGACCGCAACGCCCTTTCCCGGTCCGGCACATGGACGAGGACGAGCCGGGCGTGGACCAGGTCGAAGCCCTCACCCGGCGGTTCCTCGGCGCCCACGTCGTGGACGCGGACGTCCACAGGCGGGTTGCCGGCCTGGGCCGCAGCGGTGATCCGCGAGGTGTCGATGTCCGTGGCGACGACCCGACCGGTGGGGCCCACCTTTCTGGCGAGCCAGGAAACCACCGAGGTGCCGCCGGCCCCGACTTCCCAGCAGCGCCAGCCGGGCCCGATACCGAACGCCTCGATGTGCCGGAAGGTCGTGGGATCGAAGAGGGCGGCGAAGGCGTCGAAACGCTCTGCGGCCTCCTTCTGCCGGTTGTCCAGGAGGTATCGGTCGGATGAGGTCATGCCACGATCATTCCAGTCACCCGGCTTGGCCGGACCCGCCGACGCTCCGGCCAGGGGCGGCCCGGGCCGCGGCCGCCGCAGCATCGATGATCCACGGCCGGGGAACGAGTTCCGTCCACAGCCGGCAACGAAGTCCATCCACAGCCGGCAACAAGGCCCGTCCACAGCCGGGAACCAAGCGGAACATCCTGTTCCCACAGGCTTACCCGCGCTTTGCCCTCGGCTGGCAGACTTGCCGGGCAAGGCGCAAAAGCGTTGCGTGAGGAGATCCAGGCGAGGAGATCCAGATGTCCATGGCGGGGAATCTGCGGAAGGTCACAGGGCTGAGCAGGGTCGGCGGTCTGCGCAAGGTGGCGCGGCTGGCCCGACGGCAGCCGCGCGTGGACCTGAGTCACCCCGCACGGTCACCGCTGGGCTCGTCGGTGGTCAACTGTGTGACATACCAGGACGGCGTGCGCGTGCCGCAGTGCACGGACCTGGTGGATGCCGTGCGGATGGTGCGCAAGACGGGCGAGGGGTTCGTCTGGCTCGGGCTGCACGAGCCGACGGACCGTGAGTTCGCGGGCATCGCCGAACTTTTCGACCTGCATCCCCTGGCGGTGGAGGACGCGGTCGAGGCTCATCAGCGTCCGAAGCTCGAGCACTACGGCGACACGCTCTTCGCGGTGTTCAAGACGGTCTGCTACGTGGAGCACGAACAACTGACGGCGACCAGCGAGGTGGTCAACACCGGCGAGATCATGGTGTTCGTCGGTGAGGACTTCGTCATCACGGTGCGGCACGGCCGGCACGGCTCACTGGGCCCGCTGCGCGAGGAGTTGGAGGCGCATCCGCATCAGCTCGCCAAGGGACCGGCGGCTGTGCTGCACGCGATCGCCGACCATGTCGTCGACGACTATCTGAACGTCACGGACGCGGTGCAGGCCGACATCGACCAGGTGGAGACGGAGGTGTTCTCGGAGAACAGCGCACGACTCGACCCCGGCCGCATCTACCAGATGAAGCGTGAACTGCTGGAGCTGAAGCGGGCGGTGGTGCCGCTCGGCCGCCCCGTGGAAGACCTTGCCACCCGGCCCATACGGGTCGTCGCCCCGGAGATACAGGCCTACTTCCGGGACGTGCTCGACCACCTGATACGGGCCAAGGAACAGATCGCCGCCTTCGACGAACTGCTCAACTCGATTCTCCAGGCCCACCTCGCACAGGTGACCGTCGCGCAGAACGAGGACATGCGGAAGATCACTGCCTGGGCCGCGGTGATCGCCGTGCCGACAATGGTGTGCGGGGTGTACGGCATGAACTTCGACCACATGCCGGAGCTGCACTGGCGGTTCGGCTATCCGCTGGTCATGACCGTCATGGCGGCGGCGTGTGTGGTGCTGTACCGGGGCTTCCGGCGCAACGGCTGGCTCTGAGCCGCGGGGGCCCGCCCGAGCCTCGGGTACCTGCCGCCGGCCGCTCGGATCAGCCGCTCCAGGCCGGATGACGCGGATCGTCGGCGCGTACCAGGACGTCCGCCGTGCCGACGGGATCGGTCTCGGACTCGTAGCGCTCGAAGGCGGGGAGCGTCCAGTGCTCGGTCTCGGGGGTACGGCGGCGCAGGGCACCCGGGGAGAGGAGGAGGTGCACGGTCAGATCGAAGGGGAACCAGTGTCGCAACAGGAGGGGGCCGTGGAGCAACAGGACGCCGCCGGGCGGGAGTTGGACATAAGGGCTGCGGGTGGCCCGGTCGGTGGCCGGATCCCATAGATCGGGCAGGACGCGTCCGCTGCCGCCGGGGTCGAGCGGGCCGAATACCTCGCGCCACAGGGCGCCTGTGTCGAACCAACCGCCGTAGTACGACTCCGCGTCGCGCCGCCCGTGTTCCAGGCGCAGCGAGGCGGGGCGCAGAAAGCCCTCGGTGCCGACCACGAGTGAGGGCCGGCCGCGCACCCGCAGCGCCTCCCCGACGCGTTCCGCGAGAGCGCCGGGCCGGGCGGCCGGGGCCCCGTCGAAGCCGACACGCGGCCAGGCGCTGCCGTCGGCCGGCTCCATCCCGGCCAGCCGGTCGGCGAGCAGCTCGGCGAGCCGGTCCCAGGTGATCGCTTCGAGTCGCACAGGGTCATGATGCCGGGTGGCGGGAGGTGAGGTGACAGTGCCTGCCGGGACGGACCCGGCCGGTGGAGAGCGAAGTGACAGCGCCTGTCGGCGGACGGGCGAGGCGCTGAGACCGGGCACGGCCCAGGCCCGTATAGAGAACGAGTTGGCGGAGCCTGCCGGGGAGAGCTGCGCGATTGGGCGCGGGAAGGGCGGGCCGGCGCGCTGCTCGACGGACTCGCCGGGGCCGGAGCGGGCGGTTCCGCGCGGTGGGGCTGGGCGCGAATCTGCTCGGCGCGGTCGGACAACGGGTGATGGGCGACCCCGTGACCTTGCCGACGGAGCTCCGCCGCTTCGCACGGACTCGCACCGCGGGAACGGAGCGCCTGCTGTGAAGGCGCGAACGGCCCCGTCGACTGGGTGATGCTCCCGCCCGCCGGACACCTGGGGGCACGGCGGACCGCGGACGGGATCGTAGCGCGTAGGCGGGGAGTGGCTGCCCGGTGTCGCCGGAGGCGAGGGCAGATCGGGTGAGCCGTGGCTGTCGTACGCCGGTCTCGCGGTGGCGGTGGTGGACGAGATCCAGACTCCGGCGCGGCACCGTACGCGGGTGTCGGTGTTGGACTTCCAGAAGGAGTGGCAAGGCGTGGGAGGTGCGGGCGGCGACGGGGAAAGTACCGCGTATGGCGCTTCCCTCAACTCCCCACTCCCCCGGTCGGCTTGTCGTCATCCAGGCGCATAAGCCCAAGCGGTGCGCCAGGTGCCGGCGCGGGCCCCTGTCGCTGCTCGTGCTGGAGGACGGGGCACCGCGCTGCCTGGACTGCGCGGACCTCGGACACCTGGTGTTCCTGCCGCGCGGCGACACGGCGCTGACCCGCAGGTCGAGGGAGGAGAGCGGGCTGTCGGTGGTCGTGGTGCGGTTCAACCGGCGCAAGAGCCGTTACGAGCGGCAGGGCGTGCTCGTGGAGGAGGCCGCGCTGGCCCGGGCCGAGGCGCGCTGTCTGGCGGACGCGGAGGCGCGGCGCAGGCGGCAGGCGCGGGACGCACGGCGCCGGGCGGCGGAGGACGAACGCTTCGCGGCGGCGTTCGCTGCCGAGATCCTGCGGCTCTTTCCCGGCTGCCCTGCCGATCGCGCGCGAGCCATCGCGGGGCACGCGTCCGTGCGCGGCAGTGGGCGGGTCGGGCGCAGTGCGGCCGGGCGGGCGCTGTCGGAGGGCGCGGTGGTCTCGGCGGTCGTGGCGGCCGTACGGCATGTCGACACACCGTACGACCAGCTGCTGATGAGCGGGGTGTCACGGTTCGAGGCACGCCGCCGGATCGCCCCGGCCGTGGAGAGCGTGCTGCGGGCCTGGCAGAACGCGGCGGCGGAGGCAGGCTGAGCGGGAGGGGAGGCGGGGGGAGGGGGGAGGGGGGAGGGGGGAGGGAGGCGGCGGGGAAGAGGGGGGAGGGTGAGGAAGAAGAGGGAGAAGCTCGCGTCTGTCGTCGCGCTCCCCGGCCATGGTCTGGGCCCGCTCCCGGGCATTCACTGGGGGGATGGTGACGCCGGGCGCGTACCGGCCGGAACGAGACGAGATGGGGCGTGGAATGATCGAGGGGCCGTTCTTCGTGCTGGTCGTGGTGGGGATTCTCGGCACCGGGCTGGTGGCCGGGGTCTTCTGCGCGTTCTCGACCTTTGTGATGCGGGGGCTCGCCGCCCTGCCGCCGGCGCAGGGTGTCGCAGCGATGAACGCGATCAATGTCGCCGCGGTCCGGCCCGCCTTCATGACGGTGTTCTCCGGCTCGGCGGTGCTGAGCGCGATGATCGCGGTGGTGACGTTCGTGGTGTGGCCGGACGAGGGAAAGCCCGAACTGCTGCTGGGCAGCGCGCTGTACCTCTTCGGCTCGTTCGGACTGACGATCGTCGCCAATGTCCCGCGCAACGACAGGCTGGCACGGCTGACCCCGGGCGCGCCGGAGGCCACCGTGTACTGGCCGACGTATGTGCGCGAGTGGACGTTCTGGAACCACGTCCGCACCGTCGCCTCCGCAGCGGCCGCCCTTGTCTACGTACTCGCGCTCGCCTGATCTCCGTGAGGGCCCGGGCCCCATCTTCTGACCCGATCCTGACAACCGACGGTCCCCCTGGTCCGCTCATGCCCGAGTGTCCCCCGACCCACCTCCGACGGCCCCCTGACTGATCCCTGATCGACCCCCGACCACTCCCTGATCAACACCCGGTCGCTCCCCGACCACTCCCCTGACCAGCCCCCGACCACTCCCTGATCGCCACCCTGCCGACGCCCTCCTGACGCCCGACTGACGCCCCGTGATCGCCCCCGATCACGCCCTGATCGGCCCGTGACTGCTCCCCCGCTCAAGCCCTGACCACTCCCAGACCACCCCCTGATCACCCCCTGACCATCCCCTTTCCGCCCCCGAGGTCTCCTTGGCAGCGAGCCGGAAAGTTGCTCGTGCCCGGCTGGGGATGCAGCGCGAGAAAGCGCTGTCCGCCACTCTGCGCGGTGGTCGGCGCGGACGTATCGTGGCCGAAAGAGCGCAGGAAGAGTGCCGGAAGAGTGCCGAGGGTTGCCGCCCGATGGCGTACGGCCCGTCGTACACCCGATACCCGCGCGGTATCCGTACGCGAGGAAGACGACCATGGCCGATCCCAAGGGATTCATGACCACGCCGCGCCAGGAGTGGGCGCGGCGGCCGGTCGGGGAGCGGGTGCAGGACTGGAACGAGGTGTACGTTCCGGGAGCGCTGCTGCCCATCATCAGCAAGCAGGCCGACCGGTGCATGGACTGCGGCATCCCGTTCTGCCACGACGCCTGTCCGCTGGGCAATCTGATCCCCGAGTGGAACGACCTGGTCTCGCGGGAGGACTGGCGGGCGGCGAGCGACCGGCTGCACGCGACGAACAACTTCCCCGAGTTCACCGGTCGGTTGTGCCCGGCGCCGTGCGAGGCGGGGTGCGTGCTGGCGATCAACCAGCCGGCCGTCACCATCAAGAACGTCGAGTGCGCGATCGCCGACCGGGCCTGGGAGGAAGGTTTCACCCAGGCGCGGCCGCCCGATCGGCTTTCCGGGAAGACGGTCGCCGTCATCGGCTCCGGACCCACCGGGCTCGCCGCGGCTCAGCAGCTGACGCGAGCCGGGCACACGGTCGCTGTGTACGAGAAGGACGACCGGATCGGCGGGCTGATGCGGTACGGGATCCCCGAGTTCAAAATGGAGAAGCGGCATCTGGAGCGGCGGATCGAGCAGATGCGGGCCGAGGGGACGAAGTTCCGTACGTCGACGGCCGTCGGGCGGGATGTCGGGGCGGTGGAGTTGCGCGGACGGTACGACGCCGTCGTCATCGCCACGGGAGCCACGGCGTGGCGGGAACTTCCGGTGCCGGGCCGGGAGTTGAACGGGATACACCAGGCGATGGAGTATCTGCCGCTGTCGAATCGAGTCTGCGAGGGGGATCTGGAGGTTTCACCGCTGTCCGCGGCCGGCAGGCATGTGGTGATCGTGGGCGGCGGGGACACCGGGGCGGACTGTCTGGGGACCGCGGTGCGCGAGGGGGCCGCGTCCGTGACCCAGCTGGACATCTACGCGCAACCGGGCGCCGAGCGCGACGAATACGCCGAGCCGTGGCCGACGTACCCGAAGACCTACCGGCTTTCGGCCGCGCACGAGGAGGCCCGGGACCTGCGTACGGCACCGGCGGCGGACGCGGACGCGCGGCTGTTCGCGGCGTCCACGCTCCGCTTCACCGGGGACGACGGCGGCCGGGTGAGTTCTCTGCACCTGGTGGAGGTCGACGAGGCGCGTCGCCCGGTGCCGGGCACCGAGCGGGCGCTTCCCGCCGATCTCGTGCTGCTCGCCCTCGGGTTCTCCGGGCCGGACCAGGAGGACGGGCTGATCGGACAACTGGGGCTGAGGCTCGATCCGCGCGGCACGATCGCCCGGGACGACGGCTTCGCGACCAACGTTCCCGGGGTCTTCGCCGCCGGGGACGCGGCGCGCGGGCAGTCGCTCATCGTCTGGGCGATCGCGGAGGGGCGGGCGGTGGCGGCGGCCGTCGACCTGTATCTGACCGGGAGTTCAAGGCTACCTGCA
The DNA here is from genome assembly GCF_053611725.1 of Streptomyces sp. NPDC054783. Classification (NCBI taxonomy): domain Bacteria; kingdom Bacillati; phylum Actinomycetota; class Actinomycetes; order Kitasatosporales; family Streptomycetaceae; genus Streptomyces; species Streptomyces sp. NPDC054783. Next base: position 220,943 of record NZ_JBSHAY010000013.1, on the reverse strand, counting down.
CCGGTCTCTCCGAGGGATCGGCCGATGAGGGTGTAGCCGGAGATGGTGTAGCCGGAGATGGTGTAGCCGGAGATGGTGTAGGTACGGCCGACGGTTTCCTGTGGCCGTGGGTTGTCCTGGCCTACGGGGGTGCTGCCGGTTCGGCACCGCCGAATCACGCCATCGTGGTTGATCGGCATTGCCGTTGATCAGCATTGCGGTTGATCGGCATTGCGGTTGATCGGCATTGCGGTTGACCCGGATTGCGGTTGACCCGGATTGCGGTTGATCGCGATCGTGGTGGGATGAAGGTCACTGACGGGATCAGGTGATCGGGGCCGACGCCGGACGTGCTCGGGTCATCCCTTCCGCTCGTCCGTCCCGGCCACCCTCCCCGTCGACAGGGCCACCCGGTTCCACGTGTTGATCGTGCAGATCATGGCGATGACGTGGGCCAGTTCCTCCTCGTCGAAGTGGGCCGCGGCCTCGGCGTAGACAGTGTCGGGGATACCGGCGTCGGCGACGAGGGTCAGGGCCTCCGTGAGCGCGAGGGCGGCCTGTTCCCGGGGGGTGAAGAAGTGCCGGGCCTCACGCCAGACGGCCACCATGTGCAGCCGGTCCTCGCTCTCGCCGGCCTTGCGCGCGTCGTTGGTGTGCATGTGCAGGCAGTAGGCGCAGTGGTTGAGAAGGGAGGCGCGGACCTGGATCAGCTCCACCAGTGCCGGGTCGAGGCCGGCGCGGGCGGCGGCGTCGAATCCGATGAGAGCGCGGAAGACCTTCGGGGCGGACTTGGCGAAGTCCAGTCGGGCGCGGGCGCCCTCGGCCTCGGCGATCGCGGTGGTGATGTCGGCCGCGGTGGTGCTCGTGTTCGTCGTCATGGCTTCAACCTACGAGCCCGATAGACCGGCTGTAGGGTGCATTTTCATGACGAAATCGTGGGTCAATTCCGCGGAGGGAATCGGCGCCGACCTGCATCTGGAGCTGTCGGGTCCGGGCGGGCGGCGGGCGGCGCTGACCCGGGCGCTGCGGGAGGCCGTGCGCAGCGGCCGGCTGGCAGCGGGCACCCGATTGCCGCCGTACCGTTCGCTCGCCGCCGATCTGGGCGTGGCCCGCAACACGGTGGCCGACGCCTACGCGGAACTGGTGGCGGAGGGCTGGCTGACCGCCCGCCAGGGTTCGGGCACCCGGGTCGCCGACCGGGCGGAGCCGTTGCGGCACGCCGTGTGCACGCCCGCAACAGCACCTCCACGCACGCGTGGCCCGCGACACGATCTGCGGCAGGGCACCCCGGAGGCGTCGGCGTTCCCGCGGGCGGCCTGGTCGGCCTGCTACCGGCGGGCCCTACAGGTGGCGCCGAACGAGGCGTTCGGGCCGGGGGATCCGGCCGGGCGCCGGGAACTGCGTGAGGCGTTGGCCGAATATCTGGCACGCGCGCGTGGCGTGCGGACCGAGCCGGGCCGGATCGTGATCTGCTCGGGCTTCGCGCACGCGCTGCGGCTGCTGTTCGGCCAGGGTGCGGGCGGGGTGCTGCGCGGTCCGCTGGGCGTGGAGGCGTACGGGCTGGGCTTCCACCGGGAGCTGCTCGCCACGGCCGGGGTGCGGACGGTGCCGCTGCCGCTGGACGAGCACGGCGCGCTGGTGAACGTACTCGGACGGGAGCGGGCCGTGCTGCTCACGCCGGCGCACCAGTTCCCGACGGGCGGGCCGCTGCACCCGGAGCGCCGGGCGGCCGTGATCGACTGGGCACGCGCGCGTGGGACGGTCGTACTGGAGGACGACTACGACGGCGAGTTCCGGTACGACCGCAAGCCGGTCGGTGCGCTCCAGGGCCTCGATCCGGAGCGGGTGATCCACCTCGGGTCGGTCAGCAAGAGCCTGTCACCGGCACTGCGGCTGGGCTGGATGGTGCTGCCGGAACGCTACGTCGGGCCGGTGCTGGCGGCGAAGGGCGAGCGGGAGAGCTGGGCGAGTGCCCTGGACCAGCTGGGCCTGGCGGAGTTCATCGTCTCCGGGGCGTACGACCGTCATGTGCGGCGCATGCGGCAGCGCTACCGGCACCGGCGTGACCGGCTCGTCGCCGCGCTCGCCGAACACGCGCCGCATGTCGAGGTGACGGGTATCGCGGCCGGGCTGCACGCGGTGCTGCGGCTGCCGCCGGGCACGGAGCGGTCCACGGTGAAGGCCGCCGCCTGGCAGGGGATCGCCCTGGACGGACTCGCCGCGTTCCGGCATCCGAAGGCGGCGGCGACGGCGGGTGACGGACTGGTCGTGGGCTACGCGGCCCCCGCCGAACACGCCTACGGGGCGGCGTTGGAGGCGCTGTGCGGGGTGCTGCCTCCCGGGTGAGGAGCGGGTTGCCGCCGGCGCGCGCAGCGGATTCCCGCCGCCGTGCGCAGCGGGTTGCCGCCGGCGTGCGCAGCGGGTTGCCGCCGGCCTACGGAGCTGGTTGCCGCCGGCCCACGTGACCCGGCCGCCGCCGGCCTACGGAGCAAGTTCCCTCCGCCCCACGAAACCCGGACGCCGCCGGCCTACGGACCAACTTCCCCCCGCCCCACGAAACCCGGACGCCGCCGGCCTACGGAGCAAGTTCCCTCCGGCCTGCGCAGCGGGTCTTTTCCGGCCCGCGGAACCCGGTCGCGTCCCGCCGCACAGCAGGTTGCCTCCGGTGTGCGGAATCGGGCCGGCGCCGGCCTGCGCAGCGGTTTGCCTTCGGCCTGCGGTGCGGTGGTTCAGAGATCGGGGTCGGCGGCGGTGACGTAAACCTTCGCGCCCGGTGGCCGGCTGCGGCCGACTGCCGGGATCCGGTCGGCCGGAGCGGGTCCGGCGGATCGGGGGGTAGCGACGACTTGCGACGGAAGGATCCGCTGCCTGCGCACCTGAACCGCGAGCAGCGTAAGCGCTGTGCGTGCGGCCGCGCAGCCGAATAAGCGCCGAGGAGGCCCGGGCAGGCCCACCCTCCGATCACCGGGCGATCCCGCCGCTGGACCCGGGGCGAGCCCGCTGCCCAGCAGGTGCGCGGCGCGGGCCTACCGTTTCCGGGCCACCGCCCCGTACCCCGGAATCACCCCGTCGTCCTGGCCCGGGACCGGCTCGCCCAGTTCCGGGTGCCACCTGTGCACGATCTCGACGCCGGGCTCGACCAGGTCGAGGCCGGTGAAGAACTGGGTGAACTCGTCGCGGGAGCGCAGGGCGAGCGTGACGCCGGCCGCCTTCAGCTTCTCGGTGGCGGCCGCCGACTCCTCGGGGGTGAAGTCGGCCGTGGCGTGGGTCATCATCAGGTAGCTGCCGGAGGGCAGTTCGCCGAGCAGCCGGCTGACCAGGTCGTGCGCGCCGTCCTCGTCGGAGATGAAGTGCAGCAGGGCGATCAGGGAGAGCGCGACCGGACGGTCGAGGTCCAGGATCTCCTTGGCACCCGCGATGATCGCGTCCGGATCGCGCACGTCGGCCTGCAGGTACTCGGTCGCGCCCTCCGGTGTGCTGCGCAGCAGCGCCGCGGCGTGGGCCAGCACGATCGGGTCGTTGTCGCAGTAGACGATCCGGGCGTCGGGCGCGACCTGCTGGGCGATCTGGTGCAGGTTCGGCTGGGTGGGTATGCCGGTGCCGAGGTCCAGGAACTGCCGTAGGCCCTGCTGGGCCAGCCAGCGGGTGGCGCGGTGCATGAACGCGCGGTTGACCCGGGCCATCACCGGCACCCGGGGGTCGAGGGCCAGCATCTGCCGGCCCATCGCCTCGTCGACGGGGTAGTTGTCCTTGCCGCCGAGATACCAGTCGTACATCCGCGCGGGATGCGGCTTGCTGGTGTCGATCGCCACGGCCGTCGGGTCCTGCCCTGTCATGCGGCACTCCATAAGCGTCATGGGCGTCCGGCGCTGTCAATGATCAAGTCTGTACCACGATAAGGAAGTTGAGCGAGAAGCAACACAGGTCGGGTCAGGACAGCAGGAAGTCGGCCTCCCCCGCCTTGGCACCCTCTATGAACGCGGTCATCTCGGCGGTGGTGTAGATCAGCGCCGGCCCGTCCGGGTCGGTGGACTGGCGTACGGCGATCCGGCCGTCGGCCAGCTTCATCGCCTCCAGGCAGTTCCCGCCGTTGCCGCCGCTCCAGGGCTTGTGCCAGCCCTCGCTGCCCAACTCCCGTGCGGGCATGCCGTTGTAGACGCGTCCGCGCGGCGTGATGCGATCCATTCACAGCTCCTTGCGGAGATCCCGGAGGATCTCCTTCGTGCGTTGTGCCGTAGCGGCCTGCGCCGCCATGCGGTCCATGACCTCGAGGTGCGTCGCCACCTCCGCACGCGCGTCCAGATAGACGGCGCCGGTCAGGTACTCGCTGTAGACCATGTCCGGCAGCTCCGGCATGGCGAATCGGAACAGCACGAAGGGCCCGTACGTCCCCGGGTGCGGCCCGCTCGCGAACGGGGCGACCTGGAGCGTCACATGAGGCAGCTTCGTGGCCTCGAGCAACTTGTCGATCTGCGCGCGCATCACTTCCGGCCCGCCGACCGGGCGGCGCAGGGCGGTCTCGTCCATCACCGCCCAGAAGCGGGGGGCGTCGGGACGGGTGAGCAGTTGCTGGCGTTGCATGCGCAGGGCGACGTGCCGCTCGATGTCGTCCGGACTGGTCTGGCCGATGGCACCGGACTTGAGGACACCACGCGCGTAGTCCTCCGTCTGGAGCAGGCCGGGGACGAAGTGCGGCTCGTAGGAGCGGATGAGACCGGCCGCGCCCTCGAGGCTGACGTACATCGAGAACCAGCCGGGCAGGATGTCGTGGAAGCGCTGCCACCAGCCGGGCTTGTTGGCATCTTCGGCCAGCTGGACGAAGAGTTCGGCCTCGTCGTCGGGTACGCCGTAGGCCTTCAGCAGCAGTTGCAGGTACGGGATCTTGAGGGCGACCTCGGCCATCTCCATGCGGCGGACGGTGGCGGGCGCGACGCGCAGGACGCGGGCGGCATCCTCGCGCTTCAGTCCGGCGCGTTCCCGCAGGTCCAACAGGCGTCGGCCGAGGACCACCTGGCCCACCGTCGGCGCGGACCGCGGTTCGCTCACGCTCTCACCTCCACCGCACGCCTCCACCGAACGTTTCCTGACAGATGTTTCCCGACAGCCCTGCGGCGCCATTCGAAGATGCATCCGAAGACCGGGCCGGGTCTCCGATGCCCCCAATTGGCGCCGCTCGACGTGCTGTTGCGAGCAGTGTGCCACGGCGTCTGACCGAGTCACACGGCACTCTGCATTTTTCAGAGTGATACTTGCCAAGTGTTCACGGCGGGGAGATAGTGGCAAGCGTGATTCCGTCCGCGCCCTTAGGAACAGACGCCGCCGCAGACCGTCCCGGTCTCGGCGCAGCCACGGGAGCAGCCCCTGACGGGGGCGCTGCCGGGCGCCGGTTCCGCTTCGAGCTGGCCGCACATCCGGGTTCCGTCGCCCGGGCGAGACACCTCGCACACGCCCGGCTGACCGGCTGGTCGGTGTGCGCGGACACCTGCGACAGCGCGGCCCTGGTCATATCCGAGCTGGTCACGAACGCGATCGTGCACACCGCGAGCAGTCGTGTGGTGTGCGAGCTGCACGACCACGACGACACCGTGCGCATAGCCGTACGCGACGAGGGCTGCGCCCCCGGCGAACCCCACCCGTCTCCACAGCGACCCGATGAGGAGCACGGGAGGGGATTGCTCCTCGTCGACGCGCTGTGCCGGGCCTGGGGCGCCCAGGAACACGGGGCGGGGCTGCTGGTCTGGGCCGAGCTGGCCCGCCGGACCGAAGCGGACCGCGACACCGCCGCTCCACGAGCCGACCTGGGCTGGGGCGCCCGCCCCAAGCCGGGCCGCCCGGACGACTCGGGCGAGGACGAGACGCCGGAGGGCCGGCAACGGGCCGCCGGGCGTCCCCACACTCACACACACGAGCACCAGCACCGCCCCGGGACACCGGACCCCCACCGGCACCGCGCCCCGGACCGGCCCCCGCACCAGCCTCTGCACCGGTTCCCCGAGCAGCACCGCGCGGGGGAACGGCCGTGACCGCAGAGTACGACTCCGGCGACTACGGGCCCGGCTCCGGCTCCGGCTCCGGCTCCGGCGAGTACGACTCCCGCAGGTACGACTCCGGCAATAACGACTCCGGCAGTTACGACTCCGACCCGGAGGGTGTCACCGGCCGCCTCCTCGGCGGCGACAGGCACAACGTCACGAGCCCCTTCCCGCCCGGCGCCGCCGGTGTCTTCGGTGCCGCCCGTTCCGCCAGTGCCGCCGGTACCGTCGGCCGGGCGCCCGAACCGACCCTCGGTCTGGACACCCTGGTGCGGCTGCAGCGGCGCAGGTCCGTCCCGGGCGTGCCCCGCCGGCTCGCGGTGCCGGACGGCATGACCGCACCGCTCGGCTGCGACGCCGTGGCCGTGCCCGACCGCCTCGGCCCGCTCGTCGTACCCCGGCTGCCCCGGCTGGGCTGTGTGTACACGGACGGCGCCCGCTGGTGGTGGATCGTCCCGTCGGACTCCGACTACGCCCTCCCCTGGCCGTCCCCGGCCCAGTACGCCCCCGGCGCCCTGGTGACCGGCACCGCCCGGCTCATCCATCGCCCGTCGGGCACGGTCCCGTACACCCCGCCGATCCCTCTGTACCTGGCCCTGTGCCGGGTGACCGGGACGGCCCCGGACTGGTCCAGGGCCGTCGCGTAGACGCGGCGCTGGTTTCGGCCCTGGACGCGGCCGTGGGGCGTGGCGGGGTTGGGCGGGCTCGGTTCTCGGCTGCTGAGCGTGGACGGGCCGACGGCCGTGCCGGACGGCGTGCGTGAAGTCCGGGACGCCTCAGGAAATGCCGGCCAGGGGCGGTGTCCATGCCGAGCCGTACGCGCTGCAGGCGGAACGGTTCACGGGCGCAGACACCGGCAACGGGTCACGGGCGTAGACGCTGGCGCCGAAGTGGGCCTGAGCACGGCGCTCCCGAGCACGGGCGACGGCGTGGGCCTGAGCACAGCGGACGGCCGTCGCGCGCTCACTCGGCCGACTCGGCGCCCCGCACGATCACCAGGAACGTGTCCGTCGCGAGGTCCATGACGACCTCGGCAGGCAGGCCTTCCAGACGCCGCGCGTGCGCGAACTCCTCCGCGGGCCAGGATCCCCGCGGACCACCGGCGGGAAAGCGTTCGAGCACCGTTCGCCCGTTCACCATCTCGCACCTCCAGAAAGCGTCGTACTCGTAGGAGTTAACGACCTGGAGAAGGGAAAAGCCTCGCTCGGTGACGGGACTGAGACATTACCTACACTCGTCCGGCGCGGAGAGTGAGGAACCGTTCACTTTCCGACATGAATCGCACCCACCGTGTCAGTGGTCGTACTCGTCGTGAAGGCGCAGCCGGTCGCTGCCGGCGGGGCTGCGGCCGAGCGCGGTGAGGTCGAGCAGACCGGCGAGGGTGCCGAGTCCGTCCAGCCCGTCGTCGAACACCGAATAGGTGTGGAAGACCCGGTCGTGGTCGCGCAGGAAGCAGCTGATGCCCGGTCTCTCGACCAGGCCCTGACCTTGACCCTGACCTTGCCCCTGGCCTTGGCCCTGGTCTTCGCCCTGGCCTTGACCCTGGCCCTGGTCTTCGCCCTGGCCCTGGTCTTCGCCTTGGCATTGGCCCGATTCCACGGTGGCCTCGAAGTCGAGGTTGAAGTCGCCGTGGGACGAGGAGTACCAGGGCACGACCCAGCCCATGCGCGCCTTGAACGGCAGGATCCGGGTGAACGGCGCACGGGAGACGGCCGCGAAGGCGGTGTTCCGGGAGCGCAGGTGGGCGAGGTGACCGACCTGGTCCAGGAAGGCCGAGCAGCACGGGCAGCCGGCCTCCCACTCCGGGGCGAACATGAAGTGGTGGACGACGAGCTGGGCCCGGCCCTCGAAGAGGTCCAGGAGGGTGGCCTTGCCGTCGCCGCCCTCGAAGACGTACTCCGCGTCGACCTCGACCATGGGCAGCCGGCGCCGCTCCTGCCCGAGCACCTCGCGGGCCCGTCCGACCGCCTCCTCCTTGCGCAGCAATTCCTCGCGCGCGGCGCGCCACCGCTCACGCGAGACGATCTCCGGAAGCGACATGGGCCCTCCTGTCCGACGGTCGGTCCGGGGTGGTGACCGTCGCCGGGAGCGGAACTCATCGCCGCGCGCGAAGATTTTTTTCGGCACCGACGCCGCACGGTGTCGGCCGGCTCAGGTCCGCAGGGGCCCACGCGCGGCTACGCGGCGGCGGGCAGTGGCACCTCGACGACCCCTTGAAGCTTCAACTCTCCCAGTGCCTCCTGGAGTTGCCTGGTGTGCCGGGGCGTGAGCCGGCCCGTCTCGTCGAGGTGGACGGCGCAGGCCGTGGTCGTGTCGACAAGTCGCTCCAGGACGTCCGCGACGGCGTCCGTGCCGGCGGTGTGCCGGGCGAGGGCGGGCAGTTCGGCGGCGGCGAACGCGATGGCGGTACGGGCCTCGGCGAGGGTGCGGTAGGCCTCCCGGCGCAGCGCCCACCGTTCGGCGCGGTCGCCGGACTCGCCGAGGACGTGCACCAGATAGGCGTGCGCGGCGCTTCCGGCCGCCGCGAGGCGGGCGCGCACGCCGCCGCCGCGCTCCCCCGGCATCGGCAGATGGCCGATGACCAGCACGAGCGCGCAGGCCAGCAGGGTCTCGCCGATCCGGCTGACGGAGGCCTGCGGCTCGCCGCCGGCCATGACCAGGGCGAGGACGAGGACGGTGACGACGGCGGTCAGCGCGGCGAAGTGCCGGGTGGCGACCGGCACGAGCGCCCCGCAGAGAGCAACCAGCGCGATCAGCCCGGCGGGCCGGGGCAACAGCTCGGCGAGCCCGGCGAACACCAGGGCGCCCAGTACGGTTCCGGCGGCCCGGCACAGCACGCGGGAGGCGAGCGGCCCGAGGTCGGGCTTGACGAGGAAGACGGCGGTGGCGGGCAGCCAGTACCAGTGCTGGTGGTTGCCGTACCAGCGGGTGTGGTGCAGCGCCTGGGCGATGGCGGCGCTGGCCCCGAAGCAGAGGGCGACCCGCAGCCCGTACTCGCGTCCGCCGGTGCCGAGCGCGGCACGGACGGCGTGTCGCACATCCCGGCGCCGGGCGGGCGGCCGCTGCTGTGCGTCCTCGGCCCGGTCGAAGGCCTCGGCGGCGCGCAGCAGGGCGTCGTCGAGGGCGCGCAGGGCAGGGGCGCAACGGTGGGGGGCGGGCAGCGGGCCGGTGCCTGTGTTGTCACGGACGGCGGCGGCGAGCCGCCGGGGCCCTTGCGCGGCGCGCGCCGGAACCGGCTCCCCGGTCCAGAACAGGGCGGTGGCGGCCTCGGCGAGGGGCAGCGCGGCCGCGAACTGCGCGTGCAGCCGACGCTCGGCGGCGGAACTGGCGTACCGGCGCAACCGCGGTCCGGCGAGGGCGTCCTGGGCATGGTCGAGTGCGGCGGTGAGAGCGGCCCGCCGGGCGGTGGCCCGTTCACCGCCCACGGCGTCGAGCAGCGCGGCGACGGCGTCGTACACCTCGGCGACCGCCGCCCGCTCCCCGTCGAACCGGAAGTCCCCGGCGAGCGAGCCGGGCGTGGGCAGGGCGAGCCGCAGTACAAGCAGCCAGCCGGCCCCGGCGAGGAAGGCGAGCGCCCGCTGCCAGCCGCTCTCGGCCGCCGGCATCCCGGCGCCGATCGCGGCTCCGACGAGCAGTTGCGTTCCGGCGGCGGAGGCGACGGGCCCGACCGCGCTGATGCCACCGGCGACCAGCCCGAGCAGGGTGAGCGCCAGGGTCAGGGGTACGGCGGCCAGCCCCTGCCCCGCGTACGTACCCGCGAGCAGCCCGAGCGCCCCGGCCAGCGCGGGCACCCCGAGCCGCCTGACGAAGGCGCGCCGGCTGCCGGGCCGGTCGTTGATGCCGGCGAGCATCGCGGCGATGGCGGCGAGGACGCCGTGGGCGGTGTGTCCCGTGCCGACTCCGGCGAGCAGCAGCGGACCGGCGGCGAGCGCGCCCCGGGTCACCGCGCTCCAGGGAACGGGGCCGCGCTGGGCGCGCAGGGCATGGGTCAGCCAGAGGGGTGCGGCGGGCCGGGACACGGGGCTCCTGTCGTACGCGGGCGGAAAGTGCGTTGCCTTCGGACGGCGGTGGCCGGGTGGGCTGTGCTACACGGTAAAGGGCGTTCCCGGTGCTGACCGGGCGATCACGTTTCAGGCACGTGAACGACGCCCGGGCGGCCGGTTTCTTTATGAACGCAATCCACTTGAACGCAATCCGCATGAAGGCAATGCACCGCCGACGATCTCCTCGGCCTCGGTCACGGCGGCGACCAGGGCCTCCGGTGCGGCCCGCAACTCGCCCACCACCGAGTCGATCCGCCGCAGCCCGGCCCGCTCCAGCAGCCGCTTCTCGTTCGTCACCCACTCGCCGTGTGCCGCGAGCACTGCGTGTGCGGCCTGGGTGGCGGCCGTCGCGATGGCGCCGGCGGTCTCCGTGAGGCGGCCGTGGGCGGCGTGGTTGGCCTTCGCGTAGGCGAGGGTGGCGCGGGCGGTGCCGTGCCAGCGGTCGGCGGCGGTGACGCGCAGCTTGGCCGGGTAGCCCGCCGGGCGGGGCAGGGTGCCTCGGAGCACCTGGTCGACGGCCAGTTCGGCCACGATCAGGTAGGTGGGGATGCCGGCGAGATGGAAGAGCAGCGGCTCCACCCGGAACCGTCCGGCCGCCGCCTCCGCCAGCTCGTGCTCGACCACGTCCAGGTCCCGGTAGTGGACGTCGACCCGGCGTCCCTCGACGGTCAGCCAGGCCCCGCCGTTGAAGACCCCGCCGCCCCACCCCCCGACCTCGGACACCTCGCCCTCCCAGCCGACGGCGCGCAGGTCGTCGGGGTCGAAGGGGCCGCGGTAGTAGATCGCCATGTCCCAGTCACTGTCGGGGCGATGGGTGCCCTGGGCGCGGGAGCCGCCGAGGGTCACCGCCTCCACCGTGGGCAGGACGGCGAGGCGCTCGGTGGTGCGGGCGAGGAATTCGGCTTCGGAGGACCGGGGCATGCCCTCAGCCTGCCTCAGCCGTCCCGAAGTCCGCTCCCGGGATTTCCGCGACGCCCTCCGCGCTCCGCGGCAACGGACCGCGGAGCGCCACGAGGTCGGCCCGCACGTCCGCAGGTGCGGCGCACACCGACGTCCCTGGCCCGCACCCTCCAGCAGGCAGCGGGGGTCGGGGGCCCGATCGTCCTGCCGGGTGCCTCCCTCACCGGGCTTGGGGCGCGGATCGGGGCCCCCGCAGGCCGGAATGGGGGCGGCGGCTCCTCCGGGAGACCGCCGGCTGCCGGCGGCTCACCGGCGGGGAGGAGGAGTGGGCGAGCGCCGACCGGTCCTGCGACACCGGAGCGCCGGAGGGATCGGCCCACGAGATCGGGATGTTGGAGCGGGTGGCAAGCGAGGACGGTTGGCGGGTGGAGAGCCCTTACGCCGACGCAACTGCCCTCGGTGTCCGCTCGCGCCGAGAATTCGGATGCGCTCAGGGCCGAGGGGAACCGATCATCGTGAGGTTGTCCCCAGCCGCCGTAGGAGCAGCTCTCGTGATCCAGCGCGTGACCGTACCGGCCCTCTTCCCGCCGCCCGCCTATTCCCACGTCTCAGTCGTCGAGGCCGGGACGAAGCTGGCCTTCCTCGCCGGGGCCGTGCCTCTCGACGCCGAGGGCGAGATCGTCGGCCCGGGTGATCCGGTGCAGCAGGCCCAGCAGGTGATCGCCAATCTCCGGGAGCAACTGGCCGCTGTCGGCAGCGACTTGGCGCATGTGGTCGCGACGGACGTGTACGTGGTGAGCAGCGAGCCCTCGGTGCTGTCCGCGGTGTGGGAGGTCGTGGAGGCCTCCGGGCTGAGCACGGGTCCGCACTCGTCCACGCTGCTCGGGGTCGCCTGCCTCGGCTACACCGGGCAGCTGGTGGAGATCACGGCCACGGCCGTGGTGCCGGAGGAGCGGGGCACGGCCGTCGTTCCGGGGGCGCGGGCCACGGCCGAGGTGCCGGAACAGGAGTGGAACCGGTGATGTCGGACGAGGTCGTGCTGCGCCGGGCTGTGGCGGCGGACGCCCGTGCCGCGGCGGATGTGTATCTGCGGTCCTTCGATGCCGCCCTGCCCACCGTCGTGCGGCCGCACACCGACGACGAGGTGCGCGAGTACATCCGGGATGTCGTGGTGCCGTTGCGGGAGACCTGGGTGGCGGAGGCCGCCGACGGCGGGGTCGTCGGACTGATGGTGCTGAACGGGGAGTTGCTGTCGCAGCTGTATCTGGCCCCGGAGTGGCGGGGGCGCGGTATCGGTGACCGGTTCGTGGCGTTGGCCAAGGAGCGCAGCCCGGGCGGGCTGACCCTGTGGACCTTCCAGGTCAACAAGCCCGCCCACCGCTTCTACGAACGCCATGGTTTCGCCGCGGCCGAGTTCACCGACGGCAGCGGGAACGAGGAGCGGGAGCCGGACGTGCGGTACGTCTGGCGACCGTGAGCCCGGCCCGTCCCACCTGCCGTGGCGAGCGGGAGCCACACCTTCCTGCCGTGGCGAGCGGGAGCTACACCTTGCGGCTCACCGTGACGACCGTCCCCATCTCCTCTCCTTGGGCAGCGGAGTGTCGTAACTGCCCGATCGGCCGGTGGTCAGGTCCAGGGCGACCAGGGACTCGGCGAGCTTGACCGCCGCCGCGACGCCGTCGACCATGGGCACCCCCAGCTTCTCCCCCACCGCCGTCAGGAACGCGGCCTCGGTGCGGCCGGGATCGCCGACGAGGACGCCGAGGCCGGTGCCGACGACGGCGGCGCCGGTGTTGCGCCACACCGGCCGTCTCCAGGCTGTCCTCGATCTGGCCGCAGGAACGGCCGAGGATGGTGACCACGCCGTAGCGGCGGCCGAGGAGGCAGGCGAGGTGGGCGGCGGCCTCGGTGATGTCCACGACCGGGACCTCCATCAACTCCCGTATGCCTTCCCTGCGGTTCGGCCTGCTGAGGGACCGCCGCAGGATTCTGACGGGCGGCGGCCATCGGATCCTGATGCGACGGTGCGGGTGACGACGGGCGCCGGACCGCTGCCGACGGACCGTTGCGGTCCCTCTGGCGGTCGGCTGTCGGTCGAGGTCTGGTGCTGGAAGGCCGGTTACCGCAGTCCGGCCGCGTTCGCCGCCCTGCGCAGTACCTCGCGGAGCATCTCCGTGGTGAGCCGGCCGGTGAAGGTGTTGCGCTGGCTGACGTGGAAGCAGCCGAAGAGGTCCAGGCCGTCGAGCGCGACCCGGGTGCCGTGGGCGAAGGCCGGACGGGGCCGGGGCACGGTCCAGCCCGCCTCGCTGAACGCGGGCAGCGCGGCCTGCCAGCCGAAGGCGCCGAGCACGACCGCGGCCCTCAGCGTCGGGCGCAGCAGCCTCAGCTCCTGGACCAGCCAGGGGCGGCAGGTGTCCCGCTCATCGGGGGTCGGCTTGTTGGCGGGCGGGGCGCAGTGCACGGGCGCGGTGACACGGACGCCGTACAGCTCCAGCCCGTCGTCGGCGCTGACAGACGTGGGCCGCGAGGCGAGCCCTTCGTCGTACAACGCCTGGTAGAGCACGTCTCCGGAGCGATCACCGGTGAACATCCGCCCGGTGCGGTTGCCGCCGTGCGCGGCGGGGGCCAGCCCGATGATCAACAGCCGTGCGTCGGCGGGGCCGAAGCCGGGCACCGGCCGCCCCCAGTACGTCCAGTCGGCGAACGCGGCCCGCTTCGTGCGGGCCACCTCCTCACGCCACTCGACCAGCCGAGGACAGGCCCGGCAGCCCGCGACCCGCCGGTCGAGCTGAGCGAGGGCGCTGCTGTCGTCCATACGGCCACCGTATGCCTCGACCGGCTCTCGTGAACGCGGCGCTCACCGAGCGGGGCGGGTGCCTCCGCCCGTGGTCCGCACCAGCACCCCACCACACCCCGGGAAAATCGCCTCCGGCTCACCCCGCCCGGAGAGTTAAGGTCGGGAGCATGGCTTCCGAGGATGCGGACGAGAACGTGAACCGTGGGACCGGCGGACCGGACGGGCCCGTCCCCGCCCAGGACGCTCAGGACGCCCAGGACACCCGCAGCTCCGGTGCCTCCGCCGGGCAGCCCGTCGATCCGAAGGTCGCCGCCGCGGTGGCCGCCGCCGAGGCCGCGGGGCCGGGCAAGGGGGAGACGGTCCGCATCGACAGCTGGATCTGGGCCGTGCGACTGATCAAGACGCGTTCCCTGGGCGCCACCGCCTGCCGGGGCGGCCACGTCCATGTGAACGGCGAGCGGGTGAAGCCCGCCTACTCCGTGCGCGTCGGCGACGAGGTGCGCCTGCGGCACGAGGGCCGGGAACGGATCGTGATCGTCAAGCGCCTGATCCGCAAGCGGGTCGGTGCCCCCGTGGCCGCCCAGTGCTACATCGACAACTCCCCTCCGCCCCCGCCCCGCGAGGCCGTCGCCCCCGCCGGCCTTCGCGACCGCGGCACCGGCCGTCCCACCAAGCGCGACCGCCGCGAAATGGAACGCCTCCGCGGCCTCGCGGGCCCGGGCGGCGTCTCGGGCGGCGTCCCGGGCGGCGTCGACGCCTTCGGCGGCGCCGGAGGCCCCGGCGGCTTCGCCGGACTCGGCGGGCCCCCTGGACTCGGCGGCCCCGGTGGATCCGGCGGCCGGGATAGGTCCGGGGGCCGGGGCGGGTCCGGGAGCCAGGGCGGGTCCGGGGGCCGGGGCGGGTCCGGGTCGGGCCTCGGTAGCGGATCCGGTGGACGCGGTCGATCCGGCGAGTCCGGTGGGTCTGGCGGATCCGGGTCCGGCAGGCGTGGTGGATCCGGGTCCAGGGGGAGCGGTGGGCGTCCCCGGGGACGGTGATACCAAGGCGCTACTGCGCTGCCATCCCGCGCACACCCATGTACAGGCATGCACGCCCATGTACGGGCATGCACACGCCGGTGCCGTCGGCCGGGCCCCCCGCGCCCGGCCGGCGGCGTCGGCGCCATGCACCAGGGTCACCGCCGCCGCACCAACCGCAGCAGTTCCCCGTTGTGCGCGCGTCGCGCCCGGGCGATCAGGACGAGCGGCACCATCAGGATCAGCGGGGTCGCCGCGTTCTCCCCGTCGAAGACCGTGAGCTGGACGATGAACGCGCCCACCATCAGGGCGCTGAGCGCGACCGCCGCCACGGACTGCAGCACGGGGATCAACAGCGCGACGGCTCCGGCGAGTTCGAGCGCGCCGATCGTATACATGGCCCCGCTGCCCCAGCCGATCCTGTCGAAGGACTCGACGGCCGAGGGGTGCGCGATGAGCTTGGGCAGCGCGCTAGCGATGCCGTAGAACAACGCGAGCAGCACCTGCATGGTCCGCAGGGCGACGCGGGCCGCGCGCCTCCGGCCGCTGAGGGAGCCCGCGGAAGCGGCGGGAGCGGTGCGTGCGGCGGGAGCGGTGGTCTCGGACATGAGGGTCTCCTGGGGAAGCGGTGCCGATTGCTTTCACCGAGGTAGACCCGACGGGGTCCGGAAACTCATCGCTCTCCGGCCGCCCTGTGCGACCGAGTGGACGCTATCCCTTCAGTACCGCCCGCACCCATGTCCGGTCCGGTGTCAGATACGCCTCCACCTCCAGCCCCGCTTCCTCCAGCGCCGACTCGAACTGCTCCTTGGTGAGCGGCCGGGCCAGGAACGTCTGGGTCCAGTGCGCGTCCGGGAAGTCGTACTCGACGTGGACCGAGTTCGCTCCGTTGCCGACCGGTTCCGCTGAGACGATCCGTACGGTGAAGCCGCTCGGGT
This sequence comes from Streptomyces sp. NPDC054783, assembly GCF_053611725.1. Taxonomy (NCBI): domain Bacteria; kingdom Bacillati; phylum Actinomycetota; class Actinomycetes; order Kitasatosporales; family Streptomycetaceae; genus Streptomyces; species Streptomyces sp. NPDC054783. The sequence continues at coordinate 205,238 of NZ_JBSHAY010000013.1, read as the reverse complement.
CGACCCGCTCCCTGGGCACGTTCGTGTGGTAGTCCTCGCCCTCCCGCTGGATGAGCACGCAGCCGCCTTTCGCCACATGCCGGGCGCAGGTGCGCAGCATGCCTCTGCGGACCTCCTCGTCACCGGCGTGCACCAGGAACGACGCGAGCATCACCACGTCGAACTTCTCGCTGCCCAGGTCGAGTTGTTCGACGGACCCGCATATCGTGCGCGCCCCGCGGACCCGGCTCAGCATGTCGGCGGACTCGTCCACCGCCGTGACCGTGAAGCCACGCTCGAGCAGGGGGTGGGTCATCCGGCCCACTCCGCTGCCCAGTTCCAGGATGTGCGCCCCGGGTGGTACCGCGGCGGCGATGACGTCGGGCTCGTCGCCGACCGGCAGCCGTTCGTAGAGCTCGACCGCGCAGCCGTCCGGGGTGATCGAACCGGGTCCTGTGCCCTCGTATCCCTCACGCATTTCGACCGTCATGCCCGAACAACGGCCCGCCCCCGCACGGTCGTTCCCGTCCCACCACGGTTCACTCGTTCGAGTTAGTCCGCGCTATGCGTCCGGGAACGGAAACCAGCCGTGCCCGATGTACCAGTGGCCGCCCGCCCGCAGATGGTCCCCCACGGCCCGCTCCACGGACGTGCGGGCGGGCAGCTCCGCGACCGGCAGGTCGGGGTCGCCGAAGACGAACTGGACGGGTTCGGTGTCGGACGGCTCGGTCTCCTCGCGGACGCTGCGGAACCGTTCCTGAAAACGGATGATGTTGGAGTCGTCCGGCAGGTACCGCCTCAACTGCCGGTCGAGCAGCCAGGAGTGGCACAGTGCGGCCACCGGCCGCTCCTCGGGGAAGTGCACCGCGAAGAACTCGCGGGCCCGGGCCAGGGAGCGGTCGCAGGCGGACGGGCTCAGCGGACCGTGGAACTCGGGGATGTGCAGACTCAGGCAGTCCGTGCCGGGAGGCGCGTCGAGCCCTGCCGCCGCGAGCACGGGGGCCGTGCACTGCCCGAGCCGCGCCCGCTCGAACTGCAGTCGGCCCAGCTGGTACAGCTCACCGCGGAAGTGGCGGACGAGCCAGCGCCGCGACTGCACACCGGTCGTACCGTGCCGTCTGCGGTGCACGGCCATCTGACGGCCCAGGTCGGCCAGGGTGCGGCGGGATATCTCGGGCGGGATGCCGCGTTCCCGGTGCCGGGCAAGGGTGTGCGGGGCCGCGGCGACGAAGACGTACACGGCGAAGAGGCCGTTCAGCTCGTTCGGCGCCGCGTCGAGGAGTTCGGGGAGCTCGGGTGTGCGACCGGTCTCCTCCGGATCGCGGAACAGTTCCTCGACGCACTCCTCCAGGAGTCTGAGCGCTCCCGGGTCACCGGTCACCCGGCGCCGACCGGCCACCAGATCGTTGATGTCCTCGTGCGGCACGGCCAGGTCGAGGAGCAGTTCGGGCAGGTCGTCGGTGTCCGGCAGCAATGGATCCCCCTTCGACGAGCGACGCGACGAGCAACGACGAGCGCCGTTGATGAACGTCGTCCCCGAAGAGTACGTTGCAGTCAGGAGTGGTGGTCCGATGCGTACGGGCAGTGAGCCGGTGACCGCGCGCAGTGCTCTGCGGGCGCGGTTCTGGCTGTGCGTGTGGGGACTGGTCTGGGCAGTCTTCGGCACGGTGGCGTTCGCGCTCGTCGGGCGTCCCGGCTGGGCGGCGGCCTGCGGGGTGCTGTGGCTGGTGGTCACCGCCGACATGGCCATGATCCTCAGGCACATCCGGCAGGGCCCGCACTACCAGCCGGGCCGTGACGTGCCGCCGTACCCACCGCCGGACAACGGACCGCCGTATCCGGGCCCACCGAGGCACCGCCTTCCGTGACCGGCCCGGCGCGGCAGGATCGGCTCGGTCACTCGGCCCTCGATGGTCGGTCGTCGATGGTCGGTCGTCGAAGGTCAGTCGTCGAAGGTCAGTCGTCGAAGTGTGCCGCCCGCACGTACTGCGGGTTCGGGTCCAGTGCGGCCGCGAGACGGAAATGCCGCTTGGCCTGGTCGGGGCGGCCCTGGCGTTCGTAGGTGCGGGCCAGTGCGAAGTGCGCGAACGCGTTGTCCGGCTCGCGCTCCAGCACGATCGTGAACTCCAGCTCGGCGGGCCGCAGTTGCGCCGCGGCGAAGAACGCACGCGCGCGGAGCAGCCGGGCCGCGGTGTTCTCCGGGTGTGCGGCGATGACTGGGTCGAGCAGCTTCACCGCACCCCGCGGGTCCCGTGAGTTGAGCAGATGCTCGGCTGCACGGAAGTCGATGACATGCGTCTCCGGAGTACGTCCGGTGGAACCGCTGGTCTCGGGCACGGCTAAGTCCTTCCCTCACTCCGCCCTTTCAACGCACCGGGACAGGGCCGCTATTCCTGCGCTACTTCTCGGTACCCTCACGAGCCCGCCGTACGAGCTCCTCCCAGACCTCGGCGACACGCTTGTGCAGTGCCTCCAGCGGCACGTCGTTGTCGATCACGATGTCCGCGATCCGTCTGCGCTGCTCGCGGGTCGCCTGCGCGGCCATACGCGCGCGTGCGTCCTCCTCGGTCATCCCGCGCAGCCGGACCAGCCGGTCGAGCTGGGTCTCGGGGCTCGCGTCCACGACGATCACGAGGTCGTACAGCGGCGCCAGGCCGTTCTCGGTGAGGAGGGGTACGTCGTGGATCACCACCGCGTCGGCGTCCGCGGCCTCCTCCAGTCGGCGGGAGCGGGCGCCCACCAGGGGGTGCACGATCGAGTTGAGGACGGCGAGCCTCTCCGGGTCGGCGAAGACGATCGAGCCGAGTCTGGGCCGGTCCAGGCTCCCGTCCGCGGTGAGGACGTCCCCGCCGAAGGCCTCGACCACGGCGGCGAGGCCGGGGGTGCCCGGCGCCACGACCTCGCGCGCGATGCGGTCCGCGTCGATCAGCACGGCCCCGTGCCCCACGAGCAGCCGTGACACCTCGCTCTTGCCGGCGCCGATCCCACCGGTCAGGCCCACCTTCAGCATGTCCGGAAGCTTAGGCCCTGCCACTGACAGCGGGCCCGGCGGAGGTCAGTTGTCGCCTTCCCGCTCCGCCAGGAAGCGCTCGAACTCGCGCCCGATCTCGTCGGCCGACGGGATGTCCACGGGCTCGGCGAGCATGTTGCCCCGGGTCTCGGCGCCCGCTGCGGCGTCGTACTGGTGCTCCAGGCCCTGGACGAGCGCGGTGAGTTCCTCGTCTCCCTCCTGGATCTGCCGGTCGATCTCCGTCTGGGTGCGGTACGCGTCCGTGCGCAGCGAGTGCGCGATGCCCGGGAGGACCAGCCCGGTGGCGGCCGTGATGGCCTCCAGGACGGTCAGGGCGGCGTCCGGGTACGCCGAGCGGGCGATGTAGTGCGGGACGTGCGCAGCGACGCCCAGGACGTCGTGCCCGGCCTCCATCAGGCGGTACTCCACCAGCGACTCGGCGCTGCCGGGCACCTGGGCCTCGTCGAAGGGGCTGCGGTGGCCCGGGACGAGGTCGTTGCGGTTGCCGTGCGGGGTGAGACCGACCGGGCGGGTGTGCGGGACGCCCATGGGGATGCCGTGGAAGTTCACGGAGAGGCGGACGCCGAGCCGCTCCACGATCTGCCGCACGGCCGCCGCGAACCGCTCCCACTCCACGTCCGGCTCGGGTCCGGTGAGCAGCAGGAAGGGGGCGCCCGTGGTGTCCTGGACGAGGCGGACCTCGATGGCCGGGACCTCGTAGTCGGTCCAGCGGTCCCGCTTGAAGGTCAGCAGGGGCCGGCGGGCCCGGTAGTCCACGAGCCGGTCGTGGTCGAAACGGGCGACGAGCTGGTGGGGCAGCGAGTCGAGCAGCCGGTCGACGATCTGGTCCCCGGTCTCGCCTGCGTCGATGTATCCGTCGAAGTGGTAGAGCATGACCAGGCCGGCCGACTCCTGGGCGAGCGCCATGTCGACCACGGCGAGGCCCTTCGGCTCCCATGCGTACAAACCCTGCGGATCAAGCACTGTGACCGCTCCTCCTCGTGTTCCTCATGGACAACGTGCCCTGGAACGCGGGCATTCCCGCAACCGGCCACTGATCAGGGGTGTCCGTCCGGAGCCCTTGACGCCCCGTCAGCTGGTTTCCCACAAAAACGCCTGAGGGGCCGCACCTCGAAAGGTGCGGCCCCTCAGGACCAGCTATCGGCTAAGCCCAGCGGCTGGCGTTCAGCTCTGGCCGCCGGCCAGCTTCTCGCGCAGCGCGGCCAGCGCCTCGTCCGAGGCCAGCGCACCGGAGGTGTCGGCGCCCTCGGAGGAGTACGAACCGCCGGTCGCGGCCGGAGCCGCAGCCTCGCCGCCCTCGGCCGCGGCAGCGGCGTCGGCCTCGCGGGACTTGATGACCTGCTGCTGGTGCTGCTCGAAGCGGGCCTGCGCCTCGGCGTACTGGCGCTCCCACTCCTCGCGCTGCTTCTCGTAGCCCGGCAGCCAGTCGTTGGTCTCCGGGTCGAAGCCCTCGGGGTAGATGTAGTTGCCCTGGTCGTCGTAGGACGCGGCCATGCCGTACAGGGTCGGGTCGAACTCGACCGCGGACGGGTCGGCACCGAAGGACTCGTTGGCCTGCTTCAGCGAGAGGCTGATGCGACGACGCTCGAGGTCGATGTCGATGACCTTGACGAAGATCTCGTCGTTGACCTGGACGACCTGCTCCGGGATCTCCACGTGGCGCTCGGCCAGCTCGGAGATGTGGACCAGACCCTCGATGCCCTCGTCCACGCGGACGAACGCACCGAACGGCACCAGCTTCGTGACCTTGCCGGGCACGACCTGGCCGATCTGGTGGGTGCGGGCGAACTGCTGCCACGGGTCTTCCTGGGTCGCCTTCAGCGACAGGGAGACGCGCTCGCGGTCCATGTCGACGTCGAGAACCTCGACGGTGACCTCCTGGCCGACCTCGACGACCTCGGACGGGTGGTCGATGTGCTTCCAGGACAGCTCGGAGACGTGGACCAGACCGTCGACGCCACCCAGGTCCACGAAGGCACCGAAGTTGACGATCGAGGAGACGACGCCGGAGCGGACCTGACCCTTCTGGAGGGTCGTGAGGAACGTCTGGCGGACCTCGGACTGGGTCTGCTCGAGCCAGGCGCGGCGGGACAGGACCACGTTGTTGCGGTTCTTGTCCAGCTCGATGATCTTGGCCTCGAGCTCCTTGCCGACGTACGGCTGAAGGTCGCGGACGCGGCGCATCTCGACCAGGGAGGCCGGGAGGAAGCCACGGAGGCCGATGTCGAGGATGAGGCCACCCTTGACGACCTCGATGACGGTACCGGTGACGATGCCGTCCTCTTCCTTGATCTTCTCGATGGTGCCCCAGGCACGCTCGTACTGGGCGCGCTTCTTCGAGAGGATCAGGCGGCCTTCCTTGTCCTCCTTCTGGAGGACCAGGGCCTCGATCTCGTCGCCGACGGCCACGACCTCGTTCGGGTCGACGTCGTGCTTGATCGAGAGCTCGCGGCTCGGGATGACACCTTCGGTCTTGTAACCGATGTCGAGCAGGACCTCGTCCCGGTCGACCTTCACGATGACGCCGTCGACGATGTCGCCGTCGTTGAAGTACTTGATCGTCTCGTCGATCGCGGCGAGGAAGGCTTCCTCGTTACCGATGTCGTTGACCGCTACCTGCGGGGTGGTGGCGGTGGTCTCGGTGCTGCTCGTCATGTGGGAAAGGGCTCCGGTACGGACATTGAAGTCGTAGGTACTGCTTACGCCGGGAGCCCGTTTCGCTCTGCAGAAGCCGGACAGCCAAGGAAGCGCCACCTTAAGGACACCGGGTGCCCGGTGGCGCCTCGACAACCGAGGGGACATACAACAGATGCGAGCGCAGCCTGCTACGTCTGAGGTGCGCAGGCTCGCAGCGCAACTTGTAGCATACGGGGGCAGCCGGACATGGTCAATGCGCGAAGGCGCACACCCGGGGCGGATCGCCGCATACCCGGCACAAGAAACGTCCCAGGAGGCCGCGCAGGCCTTCGGGACCCTTCCGCGACGCGCGCCCGGCGGGCTGGACGGAAGAGTACGACGAGGGAGCCGATCATCCAAGAGCCGGAAGCGTACGAGCCCGAGGGAACCGAGACCCTCGAGCCGGAGGCGACTCGCCGTGACGCCGGTGTCGCGGAGAGCTCACGGGCCAACCGGGGCTGGTGGGACCGCAACGCGGACGAGTACCAGGTCGAGCACGGCACGTTCCTCGGCGACGACCGCTTCGTGTGGGGGCCGGAGGGCCTGGACGAGGTGGAGGCCGAGCTGCTCGGCCCGCCGGAGGAGCTAAAGGGCAAGGACGTCCTGGAGATAGGCGCGGGCGCGGCGCAGTGCGCACGCTGGCTGGCTGCCCAGGGGGCCCGGCCGGTGGCGCTGGACCTCTCGCACCGCCAGCTCCAGCACGCCCTGCGGATCGGTGGATCGTTTCCGCTGGTCTGCGCGGACGCCGGTGCGCTGCCCTTCGCCGACGGCTCCTTCGACGTGGCCTGCTCCGCCTACGGGGCGCTGCCGTTCGTCGCCGACCCGCGGCTGGTGCTGCGCGAGGTGCACCGGGTGCTGCGGCCGGGCGGCCGGTTCGTCTTCTCGGCGACCCATCCGATCCGCTGGGCGTTCCCGGACGAGCCGGGCCCCGAGGGCCTGTCGGTGGCGTCCTCCTACTTCGACCGTACGCCGTACGTGGAACAGGACGAGGAGGGCCGCGCGGTCTACGTCGAGCACCACAGGACGCTCGGCGATCGCGTCCGGGACATCGTTGCGTCCGGCTTCCGCCTGGTGGACCTGCTGGAGCCGGAGTGGCCGGCCTGGAACACAGCGGAGTGGGGCGGCTGGTCCCCGCTGCGGGGCCATCTGATCCCGGGGACGGCGATCTTCGTGTGCGAGCGGGACTGACCCCCTGCTGATCATCAGGGGCATGCGCGCGTGGGGGCGTCTTCTCCTTTCTCCCGTGCACGCGCGCGTGCAGGGCCGGTTTCGCCTTCGTACGACACTGGGGGCGTGATCCGTTACGACGCCCTGGACGCGCTGCCCGTGCGCTCGGCCCTGCCCGCCCTGACCGAGGCCCTGGAGGACGGCGGCACCGCCGTGCTCGTGGCGCCGCCCGGCACCGGCAAGACGACGCTGGTGCCGCTCGTGCTGGCGGGGCTGGTCGGGGGCGGTCCCGCGCGGCGGGTCGTGGTGGCCGAGCCGCGCCGGATCGCGGCGCGAGCGGCGGCGCGGCGCATGGCGTGGCTGCTGGGCGAGAAGCCCGGCGAGAGCATCGGCTTCACGGTGCGCGGTGAGCGGGCCGTGAGCCGGCACACGCGCGTGGAGATCGTGACGACCGGTGTGCTGCTGCAGCGGCTGCAACGGGACCAGGAACTGCCCGGCGTCGACGCCGTCGTCCTCGACGAGTGCCACGAGCGGCATCTGGACGCCGACACGGCGGCCGCCTTCCTGTGGGACGTACGGCAGGCACTGCGGCCGGAGCTGCGGCTGGTGGCCGCGTCGGCGACGACCGACGCCGAGGGCTGGGCGCGGCTGCTGGGCGGGGCGCCCGTGGTGGCGGCGGAGGGCGTCGCGCACCCGGTGGAGGTGGTGTGGGCGCCTCCGGCGCGTCCGGTACGGCCGCCGCACGGGATGCGGGTCGATCCGGCGCTGCTGACTCATGTGGCCTCGATGGTGCGGCGGGCGCTGGCCGAGCGGGACGGGGACGTGCTGTGCTTCCTGCCCGGTGTGGGCGAGATCGCGCGCGTGGCGGGCCAACTGGGCGCCGTGGTGGACGTCGACGTGCTCCAGGTGCACGGGCGGGCGCCGGCCGCCGTGCAGGAGGCGGTGCTGTCTGCCGCCGGGCGGCGCCGGGTGGTGCTGGCGACCTCGGTGGCGGAGTCCTCGCTGACGGTGCCCGGGGTGCGCGTGGTGGTGGACTCCGGGCTCGCGCGGGAGCCCCGGGTGGACCACGCGCGCGGGCTGAGCGGGCTGACGACGGTCCGGGCGTCCCGGGCGGCCGGGCGGCAGCGGGCGGGGCGGGCCGGACGGGAGGCGCCGGGGGCGGTGTACCGGTGCTGGTCCGAGGTCGAGGACGGGCGTCTGCCGGCGTTTCCGGCGCCGGAGATCAAGGTGGCCGACCTGACCGCGTTCGCCTTGCAGGCGGCTTGCTGGGGCGATCCGGACGCCTCCGGGATGGCGTTGCTCGATCCTCCGCCGGGTGGGGCGATGGCGGCGGCACGCTCCGCGTTGACGGCGGTGGGGGCGGTGGACTCCGCCGGTCGGGCCACGTCGGTCGGTGAGCGGCTGGCTCGGCTGGGGGTGCACCCTCGGTTGGGGCGGGCATTGCTGGATACGTCAGGTGAGGGCGCCGAGGTCGTCGCTCTGCTTTCCGAAGAGGTGCCGCGGGACTACGGGGATGATCTCGCCGGTGCATTGCGACGTGCCCGGCGTGGTGGTGACGCCTACGCTGCGCGGTGGGCTGCGGAGGTGCGGCGGCTGCGGGCCGTCGCACAGGAGTTTTCCCACCCGCCCGCCGGTCGCTGTCGGCCAGGAGGCGCCGTCCAGGTCGGGCCAGGCACCGGTGACGACCTCGCCGGGCTTGTCGCCGCGCTCGCCTTTCCCGAGCGGGTCGCCAAGCTCGACGGTGGGTCGTATCTGATGGCCTCCGGCACGCGGGCCGAGTTGAGTGGTGCGTCGGCGTTGCGGGGTGCGCCCTGGATCGTCGTCGCCGTCGCCGATCGGCCCTCCGGTACGGGGCACGCGCGCGTGCTGCTCGGGGCCGCCGTGAGCGAGGACGTGGCGCGGGCCGCCGCCGGGGCGCTGTTCGGCGAGGGGGACGAGGTGCGCTGGGCCGGCGGGGATGTCGTGGCCCGGCATGTCGAACGGCTCGGCGCCGTCGAGCTCGCCGTACAGCCCCTGAGGGAGGCCGACCCGGCGCTCGTACGCGCCGCCCTGCTCGAAGGGCTCCGGCAGGAAGGGCTCGGGGTGTTGCGCTGGTCGCCGGAGGCGGAGGTGCTGCGGCAGCGGCTGGCCTTCCTGCGGGTGCATCTGGGTGAGCCGTGGCCGGACGTGTCCGACGACGCGCTGCACGCGTGCGTGGACGACTGGCTGGAGCCGGAGCTGAGCCGGGCCCGGCGGCGGGCCGATCTCGGCCGGATCGACGCCGGGCAGGCGCTCCCACGGCTGCTGCCGTGGGCGAGTGGGGAAGCCGCGCGGCTGGACGAGCTGGCCCCGGAGCGGGTCACCGTACCGAGTGGGTCCAGAATCCGGATCGACTATCGGGATCCGGAGCGGCCGGTGCTCGCGGTCAAGCTGCAGGAGATGTTCGGGCTGCGCGAGACGCCGGCCGTCGCGGGCGTGCCGCTGCTCGTGCATCTGCTCTCCCCCGCCGGGCGGCCCGCCGCCGTCACGGCCGACCTCGCCTCCTTCTGGAAGGGCGGCTATCAGGGCGTACGGGCGGAGCTGCGCGGACGGTATCCGAAGCATCCGTGGCCCGAGGACCCGGCGGCCGCCGAGCCCACCCGGCACACCAACGCGCGGCTCAGGCGCTGACCGGTTCGGGTTCGGCCGGTTCCGCGGGTGCCGGGTCCCGAGGTCGGCGGGCTCGGCCCTCCAGGCAGAGGGAGAGAGCGAGGAGCAGGACTCCCGCGGTCAGGGAACCCCAGGGGACGTACGAGGTGAGCATCAGCACCAGGGTGCGGTTGTGCTTGACCAGGGCGACCGTGTGCCCGATGTAGTCCTCGCGCATCTTCACGTCCCCGGCGAAGGCAGTGACCCGGTCCCGGCCGCCGAGCAGGGTGCCGCCGCGCAGTTCCTCCTTGTGGAGTTCCTCGCCGTAGACGGGCGCACCGGTGACGGGTTCGACCCAGAATCTGCGGACCGTGCTGTACCAGCGGGTCGTTCCCGTGTTGGCGACCGATTCGGGCGTGATGCCCTGGATGGGCATGGTCTTCGGCATGGGGACCTTGGTCCAGGGGATGGCCTGCTCGAAGTAGTAGACCTTCAGGCCGCGGAAGGTCCGGGTGCCCTTGTAGTGGATGGGGTTGGCGGTGCGGGTCTGGGCGTCGAAGTACTCGTAGTCGCGTTTCTGTGTCAGGAAGGGCCACTTGAACTCGATGCCCTGGCGGGTGACGGGGTCGCCGTCGACCATCTCGCCGGTGGCGTGCACGGGGTCCTGGCTGTGGGCGTCGAAGATGTAGCGCTCGGGGACCTTGGAGACCATCTTGCCGTCGGGGCCCTGGACGTAGGAGAGGCTGTCCCAGACCACGACCGGCCGGCCCGCCGTCCTCTCGATCTTCTTCGCGGCGTCCACGTCGCCCTTGAGGGTCTGCACGATGGTGACCCTGGAGACCTTCTTCGCGCGCATCGTGCCGTAGTCGAGGAGGGTGGCGCCCTTGGCCTCGAGAACCATGTCCTGGTACTGGTTCGCGGGGATCCTCGCCAGGCGCGGGAAGGCGTACCAGCGCAGCAGCGGGGCGAGCGCCGCGCAGAAGACGGCGCAGGCGAGCAGGACCAGGCTTGCCTTGCGGCGCATGGAAGGCCTCCCTCCCGGACGGGCGCGGCTACGGGTGCGAGGGCACCGTCGTCAGCAGCGGCTTGGGGGATGTCCGGCCCGTCGGCGTGCCCATGGCGGTCATCGCCAGGACCAGGGCGAACGCGAGGGCGAGACCTGTCGCGGCGGCGATCAGGGCGCGCATACGGGCCTCCCGGCGGACGGTCGTGTCCTGACGGCTTTCTGATGGCACGTCAGGTTCGGCACCGTAGCAACGGGCGGGTGAGATGAGAACAGCGGTGCACGGACCAACGAGGGCGCCCTCCCCGCCGGTGCGGAGAGGGCGCCCTGCCGGTTCGCGGGTGTCAGGAGGCGGACGGGCTCGGAAACGGGGACGGGCTCGCCGAGGAGTCTGCGGCGGCGACCTTCAGCTCGACGGTGAGCGTCGCACCGCCGGTGGTGGTGATGCGGAGCAGGAAGGTGCCGGTGGTGTCGTCCGCGTACAGCTTCGGCAGGGTCAGCAGGCCCTTGGCGTCCGTCCGGAGGTCGGCGAGGGTGCGTACGGGCTTGCCGTCGGCGTCCTTGAAGTACGGGCCCTTGTCGTTCTCGGTGGCGTCGGTGTCGGACTTGATCAGGGTGGCGGTGGCCGCGACCTTGTCCGCGACGGCGCCCTTGTACGTCGCCTTCACCTGGACCTGGTCGGCGAACTCGCCGCCCGGGGTGCAGGTCAGCGGGGTGTCGCTGGTGCGCGCCAGGGTGTCGGCGGCGCGCTCGGTGACGGTGGCCGTGTAGCCGAGGCCCGCGACCGTGCGGCCCACGACGGTGGCCATGACCTTGAAGTCGCCGGTCTTCTCGCCCGCCTGGAGCGCCGGGGCGAGGGCGACGCCCTTGGCGTCGGTGGCGACCGTGGCCACGGTCTCGCCGCCCGCGAAGGTGGCGTCGGTGTCCCCGGTGATGGTGAACCGGATCCTGACCTTGGCGACGGCCTTGCCGGCCTTGGTCTCGGCGCGGGTGCCGATCTGTTCGGTGAAGCCGTGGCCGGCCATCGCGGTGAGCTTGGCGGTGCCCGCGTCCTGCAGGTGGTCCACGGTGTCGGTGGGGGTCTGCGGGGGCGTCGGCGGAACGGGCGGCTTCGGCGGCGTCGGAGTGGGGCTCCCGTGCCCGCCGCCGGGCGTACCGGGCTTGGGGTCCGGCTTCGGGTCCGGCTTGGTCTTCGGCGCCTTCGTGTGCTTCGGGGACTTGGCGCGCGGGGTTCCGTCGTCGCTGCGGTGGGTGGGCACGCCGCCGGTGCCGTTGGGCACGGAGTGGGTGCCCTTGCGGTAGTACTCCAGCCACGACAGGACCGTGTTCAGGTAGTCCTGCGAGTTGTTGTAGCTGAGGATCGCGCTGTGCAGGCCGTCCTCGCGCGAGAGGTCCCAGCCGTTGCGGCACAGGTAGTGGCCCGCGGCGAGGGCGGCGTCGTAGACGTTGTTGGGGTCCTTCTTGCCGTCGCCGTTGCCGTCGCGGCCCGCCCAGGCCCAGGTCGACGGGATGAACTGCATGGGGCCGACGGCCTGGTCGTACTCGGTGTTGCCGTCGTAGACGCCGTGGTCGGTGTCCTTGATGAGGGCGAAGCCGTTGCCGTCGAGCGCCGGGCCCAGGATCCGGCCGATCGTGGTGCCGGACGCGTCGACCCGGCCGCCACGGGCCTGCCCCGACTCGACCTTGCCGATCGCGGCGAGCAGCTGCCAGGGCAGGTTGCAGCCGGGTTTGGCGGCACGCAGTTCGGCCTCGGCCTTCTTGTAGGCGTCGAGGACCGTCGCCGGGATGCCGGCATCGGCGTCACCCTGGGCGACAGGGGTGCCGGTGGCGCTCGGTGAGGGGCTGGGGTTGGGGCTGTTGAGCGGCGGCAGGTCCGTGTAGTACGGCGAGTTGCCGGTGGCGTCGCCGTCGGAGGTCGCGGGGGGTACGGGGACGGAGGCGCCGGCCGTCGCCTGTGTGCCGTGGTCCTCGCCGGGCATTCCCGGAGCCTGGGACGCAGACAGAGCCGCGACCGCTGCCGCGGCCACGGCGGTGGTCGCCGCCCCCTTGCGCAGCCGCCTTCCGAAATGCGCCGCCATCGAGTGAACCCCTCCTGTGGACGTCGTGCGTCCGTCTCCGGCTGTCTGCCTCGCCCTGGTGTGACGGTTGACCCGGTGTTCCGGTTGCCCCTGTGACATCCTTCCATCTGTGCGACGCGCGTTCGACCACGCGCCCGGCGGGTCACGCCGCAGGTGACCCTACGACAACTTGCTTCGCGTCGGGACCGGTTCGCGCCCGTTTTTCACCAGTTGGCCAACTCCGGTTGTCACGCAGGACGCTCGAAAGGCGGGCCCCTCGCACAGAGCCGGCCTGACCGGCAGATACTGGACAAACGTGATCACCGGCTCGACGCCATGGCCGACGACCGTACCTGGGGGCTCTGTTGCCGTTCACGCTCAGCCATGCGGCGGCCGTGCTGCCCGCGGTCCGCCGGGACGGGACCGGCCGCGGCCCGCTGGTGCCGGCGGTGCTCGTCGCGGGCTCCTTCGCGCCCGACATGCCCTTCTATGCGGCGAGCGTCCTGCCCGGCGGCATGGAATTCGGCGCCGTCACGCACGCGTTCGCCGGGGTCTTCACGGTCGACGTGCTCATCTCGTGGGCGCTGGTGGGACTGTGGCTGCTCGTCCGCGAGCCGTTGCTCGCGCTGCTGCCCCGCGGCCGGCAGGGGCGGCCGGCCGTGCTGCTGCGCTGCGGTGCGCCACGCGCGCGTGTCCGCGTGGTCACGGTGGTGCGGTGGTACGTCTCCGCGGTGCTGGGGGCACTGACCCATGTGGTGTGGGACGCGTTCACGCATCAAGGACGGTGGGGGACCCGGCTGGTTCCGGCCATCGGGCGGGACCGGGTGGCGGGCCTGCCGGTGTTCTCGTGGCTGCAGTACGGCTCGTCCGTGGTGGGCGCGCTCGTGATCACGGTGTTCGCCGTGCGTGCGCTGCGGCGTGCGCCGGGCGGGGCGCCGGCGGGGGTGCCCGTGCTGTCGGTACGGGACCGGTGGTGGGCCGGCGCGGTGCTCGGCGGCTGTGCGGCGGCCGGGGCGGTGCAGCGGGCGGCGCGTTGGCGGGCGCTCATGGGGGCACCGGAACGGCCGTGGGAACTGGTGCCGACGCTGTGCTTCGGGGTGGGCGCCGGGCTGGTGGTGGGGGTGGTGCTGTACGCCGTCGGGGTCAGGGTGTGGCGTCGGGGCCCGGTCCCCGACGGTCCTGGCGGTCTCGCGGATCCCGCTGCTCCTGCTGGTCCCGCTGGTTCCGCTGGTCCCGGTGGTCCCGGTGGTCCCGGTGGTCCCGGTGGGGTGATCGGTGCGGGCCGGGGGCGGCCGGTCGGTCGGTGAGCGACGCGACGAAGACGGTGAGGGTGCGCCGGGGGCGCGGTCTCGGGATCGCGGTGAGCGCGAGGGCGAGGTAGCCGCGGGCGAGGTCGGCCCACTGGCGCCAGTCGGGGGCGCGGTCGACGGGGACGGTCAGGCCGGCGAGTCTGTGCCGGAGATGCGTGGCGGCCCTGCGGACGGTCGCGGTCAGGTCGGCGGGGATGCGGGCGGTGCTTGCGTCGGCCGCGAGGGCCGGGACCGGCGAGGCGGGCATGGCCTGCGCCGAGGCGGTGTCCGCCCAGGCCCGGATGTATGCCTCGGGCGTCCGGCGGTGAAGCATGCGTATACCCATGCCCGCAGTTTTGCGGCTGTTGGGGGTGGGGGGCGTTTTGGCGGGGGCCACGTGAGTGACGGGTCCCTCCGGGGGTTCGGCCGAATTGTTGGCGTGAGCGCCGGGCTCCTGTGCTGGAGGGGCGGGCCGGGGAGCGAGCTTTCGGGGTGCGGGTCGGACCCGGGCGTGGTGCTGCGGTGGGTTCGGCCTGCCGGAGAGCGCCGCGGGGGCGGGGCACCGTTGCGGCGGCCGGCCACCGTTGCGGCGCGATGTGAGGGGGCCCAGGGATTCAGCGTGCGGGTCGGACCCGGGCGTGGTGCTGCGGTGGGTTCGGCCTGCCGCAGAGCGCCGCGGGGGCGGGGCACCGTTGGGGTGGGCAAGGAGGCGCCGGCGGGGACGTGGGGGTCGGTGTCGGTGTCTGGTGCCCTGCCGGTGCAGCGGAGGGGGCGATTGCAGCCGAGGCCGGTTGCAACGCCCCCTCCGCCCGAGCGCCGCAGGCTAGTGCGCTGCCGACTCCCAGTCCGGGCCGACGCCGACGGAGACGTCCAGGGGGGCCCGGAGGTGGACGGCGGTGGACATTTCCCGGCGGACGATCTGCTCGGCGGCCGACCGCTCGCCGGGGGCGATCTCCAGGACGATTTCGTCGTGGACCTGCAGGAGCATCCGGGACTTCAGGTCCGCCGCCCGCAGGGCGCCGTCCACCTTGAGCATGGCGATCTTGACGATGTCGGCGGCGGTGCCCTGGATGGGCGCGTTGAGGGCCATGCGCTCGGCCGCCTCGCGGCGCTGACGGTTGTCGCTGTTGAGGTCCGGCAGGTAGCGGCGGCGGCCGAAGAGCGTCGCCGTGTAGCCGGTCGCACGTGCCTCGTCGACCGCGCGGCGGAGGTAGTCGCGGACTCCGCCGAAGCGCTCGAAGTAGGCGTCCATCAGGGCGCGGGCCTCCGCCGCCTCGATGTTCAACTGCTGGGACAGCCCGAAGGCGGACAGGCCGTAGGCCAGGCCGTACGACATCGCCTTGATCTTGCGGCGCATCTCCGCGTCCACCGCGGCGGGCTCGACGCCGAACACCTGGGAGGCGGCCGTGGTGTGCAGGTCCTCGCCGGAGGTGAACGCCTGGATCAGACCCTCGTCCTCGGAGAGGTGGGCCATCACCCGCAGTTCGATCTGGCTGTAGTCGGCGGTCATCAGCGACTCGAAGCCCTCGCCGACCACGAAGCCGCGGCGGATCGCGCGGCCCTCGTCGGTGCGGACCGGGATGTTCTGCAGGTTCGGGTCCGTGGAGGACAGGCGCCCGGTCGCGGCCACCGTCTGGTTGAAGGTGGTGTGGATACGGCCGTCGCCCGCGACGGTCTTGATCAGGCCCTCGACCGTGACCCGCAGCTTCGCCTGCTCGCGGTGGCGGAGCATGATCACCGGCAGTTCGTTGTCGGTCTGGGTGGCGAGCCAGGCCAGGGCGTCGGCGTCCGTGGTGTAGCCGGTCTTGGTCTTCTTCGTCTTCGGCAGGGCCAGCTCGCCGAAGAGGACCTCCTGGAGCTGCTTGGGCGAGCCCAGGTTGAACTCGTGACCGGCGGCCGCGTGCGCCTCCTTCACGGCCTGCTGCACGGCGCCCGCGAAGGTCTGCTCCATCGCCTCGAGGTGCGCGCGGTCGGCCGCGATGCCGTGGCGCTCCATGCGGGCGAGCAGGGCGGAGGTGGGCAGCTCCATGTCGCGCAGCAGGTCGGCCGCGCCGACCTCCTCGAGGCGGGTCTCGAAGGCCGTACCGAGGTCGAGGACCGCACGGGCCTGGATCATCAGGGCCTCGGCCTCGGCGCCCTCGTCGGCGCCGAAGGCCAGCTGGCCGTCGGCCGCGGCGGCGGGCGCGAGCTCGCGGTGCAGGTACTCCAGGGAGAGGGCGTCCAGGTCGAAGGAGCGGCGGCCGGGCTTGACGAGGTAGGCGGCGAGCGCGGTGTCCATGGACACGCCCGCGACGGACCAGCCGTGCTCGGCGAAGACGCGCATGGCGCCCTTGGCGCTGTGGAACACCTTGGGGCGGCCGGCGTCGGCCAGCCAGGCCGCGAACGCGTTCTCGTCGGCCTCGTCCAGCTCGGCCGGGTCGAACCAGGCGGCCGCTCCCCCGGCGGCGGCCAGGGCGACCTCGGCGACCGAGCCGGTGCCCAGCGCCCAGGTGTCGACGGTGGCGATGCCCAGGGTCTCGGCGCCGTGCTCGGCGAGCCAGGGGGCCAGCTCGCCGGTGCGCAGGATCTTGCCGTCCAGCTCCACGCCGTCGGTGGTGATCGGCGTGGTCTCGGCCTCCTCGGCGCCGGGGTCGACGGCGAAGAGACGCTCACGCAGGGACGGGTTGCGGATCTCCAGGGTGTCCAGGACCATCGTGACGGTCTTGCGGTCGTACGCGGCCCGCTCCAGGTCGGCGACCGCCCTGGGCAGCTCGACCTGGCGCTCCAGCTCGGTGAGGACGCGGTTGAGCTTGACCGACTCCAAGTGGTCACGGAGGTTCTGCCCGGCCTTGCCCTTGACCTCGTCGGCGCGCTCGACCAGCTCTGCGAACGAGCCGAACTGGTTGATCCACTTCGCCGCGGTCTTCTCACCGACGCCGGGGATGCCGGGGAGGTTGTCGGACGGGTCGCCGCGCAGGGCCGCGAAGTCCGGGTACTGGGCGGGCGTCAATCCGTACTTCTCGAAAACCTTCTCCGGGGTGAACCGGGTCAGCTCCGAGACGCCCTTGGTCGGGTAGAGCACGGTGATGTGGTCGGTGACCAGCTGGAAGGAGTCGCGGTCGCCGGTGACGATCAGCACCTCGAAGCCTTCGGCCTCGGCCTGGGTGGCGAGGGTGGCGATGACGTCGTCCGCCTCGAACCCCTCCACGGCGAAGCGGGGGGCGTGCATCGCGTCGAGGAGCTCGCCGATCAGCTCGACCTGGCCCTTGAACTCGTCCGGGGTCTTGGAGCGGTTCGCCTTGTACTCGGTGAACCGCTCGGAGCGCCAAGTCTTGCGCGAGACGTCGAAGGCCACCGCGAAGTGCGTGGGCGCCTCGTCACGCAGGGTGTTGGCCAGCATCGACGCGAAGCCGTAGATCGCGTTCGTCGGCTGGCCGGTCGCGGTCGTGAAGTTCTCCGCGGGCAGCGCGAAGAACGCGCGGTAGGCCAGCGAATGCCCGTCCATGAGCATCAGCCGGGGACGAGTGCCGCCGGGGATCTTGTCGGTCTTCTTCGATGCTGTCTCTGCCACGCCCCCGATCCTGCCACGCCCCACTGACACTCCGGGCCGCGTGCACCGGCGGGCTGCCGAGGGTTGCCGGCCCGTCACTCGGCGTGTTGCCGTCGGCCCGGGAGTGGTGGCGCTCGCGGGAAGAGGGCGGGCGGGAGAAGGGGGCGGTGTCGTTGTCGGTGCCCCGTGGGAGGATCGGCACCGTACTTCTCACACGCAGTCGAAGGGGAGCGTGCGATGGCGACGAAGCCGCCCAAGGGTGATCCGGTTCAGGACGCGCCGCAGGTCGCGGAGCCGAAGCACGCCGCGGCGGGGCTGCCCGCCATCGGGCACACGCTGCGGATCGCCCAGCAGCAGATGGGCGTGCGGCGCACGGCGCTGACGTTGCTGCGGGTGAACCAGAAGGACGGGTTCGACTGCCCGGGCTGCGCCTGGCCGGAGCCGGACCACCGGCACAAGGCGGAGTTCTGCGAGAACGGCGCGAAGGCGGTGGCCGAGGAGGCCACCCTGCGCCGGGTCACCCCGGAGTTCTTCGCCGCGCACTCCGTGGCCGACCTGGCGGCGAGGAGCGGGTACTGGCTGGGGCAGCAGGGGCGGCTCACGCACCCCATGTATCTCGCCGAAGGCGGCACGCACTACGAACCGGTCAGCTGGGAGCGCGCCTTCGACATCGTCGCCGAGGAGATCACCGCCCTCTCCTCCCCCGACGAGGCGGTCTTCTACACCTCGGGCCGCACCAGCAACGAGGCCGCGTTCCTTTACCAGTTGTTCGCGCGCGAGCTGGGTACGAACAACCTGCCGGACTGCTCGAACATGTGCCACGAGTCGTCCGGTTCGGCGCTCAGCGAGACCATCGGCATCGGCAAGGGCAGCGTTCTGCTGGAGGACCTCCACAAGGCCGACCTGATCATCGTCGCGGGGCAGAACCCGGGGACGAACCATCCGCGCATGCTCTCCGCGCTGGAGAAGGCCAAGGCGAACGGCGCGAGGATCATCAGCGTCAATCCGCTGCCCGAGGCCGGCCTGGAGCGGTTCAAGAACCCGCAGACGCCGCAGGGCCTGCTGAAGGGCGCCGCCCTCACCGACCTGTTCCTGCAGATCCGCATCGGCGGTGACCAGGCCCTCTTCCGGCTGCTCAACAAACTCGTCCTGGAGACGGAGGGCGCGGTCGACGAGGAGTTCGTCCGCGAACACACCCACGGATTCGAGGAGTTCTCCGAGGCCGCGCGCGCCGCCGACTGGGAGGAGACCCTGAGGGCGACGGGCCTCACGCGCGCGGAGATCGAGCAGGCCCTCGGCATGGCGCTCGCCTCGAAGCGCACCATCGTCTGCTGGGCCATGGGCCTCACCCAGCACAAGCACGCCGTCCCGACCATCCGCGAGGTCGTCAACTTCCTGCTGCTGCGCGGCAACATCGGCCGACCGGGCGCGGGCGTGTGCCCGGTGCGCGGGCACAGCAACGTCCAGGGCGACCGCACCATGGGCATCTTCGAACGGCCCGCTGCGGCCTTCCTGGACGCGCTGGAGAAGGAGTTCGGGTTCGCGCCACCGCGCGAGCACGGCTTCGACGTCGTACGGGCCATCCGCGCGCTGCGCGACGGCGAGGCGAAGGTGTTCTTCGCCATGGGCGGCAACTTCGTCTCCGCCTCCCCCGACACCGAGGTCACCGAGGCCGCGATGCGGCGGGCGCGGCTGACGGTGCACGTGTCGACCAAGCTCAACCGCTCGCACGTCGTCACGGGCGCGCGGGCGCTGATCCTGCCCACGCTGGGCCGCACCGAGCGGGATCTGCAGGCGAGCGGCGAGCAGTTCGTGACCGTCGAGGACTCGATGGGCATGGTGCACGCCTCGCGCGGGCGGCTGGCACCGGCGAGCCCGCGGCTGAGGTCGGAGCCCGCGATCATCTGCGGCCTGGCCCGCCGCGTGCTCGGCACGGACAGCGTCGTGCCGTGGGAGGAGTTCGAGAAGGACTACGCGACGATCCGTGACCGCATCGCGCGCGTGGTCCCCGGTTTCCAGGACTTCAACGCGCGCGTGGCCCGCCCCGGCGGCTTCACGCTGCCGCACGCCCCGCGTGACGAGCGCCGCTTCCCGACCGCCACCGGCAAGGCGAACTTCACGGCGGCGCCCGTGGAGTACCCCGAACTGCCCGAGGGCCGACTGCTGTTGCAGACCCTGCGCTCGCACGACCAGTACAACACCACGATCTACGGCCTGGACGACCGCTACCGGGGCATCACGGGCGGCCGCCGGGTGGTGCTCGTGAATCCCGAGGACGCGCGGGCGCTCGGGTTGGCCGAGGGGTCGTACGTCGACCTGGTGAGCGAGTGGAAGGACGGCGTGGAACGGCGGGCGCCCGGCTTCCGGGTCGCGCACTACCCGACGAGCCGGGGATGCGCGGCGGCGTACTACCCGGAGACGAACGTCCTGGTCCCGCTCGACGCGACCGCCGACACCAGCAACACCCCGGCCAGCAAGTCCGTGGTCGTACGTCTCGAAGGTCACACCGGGCAGGCGGAGGGCCGTCTGGAACAATCGGCGACCGACTGAGCGTTTGCTCAGCCACCACATTCAGGTGTACGACGAAGGAGCCGGGCCCATGGGCGAGCAGCAGCAGGTGAAATTCCCGCAGGAAGTCATCGACGAGTACGCGGCGCTCGGTGTCGACCTGCCCGCCCTCTTCTCGGCCGGACACCTCGGCACCCGCATGGGGGTGCAGATCCTGGAGGCCTCGGCGGAGAAGGTCGTCGGGACCATGCCGGTGGAGGGCAACACCCAGCCGTACGGCCTGCTGCACGGCGGCGCCTCCGCGGTGCTGGCGGAGACGCTCGGCTCGGTCGGCTCCATGCTGCACGGCGGCAGCTCGAAGATCGCGGTCGGCGTGGACCTGAACTGCACGCACCACCGCGCGGCCCGCTCGGGCCTGGTGACCGGTGTGGCCACGCCGGTGCACCGGGGCCGTTCGACGGCGACGTACGAGATCGTGATCAGCGACGAGCAGGGCCGCCGGGTGTGCAGCGCCCGGCTGACCTGCCTGCTGCGGGACGTGAACGAGGCCGACGCCAGGCGCGTCCAGGGCACCGGCGCCTGACGACGGCCGGCGAAGGGGCTGCTCCTTGCAGCGGTCCCTTCGCCGGGCGCGGACCTCGGGTGCGGAATGGCAACGGACCGGTGTCGCCGCTGAACTGACGGGCCAACGGGCACGTACCGCCCGTGGCGCACGCACCGCGCCTGACCGCCCGTCACACGGCCTTCCCCGGCCCGCCCCGGCATGGGACGCGAAGAAGCTCCGAAGCCTCGCCTTACCCCTCCCTTGCGCCCTCCTTGCGTCTTCCTTGCGCCCCCCTTCCGCCCTCGCTTTCCACCCTCGCCTCCCAGCCCTCAACTTCCTTTTCCTGCGCGTAACCCTGCGTAATATGCATGCAATACGCATTCATATTTTCATCCCTGCGGCCCCCGATGCACAACATCATCCGGAGCCACGGAAGTCGCCTGCAGCAACGGCGCGATGTAATCACCAAAACCCTCGAGACGCCTGAACCGATTACGGCAAGGCCTGCAGGTTCTCAGAATGCGGACAGGGTGAATCGGGCCGAATTCCTGCTTTCCCCCCACGCAGTACCGCTCTGCATTACCTCGTGTCATAACAAGAGCGTCACAGCCTTGGTCAAGCACTCCTCCACGTTCCTCACACACGCTTAGAGTCACCGCCAGTCACCGCTCCATAGGGAGTTCGGTACCGGCGCGGCAGCTTCGCACCCTCAAGGGGCGGAACGTGCCTGCGGAAAGGATCGATAGTGCGACAGCGTTCTCTGGTGATTCTTACCTCCGTGCTGACCACCGGAGCTCTGACTCTCACCGCTTGCGGCTCCCGAAACAACGACAGCAAGGGCGGCGACAGTGGCAACGTGACCGTCACGATCGGCGTCGACGCTCCGCTGACCGGCCAGAACTCCGCGACCGGCCTGGGTATTCAATACGGCGCCCAGATCGCCGTCGACGACGCCAACAAGAACAAGACGGTCCCGGGCGTCACCTTCAAGATCAAATCGCTGGACGACAAGGCGATCCCCGCCACCGGCCAGCAGAACGCCACCCAGCTCGTCTCCGACAAGACCGTGCTCGGCGTGGTCGGCCCGCTCAACTCCGGCGTGGCCACGCAGATGCAGCAGGTCTTCGCCACCGCCAACCTGGTGGAGATCTCCCCGTCCAACACCGCCCCCGAGCTGACCCAGGGCAAGAACTGGCAGACCAGCAAGTCCCGCCCGTTCAAGACCTACTTCCGCACCGCCACCACCGACGCTCTGCAGGGCGCCTACGCGGCGGACTACGCCTTCAACGGCGTCCACGCGAAGAAGGCGTTCGTCGTCGACGACAAGCAGACCTACGGCGCGGGCCTCTCCAAGATCTTCAAGGAGCAGTTCGCCAAGCAGGGCGGCAAGGTCATCGGCACCGACCACGTCAACACCGGCGACCGTGACTTCTCCACCCTGGTCACCAAGATCAAGAACTCGGGTGCCGACGTGCTCTACTACGGCGGCCAGTACGACGAGTCCGAGGTGCTGACCAAGCAGCTCAAGGACGCCGGCGCCAAGATCCCGCTGTTCGGCGGTGACGGCATGTTCACCCCGACCTACATCAAGACCGCCGGCAAGTCCGCCGAGGGCGACCTGGTCACCTCCATCGGCGTCCCGGTCGACACCCTGCCCGCCGCCAAGGACTTCGTGGCCACCTACAAGGCCAAGAAGTACCCCGGTGACTACGGCACTTACGGCTCGTACGCCTACGACGCCGCCACCGCCATCATCAAGGCCGTCGGCCAGGTCGTGAAGGACGGCAAGCTTCCGTCCGACGCCCGCAGCCAGGTCGTCGACGCCGTCCAGAAGACCTCCTTCGACGGCATCTCCGGCAAGATCTCGTTCGACGAGTACGGCGACACCACCAACAAGCAGCTGACCGTCTACCAGGTCACCAACGGTGTGTGGAAGTCCGTCAAGAGCGGTACGGCCAACCCGAAGTAAGCCACCGAAGCACATCGCCTCACCAGGGCCGCGCGGCGCAGACCACCGTCACCGCGCGGCCCGCCTTCTACCGCCCCCTTGACTCTCCCCACCACATGGAGGCCATGCGGTGAACACCCTGCCGCAGCAGCTGGCCAACGGGCTGTTCCTCGGCTCGATGTACGGGCTGATCGCCATCGGATACACGATGGTGTACGGCATCGTCCAGCTCATCAACTTCGCCCACGGCGAGATCTTCATGACCGGAGGCTTCGGCGCCCTCACGGTCTACCTCGTCCTGCCGGACGGCATATCCATGTGGATAGCCCTGCCGGCGATGCTGATCGGCGGTGCACTGGTCGCCGTGCTCATCGCCGTCGGCGCCGAGCGTTTCGCCTACCGTCCACTGCGCGGCGCGCCACGCCTCGCCCCGCTGATCACCGCGATCGGCCTGTCGCTCGCACTGCAGCAGGCGGTCTTCAACTGGTACCACGTCGACGGCGACGCCAAGTCCGCCCGCGTCTTCCCGCAGTTGCCGTTCGGCCCGCTGCACATCGGCTCCGTGACCGTGCAGAGCGGTGACGTCTTCCTGATCATCGCCGCCCCGGTGTGCATGGCGGTCCTCGCCTTCTTCGTCCGGCTCTCCCGCACCGGCCGCGCCATGCAGGCCACCGCCCAGGACCCGGACACCGCCCAGCTGATGGGCATCGACACCAACCGCATCATCGTCATCGCCTTCGCCATCGGCGGCTTCTTCGCGGCCGTCGCCGGTGTCTCCTACGGCCTCAAGTACGGCTCGGTCTCCTACGACATGGGCTTCCTCGCCGGTCTGAAGGCGTTCACCGCAGCCGTCCTCGGCGGCATCGGCAACATCTACGGCGCCATGCTCGGCGGCCTCGTCCTGGGTCTCGCCGAGGCCATGGCCACCGCCTACATCGCCGACATCCCCGGCATGCACCAGCTCGGCGGCGGCAGCTGGGCTCCCGTGTGGGCCTTCGTCCTCCTCATTCTCGTACTCCTCTTCAGGCCACAGGGCCTGCTCGGCGAACGCGTCGCGGACAGGGCGTGAGCAGCATGACCGACACCACCACCGAGACCACCGCCCAGGCCCCGGAATCGGCCGGGCGCGGGCCCGTCCCGCTCCCGCCGGCCGCGGCCCGCCCGCTCATCGCGGTCGGCGCGATCGGCACCATCGCCAGCACCTTCCTCAGCTGGACCTGGACCCCCAACTTCCCCGGTGACCTGACGATCTACGGCTACCCGGCGGGCCTGCAGGTCATCGCCCTCGTGGCCGGCGCCCTCACCCTGCTGTACGGGCTCACCCTGTGGAACGTACGCGGGCTGAACTGGCTGAACCCGGGCAGGGCCACCTCCCCGGTCCTGCTGATCACGCTCTCGGCGTTCGCCGTCTGCTGGTTCACCGGCATCGCCATCGCCGTCGACCTCGGCGGCCTGGTGAACCTGGACCCCGGCGCCTTCGTGGCGATGGCGGCCTCCGCGCTGCCCGTCGTCGGCGCCCTCGCGCTGCCCCACCCGAACCCCGGTACGGGCCTGCGCGGCTACCTCACCAAGCCCGACCAGCCCCGTCCCGGCGCGCTCTCGCCGCTCGCCGAGCGTGCCGCCGTCACCGTCGGCACCGCTCTCGCCCTGGTGGTCTTCACCTACGGCATCGGCATCAACGACGACGACAGCGAGACCTTCATCGGGTTCCTGCTCGTCCTCGTCTTCGGCGCCTGGGGCCTGGTCCACGCCGGCCTCCTCGACCGGTTCGCGACGATGTCCGCCCGGCACAAGGGCTTCGCCACCACCCTGGCCTTCGTCGCCGCCGTGATCTTCCCCTTCACCCAGAGCGACGACCACAACGCCAACATCGGCGTGAACATCCTCATCTTCGCCACCGTCGCCCTCGGCCTGAACATCGTCGTCGGCCTCACCGGCCTGCTCGACCTCGGTTACGTCGCCTTCCTCGGCGTCGGTGCCTACGCCGCCGCGCTGGTCTCCGGCTCCGAGTACTCCCCCTACGGCGTCCACTTCCCCTTCTGGGCCGCCGCCCTCACCGGCATGGCCGCCTCGCTGGTCTTCGGCGTCCTGATCGGCGGCCCCACGCTGCGACTGCGCGGCGACTACCTGGCCATCGTCACCCTCGGCTTCGGAGAGATCTTCCGCATCACCGTCAACAGCCTGGACGGCGACTCCGGACCGAACGTCACGCGCGGCCCCAACGGCATCACCCAGATCCCCGACATCAAGATCTTCGGGTTCAACCTGGGTGACGCCCACGACGTCGGCGGATTCACCCTCGGCCGCTTCGCCAACTACCTCTTCCTGATGCTCCTCATCACGGCGATCGTCGTCCTCGTCTTCACCCGCGCCGCCGACTCCCGTATCGGCCGCTCGTGGATCGCCATCCGCGAGGACGAGACCGCCGCCACCGCCATGGGCATCAACGGCTTCCGGGTCAAGCTCATCGCCTTCGCGCTCGGCGCCTCCCTCGCCGGCCTCGCCGGCACCGTGATGGCGCACGTCAACTACAGCGTCAACCCGCAGCCGTACCAGTTCGCCGGCGCCGCCCCGCCCAACTCGGCCTTCCTCCTGGCCGCCGTCGTCCTCGGCGGCATGGGCACCGTCAGCGGCCCGCTGCTCGGCGCGAGCGTGCTCTACCTGGTCCCGGAGAAGCTCCAGTTCCTGCAGAACTACGAGCTGTTCGCCTTCGGCCTCGCGCTGATCCTGCTGATGCGTTTCCGGCCGGAGGGCATCATCGCCAACCGCCGCCGCCAGCTGGAGTTCCACGAGACCGGCCAGCTCGACGTACCGGCGCAGAAGACGCTGACCGACGAACCGGCCGTCACCAAGGCAGGGGCGTAAGGAACCATGACGACACCTGTACTCGAAGCCCGCGACGTCACGATGCGCTTCGGCGGTCTGACCGCCGTCCGGTCCGTCGACTTCACGGTCAACAGCGGCGAGATCGTCGGCCTCATCGGCCCGAACGGCGCCGGCAAGACCACCTTCTTCAACTGCCTCACCGGCCTGTACGTCCCCACCGAGGGCACGGTCGCCTACGAGGGCAAGGTGCTGCCGCCCAAGCCGCACCTGGTGACGCAGGCGGGCATCGCCCGTACCTTCCAGAACATCCGGCTGTTCGCCAACATGACCGTCCTGGAGAACGTCCTCGTGGGCCGCCACACGCGGACCAAGGAGGGCCTGTGGTCGGCCCTGCTGCGCGGCCCCGGGTTCCGCAAGGCCGAGAAGGAGTCCGAGGCGAAGGCCATGGAACTCCTGGAGTTCGTCGGACTCGCCGCCAAGCGCGAGCACCTCGCGCGCAACCTGCCCTACGGCGAGCAGCGCAAGCTGGAGATCGCGCGGGCACTGGCGAGCGAGCCGGGCCTGCTGCTGCTCGACGAGCCGACGGCCGGCATGAACCCGCAGGAGACCCGGTCCACCGAGGAACTGGTCTTCGCCATCCGGGACAAGGGCATCGCCGTCCTCGTCATCGAGCACGACATGCGCTTCATCTTCAACCTGTGCGACCGGGTCGCCGTGCTCGTGCAGGGCGAGAAGCTCGTCGAGGGCACCTCCGACGTCGTACAGGCCGACGAGCGTGTCGTCGCCGCCTATCTGGGTGAGCCCTTCGAGGGCGACCCGGGGGCGGCGGAGGTCGCGGAGGTCGAGGCCGCCGAAGCCGCGGCGGACGCGGCCGAGGCGGACGAGGCCGAAGCCGCGGCGGACGAGGCCGAAGCCGCGGCGGACGAGGCCGAAGCCGCGGCGGACGAGACAGCCGAAGCCGACTCGGAGGCGGAGTCGGCCGACGCGGAGAGCACCGGCACCACCAAGGGAGAGGCCCAGTGACCGCACTGCTGGAGGTCGAGGATCTCAGGGTCGCCTACGGCAAGATCGAGGCCGTCAAGGGCATCTCGTTCAGTGTCGAGGCCGGCCAGGTCGTCACCCTCATCGGCACCAACGGCGCCGGCAAGACGACCACGCTGCGCACCCTGTCGGGCCTGCTCAAGCCCACGTCGGGAAGGATCGTCTTCGACGGCAAGCCGCTCACGGGCGTGCCGGCGCACAAGATCGTCGCGCTCGGTCTCGCCCACTCCCCCGAGGGCCGGCACATCTTCCCGCGCCTGACCATCGCCGAGAACCTCCAGCTCGGCGCCTTCCTCCGCAAGGACAAGGAGGGCATCGAGAAGGACATCCAGCGCGCCTACGACCTGTTCCCCATCCTGGGCGAGCGGCGCAAGCAGGCCGCGGGCACCCTCTCCGGCGGTGAGCAGCAGATGCTGGCGATGGGCAGGGCGCTGATGTCCCGGCCGAAGCTGCTGATGCTGGACGAGCCGTCGATGGGCCTGTCGCCGATCATGATGCAGAAGATCATGTCGACGATCGCCGAGCTGAAGTCCCAGGGCACGACGATCCTGCTGGTCGAACAGAACGCCCAGGCGGCCCTCTCGCTCGCCGACCAGGGCCATGTCATGGAGGTCGGCAACATCGTCCTGTCGGGCACGGGTCAGGACCTGCTGCACGACGAGTCGGTCCGCAAGGCGTACCTGGGCGAGGACTGACCAGGGCTACGACGAGGCCCGCGCCCCCTTCTCCGGGGCGCGGGCCTCGTCGTACAGGTCAGCCCTTCTTGGCCGACTTCTTCTCCTCGTTGTCCGCGATCACGGCCTCCGCGACCTGCTGCATCGACATCCGGCGGTCCATGGACGTCTTCTGGATCCAGCGGAACGCGGCCGGCTCGGTCAGGCCGTACTCGGTCTGCAGGACGGACTTCGCGCGGTCGACCAGCTTGCGGGTCTCCAGGCGCTGGGTGAGGTCGGCGACCTCCTGCTCCAGCTGCTTCAGCTCGGTGAAGCGGGAGACGGCCATCTCGATGGCCGGGACGACATCGCTCTTGCTGAACGGCTTGACCAGGTACGCCATGGCACCGGCGTCCCGGGCGCGCTCGACGAGGTCGCGCTGCGAGAAGGCGGTGAGCATCAGCACCGGCGCGATGGACTCCTCGGCGATCTTCTCGGCCGCGGAGATCCCGTCCAGCTTGGGCATCTTCACGTCCAGGATGACCAGGTCCGGCCGGTGCTCGCGGGCCAGCTCGACGGCCTGCTCACCGTCCCCGGCCTCGCCGACGACGGTGTACCCCTCCTCCTCCAGCATCTCTTTCAGATCGAGCCGGATCAGGGCCTCGTCCTCGGCGATGACGACACGGGTCGTCAGCGGAGGCACGTGCGACTTGTCGTCGTCGGGCGCGTCTACGGGCTGGGGCGACTCGGCGGTCACGGGGGCTCCTTGTTCCAGGCAGGGTACTGCTGACAAGAGCCTACCTAGCTACGGTATGGTGGACGCGCGGAGGGTCGGGGGAAACCTTGGATTCTGCGAGCCCCGGTAGCCCAATTGGCAGCAGGCAACGGATTCAAAACCCGTACAGTGTCGGTTCGAGTCCGACCCGGGGCACTTTTCCTTGGATTCCAAGGTCGACCAGGCAAGTGAAGGATCACGTTCGCGTGATCTTCCACTTTTTGCTGCGTGTCTCCGCGATCACTCCCGCATGGTGTTCACATGTACGACATCAGCACGCGCAAGCGAGCCCTCGCGCTGGTGGCACAGGGGCGCAGCCTCAGCTCCGCCAGCAGGGAGACGGGGATATCCCGGCATGCGATCCGCTCCTGGCAGACACGCATCGAGCCCCTTGAAAGCGCAGGCAAGCCCTGTCCTCGATGCCAGGAGATCCCCGGCCCGCCTCAGAACCCGTCCGCCTACGCCTACCTTCTTGGTCTCTACCTCGGCGACGGCTGCATCAACGCTCATCACAGAGGCGTCTACTTCATGCGCGTCGTTCTGGACAACGCCTGGCCAGGCATCATCGATGCGTGCGAGGCGGCATTACGCGCCGTGCGCCCGGACAACAGCGTCGTCCGCGTCCGGAAACAGGGCTGCGTGGCGGTCACCGTCAGCAGCAAGCACTGGCCCTGTCTCTTCCCCCAGCACGGCCCCGGCCCGAAGCACAACCGCAAGATCGCGCTGGAGTCCTGGCAGCAAGCCATCGTCAATGCCCACCCCTGGGAGTTCATCCGCGGCCTGATCCACTCCGACGGCTGCCGGATCACCAACTGGACGACCCGCATGGTCGCCGGTGAGCGCAAGCGGTACGAATACCCGCGCTACTTCTTCTCCAACAAGTCGGGCGACATCCGGAAGCTCTTCACCGGCGCCCTCGACCGAGTCGGCGTCGAGTGGACCACCCTGGCCCGCGGCAGCCACCCGTTCAACATCTCCATCGCCCGCAAAGCCTCGGTCGCCCTCCTCGACACCCACGTCGGCCCCAAGCACTGAAAAGGGGCCCCTATAAGAGGGGCCCCGCTATAAGAGGGGCCCCGACCCGTCACCTCGGGCTGTCGTCCTCGCCGATGTGGTGGACGCGGACCATGTTGGTCGAGCCGGAGACCCCGGGCGGGGAGCCGGCCGTGATCACCACGACGTCGCCCTTCTCGCACCGGCCGTACTTCAGCAACAGCTCGTCCACCTGGTCGACCATGGCGTCGGTGGAGTCGACGTGCGGGCCGAGGAAGGTCTCGGCGCCCCAGGTGAGGCTCAGCTGAGAGCGGGTGGCCGGCTCGGGGGTGAAGGCCAGGAGGGGGATCGGGGAGCGGTAGCGGGACAGGCGGCGGGCGGTGTCTCCCGACTGGGTGAACGCCACCAGGAACCTGGCGCCCAGGAAGTCACCCATCTCCGCCGCCGCACGGGCGACCGCACCGCCCTGGGTGCGTGGCTTGTTGCGCTCGGTCAGCGGCGGCAGGCCCTTGGCCAGCATGTCCTCCTCGGCCGCCGCGACGATCTTCGCCATGGTGCGCACGGTCTCGACCGGGTACTTGCCGACGCTGGTCTCGCCGGAGAGCATCACCGCGTCCGTGCCGTCGAGGACCGCGTTGGCCACGTCGGAGGCCTCGGCGCGGGTCGGCCGGGCGTTGTCGACCATCGAGTCGAGCATCTGGGTGGCGACGATGACCGGCTTGGCGTTGCGCTTGGCGAGCTTGATCGCGCGCTTCTGCACGATCGGCACCTGCTCCAGGGGCATCTCCACGCCCAGGTCGCCGCGCGCGACCATGATCCCGTCGAAGGCGGCCACGATGTCGTCGAGGTTCGCGACGGCCTGCGGCTTCTCGACCTTGGCGATCAGCGGGAGGCGGCGGCCCTCCTCGGCCATGATCCGGTGCACGCCCCTGGCGTCGTCGCCGCTGCGGACGAAGGAGAGCGCGATGACGTCGAAGCCGGTGCGCAGCGCCCAGCGCAGGTCCTCCTCGTCCTTCTCGGAGAGGGCGGGGACGGAGACGGCGACGCCGGGGAGGTTCAGGCCCTTGTGGTCGGAGATCACGCCGCCCTCGACCACGCGGGTGCGGACGCGCGGGCCGTCGACGGCGGTGACCTCCAGGCAGACCTTGCCGTCGTCGACGAGGATGCGCTCACCGGGGGTGACGTCGGCGGCGAGTCCGGCGTAGGTGGTGCCGCAGCGGTGGCGGTCGCCCTCGACGCCCTCCTCGACGGTGATGGTGAATGCGTCGCCGCGTTCAAGGAGTACCGGTCCTTCCCCGAAACGGGCGAGTCGGATCTTCGGGCCTTGAAGGTCGGCGAGAATTCCGACGCTGCGGCCGGTTTCGTCGGCCGCCTTGCGCACTCGCCGGTAGCGCTCCTCGTGTTCGGCGTGGGTGCCGTGGCTGAGATTGAATCGGGCCACGTCCATTCCGGCGTCGACCAGTGCCTTGATCTGGTCGTACGAGTCGGTGGCGGGCCCCAGAGTACAGACGATCTTTGCTCGGCGCATATGTCGAGCCTAGGCCTTACCCGCGGGTAGAGAATCGGCCCCACATGACCACTCAACAACCTTTGCGTAAAGGGTTATTGACAAGTGTTGAATTGTGCGGTCGCTCGCTCCGATGAGCGAATTTCCCTTCGGGATCATGTGCCGTCGACCAGTGGCGTGAGGTGCCGTGCCTGGCGGGCCTGCGGCATGCGGTGCCCGGGGTGCCGGGATGCCTCAAGTCCGAATGTGGTGAAAGCGGTTCGCGAGGGCTGCGGGTACGACTCCTTGCCGGTGAGCGAGTTGAGGATGGTGGCGCTGCGCCAGGCGGCGAGCCCGAGGTCGGGTGCGCCCACGCCATGGGTGTGCAGCTCGGCGTTCTGGACGTACACCGAGCCGGTCACGGACGGGTCGGTGACGAGCCGGAACTCCTCGTCGATGCGCAGGCGTTCGCCGCTGTCGCGGCGCAGATAGGGGTCGAGCCCGGCGAGGACGCGGTCGAGCGGGCGGTCGCGGTAGCCGGTGGCGAGGACGACCGCGTCGGTCGTCAGCCGGGAGCGGCTGTCCTGCTGGAGGTGTTCCAGGTGCAGCTCGATCTTGGTGGTGGCGATCCGGCCGGCGGTGCGGACCCGGACGCCCGGGGTGAGGACGGCGTCGGGCCAGCCGCCGCGCAGGGTGCGCCGGTACAGCTCGTCGTGGATGGCGGCGAGGGTGCCGGCGTCGATGCCCTTGTGCAGCTGCCACTGCGCGGCGACCAGCCGGTCCCGGACGGGCTCGGCGAGGGCGTGGAAGTAGCGGGTGTAGTCGGGGGTGAAGTGTTCCAGGCCCAGTTTGGAGTACTCCATCGGCGCGAACGCCTCGCTGCGGCCGATCCAGTGCAGCTTCTCCCGCCCGGCGGGGCGGTGGCGCAGCAGGTCGAGGAAGACCTCGGCACCGGACTGTCCGGAGCCGACGACGGTGACGTGCTCGGCGGCGAGGATGCCGGAACGGTGGTCCAGGTAGTCGGCGGCGTGCACGACCGGTACGCCCGGGGCGTCCACGAGGGGCTGGAGCGGATCGGGTACATGGGGCTCGGCACCGACGCCCAGGACGATGTTGCGGGTGTAGGTACGGCCCAGCGCCTCGGCTTCGCCCTCGGCGTCGAGCTGGGTGAAGTCGACCTCGAACACGTCCCGTTCGGGGTTCCAGCGGACCGCGTCGACCTGGTGGCGGAAGCGCAGCCCGGGCAGGCTCTGGGCGACCCAGCGGCAGTAGGCGTCGTACTCGGCGCGCTGGATGTGGAAGCGCTCGGCGAAGTAGAAGGGGAAGAGCCGTTCGCGGGTCCTGAGGTAGTTCAGGAAGCTCCAGGGGCTGGTGGGGTCGGCGAGGGTCACCAGGTCGGCCAGGAACGGCACTTGGATGGTCGCGCCCTCGATGAGGAGGCCGGGGTGCCAGTCGAAGCCGGGGCGCTGTTCGTAGAAGACGGCGTCGAGTTCGGCGAGCGGATGGGCGAGGGCGGCCAGGGAGAGGTTGCAGGGGCCGATGCCGATGCCGACCAGGTCGGGGGGGGAGGTGGGCTCGTGGCGTGGGGGGTTGGTCATACGGGGGTGCCTTCTTCTGCGAGTTTCAGGAGCTGGGCCAGCTGGTCCGGCCGGGTGTGGGGGTTGAGGAGGGTGGCCTTGAGCCAGAGGCTGCCGTCGAGCCGGGCGCGCCCGAGGACGGCCCGGCCCTCGTGCAGCAGCCTGCGGCGTACGGCGGCCACGGCGTCGTCGGTGGCGTCCATGGGCCGGAACAGGACGGTGCTGATCGCGGGCCGGTCGTACAGCTCGAAGCCGGGGTGGTCCCGGACGAGCGCCGCGAACTCGGCCGCCCGGGCGCAGACCTGGTCGACCAGGGCGCCCAGGCCGGTGCGGCCGAGGGTCTTCAGGGTGACCGCGATCTTGAGGACGTCGGGGCGGCGGGTGGTGCGCAGGGAGCGGTCGAGCAGGTCGGGGAGCCCCGCTTCGGTGTCGTCGTCGGCGTTCAGGTAGTCGGCGCGCTGGTGGAGCACGGCGAGTTCGCCGGGGCGGGCGACGGCGAGGAGGCCGGCGGCGACCGGCTGCCAGCCGAGCTTGTGCAGGTCGAGGGTGACGGTGTGGGCGGCCTGGATTCCGGCGAGCCTGTCGCGGTGCCGGTCGCTGAAGAGGAGGCATCCGCCGTAGGCGGCGTCGATGTGCAGGCGGGCACCGTGCACGGCGCACAGGCCGGCGATCTCGGGCAGCGGGTCGATGAGACCGGCGTCGGTGGTGCCGGCGGTGGCGGCGACCAGCAGCGGGCCGGAGAGCGTGGTGAGGGCCTCGTCGAGGGCGGCGAGGTCGAGGGTGCCGCCCGCCGCCGGGACGACGACCGGGTCGGGCAGGCCGAGCAGCCAGGCGGCGCGCGGCAGCGAGTGGTGGGCGTTGGCCCCGCACACGAGCCGCACGCTGCCGCCGTACGCCTCGCGGGCGAGGAGCAGGGCGAGCTGGTTGGACTCGGTGCCGCCGGTGGTGACGAGGGCGTCGGAGAGGCCGGCGGCGCGGGCCAGGGCGCGGGTGACCGCGGCTTCCAGGGCGGAGGCCGCCGGGGCCTGGTCCCAGGAGTCCAGGGACGGGTTGAGGATGCTCACGGCGAGGTCGGCGGCGGTGGCCACGGCGAGCGGCGGACAGTGCAGATGGGCCGCGCACAGCGGGTCGGCGGGGTCGGCGGCGCCCTCGGCCAGGGCGTGCACGAGGGCGCGCAGCGCGTCGGGGTCGCCCTGGCCGGGAAGCGCGTCGCCGAGCACGTCGGCGACGCGCGCGGCGACGGCCTCCGGTCCCCCGCCGGGCAACGGCCCGCCGCGCGCCCGCGTACCGGCCGCGAGCGCGTCGAGGACGGTGCCGAGGAGGGGGCGCAGGGCGGCGGGGCCGTTGGGGCCCGAGGCGAGGGGCGGCATGCGCAGAGGTTCCTCACCGCTCATCGGCTGACCCTCCACTCGCGGAACGACCCCTGGATGCCGTCTTTTACGGACCCTTGAGCTTCCACCTTGTACGGGAAGAGCCCCGTGTGTCCCGAAAGCCCAACGATCGGAACCCGAAAGTGGGTACGGCGGAAGCGGAGTGCTCAGGCCCTTCCGCCGAAGTCGTCCGCGTGGTCCCGCGCCCACCGGGCGAAGGTGCGGGCCGGGGTGCCGGTGACCTTCTGCACCGTGTCGGTGATCTCCGGCGGCACGCCGACCGTCTCCTCGAAGGTGCGCAGCAGCCGCTCCAGCATGTGCGGCGGGACGTGCGGGAACAGCTCCGGGCCCGCCTCGCGGGGGTCGGTCTCCACGAACGTCAGCTGCCTGCCGACGGCCGCGCCGATCGCCGCGACCTGCTCGGCGTTGGTGGTCGCCTCGGGGCCGGTCAGCCGGTGCGCCACACCCTCGTGTCCGCCGTCGAGCAGGACCCGCTCGGCGACGGCCGCGATGTCGTCCTCGTGGATCGGCGCGGACAGCCCGTTCGCGAAGACCCCGCGGACGGTGTTCCCGGCGCGGATCTGCGGCGCCCACTGCAGGGCGTTGGTGGCGAAGGCGTTCGGGCGCAGGAAGGTCCAGTCGAGCCCGCTGTCGCGGATCTGCTGTTCCACGGTGGCGTGCATGACGTGGATGGGGTGGGTCTCGTCGGCGCCCTCCTGGATGATGCCGCTGGAGAGCAGCACGACATGCCGCACCCCGTGGGCGCGGGCCGCCTCCAGGAGTGCGGGGGAGCCGGCCTGGGCGTAGAGGTACAGGGCCGTCGCGCCGTCGAACAGGGCGGCCGGGTCGTCCGGTTGGAACCGGACCACCTCGGCGCCCTCGGGCAGGGCGGCCCGCTGCGGGTCGCGGGTGAGCGCCCGCACGGGCCGGCCCGCCGCGAGGAGTCGGTCGACGAGGGCACGGCCGACGTTGCCGGTCGCGCCGGTCACTACGATCATGGAGGGTGCCTCCCAAGGCTCGGCTGGTCGTTCCTGACAGCTCGACCCTAGGAAGGCCGTCCGGGTCGCCGCATCGTCGGCAGGGACCAGCCGCGCCCTAGGCCCACGGACCTACTCCACCGGTGCTCCCTGTGTCACCGGTTCCTCCTGCTCGCCGCGCACCCGCAGGGCGCGGGCCAGGTCGTCGAGGCGGTCGGCGAGGGTGCGGCGCAGGGCCGGCGTGGGGTCGGCGTCGCGCAGACAGGCCTCGCCGAGCCGCAGGTTCTCGGTGTCGACGGCATGGGCCGGGAAGGCCCAGCGGCCGGCCGCGACCGCTATGGCGGGTCCGCGCCGGGCTCCGACGGCGACGGCGTCCTGGTAGAAGCGCGGCACGTACTCCCGTGCCAGATCGGCCTGTTCGGGCTGCCAGAAGCCCTGGGCTGTGGCCGTGAAGAGATAGTTGGACAGGTCGTCGCCGGCGAACATCGCCTCCCAGGCCGTCCGCTTGGCCTCCGGGTCGGGCAGCGCGGCGCGGCAGCGGGCGGCGCCCTCCTGGCCGGTGGCGCTCGGGTCGCGCTCCAGCTCGGCGGCGATGGCGGCCTCGTCGGTGGCACCGAGGACGGCGAGCCGGCCGAGGATGCGCCAGCGCAGCTCGGGGTCGAGTTCCGGTCCGCCGGGCACCGTGCCGTCGGCGAGCCAGGCGGTGATGGTGTCCGGGTGGGCGGCCACGCCGATCAGGTGCCGTACGGCGATCAGGCGCAGGCCGGGGTGGTCGCCGTCCTCGGTGCGTCGCAGCAGGTCGCGGCAGAGCGCGGTGAGGGCCGACAGGGCGGCCGGGCGGTCCTCGGGCTTCAGGTACTGGTCGGCGATCTGGCCGGAGGCGAAAGCGAGGACGCCCTGGACCAGGGCGAGGTCCGTCTCGCGCGGGAGGTGGGCGCGGGCCGTCTCCAGGTAGGCGGCGGGCGCGAGTTCACCGTCGCGTACGGCGTCCCTCAGGGCGTTCCAGACGACCGCGCGGGTGAGCGGGTCGGGGAGGCGCGACAGGCCGGCGCGGACCGTCTCGAAGGACTCGGCGTCGAAGCGGACCTTGGCGTAGGTGAGGTCGCCGTCGTTGGGCACGAGCAGCGCGGGGCGCTTGCCGATGGGCTGCGGGGCGCTCTGCGGGACGTCGAGGTCGAGGCGCTCGCGCAGCACCAGCCGGCCTTCGTCGGCGACGTCGTGGTCGTACAGGCCGACGGTGAGGCGGTGCGGGCGGCTGCCCGCGCGGTCGACGGTCAGGCTGCAGGTGCCGTCGGCGGAGGTGACGCGGGGGGTGAGGGTGTCCACGCCGGTGGTGCGCAGCCAGCTGTCGGCCCAGGCGGGCACGTCGCGGTCGGTGGCGGAGGCGAGGGAGTCGATGAAGTCGGCGAGGGTGGCGTTGCCGAACCTGTGGCGGGCGAAGTGGGTGTTGATGCCGGCGAGGAAGTCCTTCTCGCCGAGCCAGGCGGCCAGTTGGCGCAGGGCGGAGGCGCCCTTGGCGTAGGAGATGCCGTCGAAGTTGAGCAGTGCGGAGGCCGTGTCGTCGACCTTCTCGGGGGCGACGGGGTGGGTGGTGGGCCGCTGGTCGGCGTCGTAGCCCCAGGCCTTGCGGGTGACGCCGAACTCGGTCCAGGGGCCGGTGAAGCGAGTGGCCTCGGCGGTGGTCTGGTAGCCCATGTACTCGGCGAAGGACTCGTTCAGCCAGATGTCGTCCCACCACTTGAGGGTGACGAGGTCGCCGAACCACATGTGGGCCATCTCGTGCGCGATGACCATGGCGCGGGTCTCCCGCTCGGCGTCGGTGACGGCGGAGCGGTAGACGAAGTCGTCGCGGAAGGTGACCAGGCCCGGGTTCTCCATGGCGCCGGCGTTGAACTCGGGGACGAACGCCTGGTCGTAGGAGTCGAAGGGGTACGGCTCCTCGAACTTTTCGTGGTAGCGGTCGAAGCACGCGCGCGTGACGTCGAGGATCTCCTCGGCGTCGGCCTCCAGGTGGGGGGCGAGGGAGCGGCGGCAGTGGATGCCGAAGGGCAGTCCGCGGTGCTCGGTGCGCACCGAGTGCCAGGGGCCGGCGGCAACGGCCACCAGGTAGGTGGAGATCAGCGGGGTGGGTGCGGCCTGCCAGACGCCGTCCGCGCGCCGCTCGGTGATGCCGTTGGCGAGCACGGTCCAGCCCTCCGGCGCCCGGACGGACACCTCGAAGACGGCCTTCAGGTCGGGCTGGTCGAAGGCGGCGAAGACGCGCTGGACGTCGTCCATGAACATCTGCGTGTAGACGTACGTCTCACCGTCGCTCGGGTCGGTGAAGCGGTGCATGCCCTCGCCGGTGCGGGAGTAGCGCATGGCCGCGTCCACGCGCAGCTCGTGCTCCCCGGCGGAGAGGTTCTTCAGCGGCAGCCGGCCGTCGTCGAGCGACTCGGGTTCCAGGGGCTCCCCGTCGAGCGTGACGGCGCGCAACTCGGCGGGCTTCAGCTCCACGAACGTGTCCCCGGCGGACCGCGCGGTGAACCGGATCACGGTGCGGGAGTCGAAGGTCTCGTCCCCGGTCGTGAGGTCCAGTTCGACCGTGTAGCGGTGGACGTCGAGGAACTGTGCTCGGAGCTGCGCTTCGTCGCGCATGAGTACGGACATGCAGGCCATGCTGCCTGATCGCACTGACAGCGCACAGGGGGTGGACGGCTTCACGACATATGTCCGACTCGTTGCCCCGGCCCTCGCCCGTGGTCCGGCTGTCTCCGTCCGTCCCTTCGCCCGTTTCTCCGCCGACTGCACCTGGCCGGACCAGGCTTGTCTCTGCGCGCTACGGACCACTCCTGCCCACTCCGGGATCGTTCCTGGCCGCTCCGGGTAGCTCCTGGACGGTGGCCCGCTCCCGGCCACCCGCGGCCGCGTGAGCACCTCCCGGCCGTTCGCGTCCGATCGCGTACAGGGTCCCCGCCCGCTCTCGACCGCGCCCGTCCGGCCCGGACGGCCCACGCCCGCTCCCGGCCGGCCGTCCCCGTACGATCCTCCACCGCACCCAGGGCCCCCGTTCTACTCCGACCCCCGACCATCCACGCCCACGCACGGCGCCGTCCATGCCCGACTGCGCCCCCGGGCCCGCCCAGGGCACCCGCCCTTCTCCGGCCCTCGGCCCCCGCACCCGCCCACGGCGACCGTCCAAGTCCCGCCCCGACCCCCCGGGCCCGCCCAGGGCGCCCGTTCTGCTCCGGCCCTCGGCCATCCACGCCCACGCACGGCGCCCGCCCTGCTCCGGACCCGATCCACGCGCCCATCCAAGACGCCCGTCCCGGCCCCGATCCCCGCTCCCGCCGCCGGCGCCTGCCCCCATTGCGACCCCCACCGCCCCCGCCGCGCCCGACCATCCGAGTCGGCTCCCTCGCCGCTGCCGGCCAGGCATCGGCCGGCACCGGCCGGGTTCAGTCGTCCGTCTCTTGTCCGTTGGCGGTGTCCTCGGCGATGCGCTCGTGGTGCCGGATGACCTCGGCGATGATGAAGTTCAGGAACTTCTCGGCGAACGCCGGGTCGAGTTTGGCGTTCTCGGCGAGGCGGCGCAGCCGCGCGATCTGGCGGGCCTCGCGGGCCGGGTCGGCGGGCGGCAGCTGATGCACCGCCTTGAGCCGGCCCACCTGCTGCGTGGCCTTGAACCGTTCGGCGAGCAGGTGGACGACGGCCGCGTCGATGTTGTCGATGCTGTCGCGCAGCCGCTCCAGTTCCTGACGGACCTCGGGGTCCACGTCACCGCTTCCGGTGTTGCTGGTGGTCATGCACGTCACCCTATGGGTTCCGCGGGCCCGTCCTCCGGGCTGTCCGGAGAGTGGATCATCGGCGGATCGTCCGGGTCCGGTACGCGGTCGCTCCAGCCGCCGGGCACGCTGCGGCCCTGCTGGGCGCGGAAGCGGACCGGGGCGAGGCCCACCCGGCGGGTGAACAACCGGGAGAAGTACGCGGGGTCGTCGTACCCGACGCGGCGGGCGACGGCGGCGACGGGCAGTTCGGTGGCCGCGAGGAGTTCCTTGGCGCGGCCGAGGCGGATCCCGAGCAGGTAGTCCTTGGGGCTGCAGCCGGCGGCCCGGCGTACGGCGCCGCGCAGCTCGGCGGGGGTCATGCCGTGCACGCGCGCGTGGTCGGCGACACTCATCGGCGTGCAGGCGTCCCGTGCGAGCGCCTGGAGCACCTGGTCGCCGTCCGGCGCGAGGTCGGCGCGGGCCCGGCGCAGCGCGACGAGGAGCTCGTGCACGGCGGCGCCCGTCTCGACCTCCAGCAGCGGGTTGCCGCGGCGGGCGGCACGGGCGATGCGGGCGACGACCGCGCGGGGCCCGGAGGCCTCGGAGAGCGGGACGACGGGCCGCTCGGGTTCGATGTAGCCGAGCTCGGTGTACGTCGCGGTGGCGGGCCCGGCGAAGTCCACGAAGCCCTCGTCCCAGCCGGTGCCGGGATCGGGCGCGTAGTGGTGGGGCACGCCGGGGGTGAGCCAGAGCAGCGCGGGCGCGGTGACGGTCGTACGGCGGCCGTCGGCG
Source organism: Streptomyces sp. NPDC054783 (assembly GCF_053611725.1). NCBI lineage: Bacteria > Bacillati > Actinomycetota > Actinomycetes > Kitasatosporales > Streptomycetaceae > Streptomyces > Streptomyces sp. NPDC054783. The sequence goes on along the minus strand of NZ_JBSHAY010000013.1, from coordinate 166,664 downwards.
CCCCGGTACCAGCCTCGGCCCGCGCTGATCACGACGGCCACGTGGTGGTCCAGGGTGCGGGGGCCGACCGTGGGCAGGGCGCCGTACTGGAGGCCGACGCCGAGGCAGACCAGGCCGAGGCGGTGGTGGGCGGGGCCGGGGCTGAAGAACCGCATCCAGGTCTGGTACATCGGCGCTCCTCCCGGGCGTGCTCCACGGCGGACTTCCGTCCAGACGTTTTTGTCCAGACGTTTTGTCCAAGCAGCGACGATCTTCGTCCATGGTGTGGACCGCCGGAAGGGGTGAGGGTGGGGCGCATGAGCGAGTTCACGGTGGGGGAATCGGACTTCCTGCTGGACGGGCGGCCGGTACGGCTGCTGTCCGGGGCGCTGCACTACTTCCGGGTGCACGAGGGGCACTGGCGGCACCGGCTGGCGATGCTGCGGGCGATGGGCCTGAACTGCGTGGAGACGTACGTGCCCTGGAACCTGCACCGGCCGGTCCCGGGCGGGTACCGGGACGTGCAGGCGCTCGGCCGGTTCCTGGACGCGGTCCGGGAGGCCGGTCTGTGGGCGATCGTCCGGCCGGGCCCCTACATCTGTGCCGAGTGGGAGAACGGCGGGCTGCCGCCCTGGGTGACGGGCGAGCCGGGCACGCGCGTGCGCGCGCGTGACGAGCGGTATCTGGGGCGCGTGGAGCGCTGGTTCCACCGCCTGATGCCCGAGGTCGTGCCCCGGCAGATCGACCGCGGCGGCCCGGTGATCCTGGTGCAGGTGGAGAACGAGTACGGCAGCTACGGCAGCGACACCGGCTATCTGGAGCACCTGGCCGCTCTGCTGCGCGCCGAGGGGGTCACGGTCCCGCTGTTCACCTCGGACGGCCCCGAGGACCACATGCTGACCGGCGGTTCGCTGCCCGGGGTGCTCGCCACGGTGAATTTCGGCTCCCACGCGCGCGTGGCCTTCGAGACGCTGCGCCGCCACCACCCCGAGGGCCCGCTGATGTGCATGGAGTTCTGGTGCGGCTGGTTCGACCACTGGGCAGGCGGGCACGTCGTACGGGACCCGGCGGAGGCCGCCGGGGCGTTGCGGGAGATCCTGGAGTGCGGGGCGTCGGTGAACCTCTACATGGCGCACGGCGGCACGAGTTTCGGCGGCTGGGCGGGTGCCAACCGGGGCGGCGGGGAGCTGCACGAGGGCTTGCTGGAGCCGGACGTGACCTCCTACGACTACGACGCCCCGGTGGACGAGTACGGCCGCCCGACCGAGAAGTTCTGGCGCTTCCGCGAGGTGCTGGCCGCGTACCATTCGGGACCGCTGCCCGAACTGCCGCCGGTGCCCGCCCCGTTGGGCCGCCCGGCGGAGGTGACGCTGGACGCCTGGGCGCCCTTGGGAGACGTCCTGGAGTCGCTGGGCGGCGAGGAGAGAGTCGCCCCCCTGCCGCCCACGTTCGAGGAACTGCACGTCACCCGGGGCCTGGTGCGCTACGAGGTGGACGTGCCCGGCCCCCGGCGGCCGTACCCGCTGACCCTGCGCGGGCTGCGGGACCTCGCGGTGGTGTACGTCGACGGGGAGCGGGCCGGGGTGCTCACCGAGGAGGAGCCGCGGCTGAAGGAGCCCGTCGCGGGCCCCGCGCACGTGGAGGTGTGGGTGGAGTCCCTCGGGCGGGTGAACTACGGTCCGCGTTTCGGCGAGGCGAAGGGGATCACCGGCGGCATCCTGCACGAGCGGCAGTATCTGCACGGGGTACGCGCGTGTGGGCTGGATCTGTGCGCGTTCGACGACGGCGTGGACGCGGTGCGGTTCGGCGCGCTGCCTCAGGAGGGCGCTTCCGGGCTGTACCGGGGTACTGTCGCGCTCCACGGGGCCGGGGACGCCCGGCTGGAGCTGCCCGGCTGGACGCGTGGGTTCGTCTGGATCAACGGCTTCAACCTGGGCCGCTACTGGTCGGTGGGCCCCCAGCGGTCCCTGTACGTGCCCGGCCCGGTGCTGCGGGAGGGCGAGAACGAGGTGTGGGTGCTGGAGCTGCAGGAGACCGGCCCGGACCGCCCCGCGCCCCGTCTCCTTCCCGTGTGACCGGCCGCCCGCCGCGCCTACAGTGGAGAGGAGTTCCGGCGTCTTTGGGGGTGCGGGCGTGGCGAACGGCGGACCGGTCCAGCACGGCTATCCGCACCTGGAGACGGTGCGGGCCGCCGTCACGGCGCTGTACAAGAGGTTGTCGTGGACCACCGTCGAGACGTTCTCGACCAGCCTGGCCCCGGCCGACGTGGCCTTCTGCGACACCGACGACCTGCATCTGGGCGCGCAGCGGGTGGCCCGCGAGATCGTGCGGCACTTCCGGCTGCCGGACGCGCGGCTGATCGTCGGCTTCCGGGAGATGACCCACGCGGCGAACGTCGAACTGGCGGCGGGACCCGAGTACTTCGTGGAGCTGAACGACCGTTTCCGCACCCACCGCCGGGACATCGGCGCGGCACTCGCCCACGAGGTGGCGCACGTGTACCTCCACCGCCTGGACCTCTCCTTCCCCACCACGGCGGAGAACGAGATCCTCACGGACACGGTGACGACGTATCTGGGCGCGGGCTGGCTGCTGCTGGACGCCTTCCGGGAGGACGCGGTCTCCTCGCAGAAGCTCGGCTACCTCACCCCGGAGGAGTTCGGGTACGTCCTGGCCAAGCGGGCGCTGCTCTTCCACGAGGACCCCTCGGTGTGGTTCACCAGCCCGCAGGCCTACGACGCGTACGGCAAGGGGATGGCCCTGGCCCGTCGGGACGAGCAGCAGCCGCCGCTGACCGGGGCCGGCTGGGCGGGGCGCCGACGGTACGCCCACGACCGCCGGCACGCGCCCGGTGTCCAGCCGGCCGGCCCCTACGCCTTCAGCCCCGACCCCTCCGGCCGCCTCCGTGTGTCCTTCCCCTGCCCGACCTGCCACCAGCGGATCCGGATCCCGGTGAAGGGGCGGGTACGGGCGCGCTGCGGTCTGTGCCGGACGGTGCTGGAGTGCGACACCTAGGTTCACGGCACCACGCCGGGGGCTCCGCCCCCAGGTGGGCCGGTGTCAGCCGAGGTCCTCGGACACCGCCCGCCGGGGAAGCGCCGCACACAACCCCGCGCACACCACGAACGCCCCGGTCACCCACGGCATCGCAGCACCCAACGCCCCGGTCATCCCCGTGGACACCCGCCCGAAGAACACCGTGCCGACCACGGCGGCCCCCAGCGCTCCCCCGAACTGCTGAGCCGTCGAGAAGATCCCGGACGCCCCGCCGGCCAACTCCCCCGGCACCGCCGACAGCACCACGTTCACCAGCGGCACCACCAGGAACCCGAGCCCGGCCCCGGCGATCAGCAGCCCCGGCACCATCGGCCACGCCCCGGTGTGCGCGGCCGGCGCGCCGTCGACCACCGCTCCGACCCAGCCGAAGCCGCCCGCCATCAGCAGCGCCCCGGCACCGAGGACCAGCCGCCCGTACCGTACGGCGAGCCCGTCCGCGGCGGGCGCGGTGAGGAAACCGCCGGCCGAGAAGGCGACCGTGACCAGCCCGGCCTGCATCGGTGTGTACCGCTCACCGGCCTGCAGCCAGACCGCGAAGACCAGGAAGAAGCCCTGCATGCCGACGGAGAACAGCAGTTGGACGAGCACGCCCACGGAGAACGCGGGGAGCCGGAAGGCGCGGGCCGGCAGCAGCGGCACGGTGCCGGGCCGGTGGCGTCGCGCCTCGTACACGCCGAGCCCCACGACCGCCGCCACACCCGCCCCGAGGCAGATCCAGCCCCACAGCGGCCAGCCGTTCTCCCGGCCCTGCACGAGCGGCAGCACGATGGCGACCAGGCCGCCGGCCAGCAGCAGGCTGCCCAGGACGTCCGGCCGGCCCGCCGACCGTTCACGCGTGGCCGGCACCAGCAGCAGTCCGCCGACGAAGGTCGCCGCGGCCACCGGCACGTTCACCAGGAACACCGAGCGCCAGCCCCAGCCGAACAGGTCGGCGTCGGTGAGCACCCCGCCGAGCAGCAGCCCGACGGCGGAGGCGAAGCCGGCGACGGCGCCGTACATCCCGAAGGCGGCGCCGCGTTCCTTGCCCTGGAAGAGGGTGCGGAACGAGCCGATCACCTGCGGCACCAGCACGGCGGCGAGGACGCCCTGGACCGCCCGTGCGGCGATCAGCTGTCCCGGCGACTGGGCGATCCCGCAGGCCAGACTGGCCAGCCCGAAGCCGGCGGTGCCGGTGAGGAAGAGCGGGCGGCGGCCGATGCGGTCCCCGAGGTGGCCGGAGACGATCAGGGCGGCGGCGAAGCCCAGCAGATAGGCGGAGACGAGCCACTGCAGGTCGCTGGCCGAGGCGTGCAGATCCCGGCTGACCGACGGCACGGCCACGTTGACGATCGTGCCGTCCAGCAGGTCCATGAGCGCCGCGATCATCATCACGACGGCGGCCGCCCAGCGGCGCGGACGGGGTTCCGCCGTTGTGGGGGCGGGGTCGGCGAGCGTTGCGGACATGGAGGTCTCCTCGGCTACTCGGCGCAGATTTGTTTCGTTCGACCTAACGAAAGAGTTGCACCGACGCCACCACCCCCGCAAGTCGTTAGTTCGACCGAACGAAATTTTTGCTAGTCTGGGGACATGGCCCAGGCAGACGAGAAACCGGACGAGACGGCGCGCTCCGAGACGTTGCAGCAGCTCATGGACGTGGGCCGGGCCCACAGCGGGGTCACGGTCATGTTCCACTCGGCCGTCGCCGCCAAGCAGGGGCTGAACGCCACGGAGGAGAAGACGCTCGACCTCCTCCAGCGGCACGGCCCGCTCACCGCGAAGGACCTCGCCGAGCTGACCGGACTCGCGCCCGCCTCCGTCACCGGACTGCTCGACCGGCTGGAGACCAAGGACTTCGTCCGCAGGGTCAAGCACCCGACCGACAGGCGCCGGGTGCTGGTCGAACTGAACGAGGAGAAACTCGCCGAGCTGGCGGCGTTCTTCGAGGACTGGGCGCGGGACATCGTCGAGGCCTGCGAGGAGTTCAGCACGGACGAGTTGCGGACCGTCATCCGCTTCCTGTCCGTGATGAGCGAGCGCCAGCGCGCCGCCGCGGCCCGCCTGACCGGCTGAACGCAGGCGCTTCTAGGCGCGTACGGCGATCCCGTCCAGCACCATCGACAGGTACTGGCGGGCGATCTCCTCGGGGCTGTACCCGCCGCCGGGCCGGTACCACGAGGCGGCGACCCACACGGTGTCGCGCACGAACCGGTAGGTGAGGCGGACGTCGAGGTCGGCGCGGAAGACATGCTCGGCGACCCCGCGCTCCAGCGTGCCGAGCCAGGCCTTCTCGAACCGCACCTGCGACTCGGCGAGGAACGCGAACCGCTCCTGGGCGACGAGCTGCCTGCTCTCCTTCTGGTAGATCGCGACGGCCGCGCGGTGCCGGTCGATCTCCCGGAAGGACTCGGTGACCAGCGCCTGAAGCGTCTCGCGGGGCCCGAGTCCGGAGGCGAGGACGGTGTCGTAGCCGTCCCACAGCTCGTCGAGGAAGGTCCGCAGGATCTCCTCGAGCATCGACTCCTTGGAGTCGAAGTGGTAGTACAGGCTGCCCGCGAGCATCCCGGCGTGGTCGGCGATCCTGCGGACGGTGGTGGCGTTGTAGCCGTGCTCGGCGAAGACCTCGGCGGCGATGCCGAGGAGTTCACCGCGCCGGGCCGCCGCCACGGTCACCTGAGGCTTCTTCTTGGTCGGCACGACCCCATTGTTTCAAACGCTTGTTAGGGAATCCGTACGACGCCCGCGGCGCGCGCGGCGGCCAGCCACTTCCGGAACTCGCCGACGAGCCGGTCGTACAGCTCGGCGTCGGAGACGCGGCGCGGATCCTCGCCGGCGTGGAAGAACCCGGCGTTGTCCACGATCCGCTTGTCCGGCACGGCCAGCTCGTCCAGCTTCCGCAGGAACTCGAACTGCCGGCTGCCCGGGTCGCCGAAGCCGACGAACTGCCAGAACAGCGGGAGCCTCGCCGCCTTGCACAGATGGCGCTCGGCGGCGGGCTTGCTGACCGGGCCGCCGTCGGTCTGGAAGACGACCAGGGCGGGGTCGGTGGCGCCGCTGTCCAGGTAGTGGTCGATGACGGCGTCCATGGCCAGGTGATAACTGGTCCTGCCCATGTGACCGAGCCCGGCCACGATCCGCTCGACGCTGCCTTCGTGGTCGTCGAGGGCGATGCCGGTGACCGCGTCGACGTCCGTGGAGAAGAACACCACCGGCACCCGGCCGTCGTCGTCCAGGTGCGCGGACAGGCACAGCACCCGGTCGGCGAGCGCCTGCACGCTGCCGTCCGCGTAGTACGGCTTCATCGAGCCGGAGTGGTCGACCACCAGGTAGACGGCGGCGCGCAGGCCGTCCAGGCCGTGCTTGGCGAGCGAGACCCCGGCCGACCTGTAGGCGCCGACGAGCGCTGGCGCGGTCTCCGCCACCTTGCTGAGACTGATCGCGGCCATCGTCCCCCCTCGGATTTCCGGGAAGCTTATGTGATCCCTGGCCCCTGTTGTCGCTCCCGTCACACCAGTTCGCTATTTTGTTCGCCGCCGTCCCCACCGGCTCATCCCGTCCCGACCTTCCTCCAAGGAGCCGGCCGTGACCGCCGAGTCCGCCGTCACCACCTGCTTTCGTCATCCCAAGGTGGAGTCCCACGTCCGCTGCACCCGTTGCGACCGCTACATCTGCCCGGACTGCATGCGCGAGGCGGCCGTCGGGCACCAGTGCGTGGAGTGCGTGAAGGAGGGTGCCCGGACGGTCCGGCAGGCGCGCACGGCGTTCGGCGGCCGGATCAGTGCGATACCGCTGGTGACGTACGTCCTCATCGGGCTCAACGTGCTCGCCTACCTGGCCGAGCTGGCCCGGCCGTCGGTCGAGGACCGCTTCGCCATGCTCGGCACGGTGCCGGCGGGCTATCTCCCGCAGGGCGTCGCGCACGGCGAGTGGTACCGGCTGCTGACCGGCGCCTTCCTGCATCTGACGCCCGGCGAGGGCACGTTCGGCATCACGCACGTCCTGTTCAACATGCTCGCGCTGTGGAACATCGGCCGGGTGGTCGAGGCACAGCTGGGCCGGGTCCGCTGTCTCGCGTTGTATCTGCTGTCCGCGCTGGGCGGCTCGGTGCTGGTGCTGCTGCTCGCCCCCACGGAGTTCACGGTCGGCGCGTCCGGCGCGATCTTCGGCCTGGGGGCGGCGTACTACGTGATGGGCCGTCGCCTCGGCCACGACATGCGGGCGGTCAACCAGTACATGGGCGGGCTGCTGGCATGGCTGGTGATCTCCGCGTGGCTGACCTCCTGGCAGGCCCACCTCGGCGGCCTGCTCACGGGCGGAGTGGTGACGCTGGCCTACGCGTACGCGCCCCGCGACGGCCGGCGCACGCTGGTCCAGGCGGGGGTGTGCGTGGCCGTCCTGGCGCTGCTGCTGGTGCTCACCTGGATGAAGGTGACATCGCTGACGGCCTGAGCAGGCGCGGGAAAACCAGGTGTCCGGCCCGTGGAGCCGACCGTACGCTTCCGGCCATGCCTGAGCATCCGTGGTTCGTCATCGAACCGGAAGACGTCGAGGAGTTCGAGTACACCGACGACGAGCGCGCCTTCGCGGCCGCCCTGCGCGAGCGGACCGCCGGTTGGGCCGAGCCCCACGTCGGCGGCGAGCTCCTGCGGCCGGACGCCTGGGACTCGCTGGTCGCCTGCCTGAGCTTCAGTGACCCTCGGGCCCCGCGCCACCTCGTCGACATCGGCGTGCACCTCTACGGCGACCGGGTCCGCGGAGACCGTCTGCACAACCAGCTGTTCGCACTGACCGACCGCCCGTCGAACTGGGCGCTGGAGGCCACCGGCACGGTCGAGGAGCTGGCCGACCGGTCGGCCGGGTGGTTCCGTACGGTCCTGGACAAGCCCGTGGTGCTGTACGTCTGGCTGAACGACGACCGGTACGCCTACGCGGCACGCTTCGCCTTCGCCGACGACGACCGGACGATCAGCCAGCTGTACCGCAGGGACCTCGCTCCGGCGGGGCAGGCGGAGGAACTGGTCGCGGCCGGCCATGTGCACGGCCGGGGCTGGATCCAGACCGCCGGGCTGCCCGTACCCACGCTCTACCAGCACATCCGCGGTGATCTGGGCAGGGCCGTCCTGCCCTCCGGGGTGCGGGCCGTCACCGAGCGCGGGCCGCTCGCGGGCGTCTGGTACGAGTAGCGCCCACAGCCGGACATGCAACGACGCCTGCCCGGCGTCCGGTCGGGGACAGTTGGGCAGGCGCCGTCGGTGTTCCGTACGCCGTTGTACGGGACGCTTTTCGGGGTGCCGTCAGACCGCCAGGGCGCGGTCGGTCGGGCGGATCGGGGCCGGCAGGTCGCTGGCACCGGTCAGGAACCGGTCGACACCACGGGCGGCCGAGCGGCCCTCCGCGATCGCCCACACGATGAGGGACTGGCCGCGGCCGGCGTCACCGGCGACGAACACACCCGGCACGTTGGTCTGGAAGTCGGCGTCGCGGGCGATGCTACCGCGTTCGTCGAGGTCCAGGCCGAACTGCTCCACCAGGCCGTTCTCCCGGTCGGTGCCGGTGAAGCCCATGGCGAGGGTGACCAGCTGGGCGGGGATCTTGCGCTCGGTGCCCGGCTTGGAGGTCAGCTTGCCGTCCACGAACTGAACCTCGGCGAGGTGCAGCCACTGCACGTTGCCGTCCTCGTCGCCCTCGAAGTGGGTGGTGGAGGCGGAGTAGATCCGCTCGCCGCCCTCCTCGTGGGCCGAGGTGACCTTGTACAGGATCGGGAAGGTCGGCCAGGGCTGGTTGGTCGGGTGCCGCTCGTCGTTCGGGCGGGGCATGATCTCCAGCTGGGTGACGGAGGCCGCGCCCTGCCGGTGGGCGGTGCCCACGCAGTCCGCGCCGGTGTCACCGCCGCCGATGACGACGACGTGCTTGCCCTCGGCCGAGATCGGCGCGGTGACGTAGTCGCCCTCCTGCACCTTGTTCGCCAGGGGCAGGTACTCCATCGCCTGGTGGATGCCCTTGAGCTCGCGTCCGGGGACCGGCAGGTCACGGGCGGTGGTGGCGCCGGCGGCGATGACGATCGAGTCGTAGCGCTTCTTCAGGTCGCGGGCGTTGATGTCGCGGCCGATCTCGACGCCGGTACGGAAGCGGGTGCCCTCCGCTCGCATCTGCTCGATACGGCGGTTGATGTGCCGCTTCTCCATTTTGAACTCGGGGATGCCGTACCGGAGGAGGCCTCCGATGCGGTCCGCGCGCTCGTAGACGGCGACCGTGTGACCGGCCCGGGTCAGCTGCTGGGCGGCGGCGAGACCCGCCGGGCCCGAGCCGATGACCGCGACCGTCTTGCCGGACAGGCGCTCGGGGATCTGCGGGGCGACGTCCCCGGTCTCCCACGCCTTGTCGATGATCGAGACCTCGACGTTCTTGATGGTGACCGGCGGCTGGTTGATGCCGAGCACGCACGCCGACTCGCAGGGGGCCGGGCAGAGGCGACCGGTGAACTCCGGGAAGTTGTTGGTCGCGTGCAGCCGCTCCTGGGCGGCGGCCCAGTCCTCGCGGTAGGCGTAGTCGTTCCACTCGGGGATCAGGTTCCCCAGCGGACAGCCGTTGTGGCAGAACGGGATGCCGCAGTCCATGCACCGGCTGGCCTGCTTGCTGATGATCGGCAGCAGGGAGCCGGGGACGTAGACCTCGTTCCAGTCCTTGACCCGCTCACCGACGGGGCGGGTCTTGGCGACCTCACGGCCGTGGTTCAGGAAGCCCTTCGGGTCAGCCATTGATCGCCGCCTCCATCATCTTCTCGGTGATCTCGGTCTCGGACAGACCGGCTCGCTCGGCGGCGTCCTTGGCGGCGAGCACTGCCTTGTACGTGCTGGGGATGATCTTGCTGAACCGTGCCGCGGCCCGGTCCCAGTCGGCGAGCAGCTTCTCGGCGACCGTGGAGCCGGTCTCCTCGGCGTGGCGGCGCACCACGTCGTGCAGCCACTGCTCGTCCGACTCGTCGAGCGCCTCGACCGACCCGGCGTTGCCGGCGTTGACGTTGTCGCGGTCGAGGTCGATGACGTAGGCGATGCCGCCGGACATGCCCGCCGCGAAGTTGCGGCCGGTCGGGCCGAGGACCACCGCGCGACCGCCGGTCATGTACTCGCAGCCGTGGTCGCCCACGCCCTCGGAGACGACCAGCGCGCCGGAGTTGCGGACGCAGAACCGCTCACCGCTACGGCCGCGCAGGAACAGCTCGCCGCCGGTGGCGCCGTAGGCGATGGTGTTGCCCGCGATGGTCGAGTACTCGGCGAGGTGGTCGGCGGCCCGGTCGGGACGCACGATCACCCGGCCGCCGGACAGGCCCTTGCCGACGTAGTCGTTGGCGTCGCCCTCCAGGCGCAGCGTGACACCGCGCGGCAGGAACGCGCCGAAGGACTGGCCGGCGGAGCCGGTGAAGGTGATGTCGATGGTGTCGTCGGGCAGGCCCGCACCGCCGAACTTCTTCGTCACCTCGTGGCCGAGCATGGTGCCGACCGTGCGGTTGATGTTGCGGATGGCGACCTGGGCGCGCACCGGCTGGGCCTCGGTCGCGTCGTTCGCGGCCAGGGCGTCGGCGGCGAGCTTGATCAGCTCGTTGTCCAGCGCCTTCTCCAGGCCGTGGTCCTGCTCGATCAGCCGGTGGCGCACCGCGCCCTCGGGCAGGTCGGGCACGTGGAACAGCGGCTCCAGGTCCAGGCCCTGCGCCTTCCAGTGGTCCACCGCGCGCTCGACGTCCAGCGCCTCGGCGTGGCCGACGGCCTCCTCGATGGAGCGGAAGCCCAGCTCGGCCAGCAGCTCGCGGACCTCCTCGGCGATGAACTGGAAGAAGTTCACCACGTACTCGGCCTTGCCGACGAAGCGCTCGCGCAGGACCGGGTTCTGGGTGGCGATGCCGACCGGGCAGGTGTCCAGGTGGCAGACGCGCATCATCACGCAGCCGGAGACGACGAGCGGCGCGGTCGCGAAACCGAACTCCTCGGCGCCGAGCAGCGCGGCGATGACCACGTCGCGGCCGGTCTTCAGCTGGCCGTCGGTCTGCACGACGATGCGGTCGCGCAGGCCGTTGAGCAGCAGGGTCTGCTGGGTCTCGGCGAGACCGAGCTCCCAGGGACCACCGGCGTGCTTCAGGGAGGTCAGCGGGGAGGCACCCGTACCGCCGTCGTGACCGGAGATCAGGACCACGTCCGCGTGCGCCTTGGAGACACCCGCGGCGACCGTGCCGACGCCGACCTCGGAGACCAGCTTGACGTGAATCCGCGCCTGCGGGTTCGCGTTCTTGAGGTCGTGGATCAGCTGGGCCAGGTCCTCGATGGAGTAGATGTCGTGGTGCGGCGGCGGGGAGATCAGGCCGACACCGGGGGTGCTGTGCCGGGTCTTGGCGACCCACGGGTAGACCTTGTGGCCGGGCAGCTGGCCGCCCTCGCCGGGCTTGGCGCCCTGGGCCATCTTGATCTGGATGTCGTCCGCGTTGACCAGGTACTCGGAGGTGACACCGAAGCGGCCGGAGGCGACCTGCTTGATCGCCGAGCGGCGCGCCGGGTCGTACAGGCGCTCCGGGTCCTCGCCGCCCTCACCGGTGTTGGACTTGCCGCCCAGCTGGTTCATGGCGATGGCGAGGGTCTCGTGCGCCTCCTTGGAGATGGAGCCGTACGACATGGCGCCCGTCGAGAACCGCTTGACGATCTCGCTCACCGGCTCGACCTCGTCGATGGAGATCGGGGGACGGGTCGACGGGTCCGTCTTGAAGCCGAACAGGCCGCGCAGCGTCATCAGGCGCTCGGACTGCTCGTTCACGCGGGACGTGTACTTCTTGAAGATGTCGTACCGGCCCGAGCGGGTGGAGTGCTGCAGGCGGAAGACCGTCTCCGGGTCGAACAGGTGCGGCTCGCCCTCGCGGCGCCACTGGTACTCGCCGCCGATCTCCAGCGCGCGGTGCGCCGGGGCGATGCCGGAGGCCGGGTAGGCCTTGGCGTGGCGGGCGGCGACCTCCCGGGCGATGACGTCGATGCCGACGCCGCCGATCTTGGTGGCGGTGCCGTTGAAGTACTTCTCGACGAAGGCCTCGTCCAGGCCGACGGCCTCGAAGACCTGGGCCCCGCGGTAGGAGGCGACGGTGGAGATGCCCATCTTCGACATGACCTTCAGGACGCCCTTGCCGAGGGCGTAGATCAGGTTCTTGATGGCCTTCTCCGGCTCCAGGCCGTTCAGGAAGGTGCCGGCGCGCAGCAGGTCCTCGACCGACTCCATCGCCAGGTACGGGTTGACGGCGGCGGCGCCGTAGCCGATGAGCAGGGCGACGTGGTGGACCTCGCGGACGTCACCGGCCTCGACCAGCAGGCCCACGTGGGTGCGCTGCTTGGTGCGGATGAGGTGGTGGTGGACGGCCGCGGTGAGCAGCAGCGACGGGATCGGCGCGTGCTCGGCGTCCGAGTGGCGGTCCGACAGGACGATCAGGCGGGCGCCGTTGTCGATGGCGGCGTCGGCCTCGGCACAGATCTCCGCGATGCGCGCGGCGAGGGCGTCACCGCCGCCGGAGACCCGGTACAGGCCGGACAGGGTCGCGGCCTTGAAGCCGGGCATGTCGCCGTCGGCGTTGATGTGGATGAGCTTGGCCAGCTCGTCGTTGTCGATCACCGGGAAGGGCAGGACGACGGACCGGCAGGAGGCGGCGGTCGGCTCGAGCAGGTTGCCCTGCGGGCCCAGCGACGAGCGCAGGGAGGTGACCAGCTCCTCGCGGATCGCGTCCAGCGGCGGGTTGGTGACCTGCGCGAACAGCTGGGTGAAGTAGTCGAAGAGCAGCCGCGGACGCTCGGACAGGGCCGCGATCGGCGAGTCGGTGCCCATGGAACCGATCGGCTCTGCGCCGGCGCGGGCCATCGGCGCCAGGATGACGCGCAGTTCCTCCTCGGTGTAGCCGAAGGTCTGCTGGCGGCGGGTGACCGAGGCGTGGGTGTGGACGATGTGCTCGCGCTCGGGCAGGTCGCCCAGCTCGATCTCGCCGGCCTCCAGCCACTCGGCGTACGGCATCTCGGTGGCGAGGGCCGCCTTGATCTCGTCGTCCTCGATGATGCGGTGCTCGGCGGTGTCGACGAGGAACATCTTGCCGGGCTGCAGCCGGCCCTTGCGGACGACCCTGGCCGGGTCGATGTCGAGGACGCCGACCTCGGAGCCGAGGACGACGAGGCCGTCGTCGGTGACCCAGTAGCGGCCGGGGCGCAGGCCGTTGCGGTCGAGCACGGCGCCGACCTGGGTGCCGTCGGTGAAGGTGACGCAGGCGGGGCCGTCCCAGGGCTCCATCATCGTGGAGTGGAAGCCGTAGAAGGCGCGCCGGGCCGGGTCCATGGAGTCGTGGTTCTCCCACGCCTCCGGGATCATCATCAGCACGGAGTGCGGCAGCGAGCGGCCGCCCAGGTGCAGCAGCTCCAGCACCTCGTCGAAGGAGGCGGAGTCGGAGGCGTCCGGCGTACAGACCGGGAAGACGCGGTCCAGCTTCTGCTCGCCGAACAGGTCCGAGACCAGCTGCGACTCGCGGGCGCGCATCCAGTTGCGGTTGCCCTTGACGGTGTTGATCTCACCGTTGTGGGCGACGAACCGGTACGGGTGGGCGAGCGGCCACGACGGGAAGGTGTTCGTGGAGAACCGGGAGTGCACGAGCGCGATCGCGGAGGCGAAGCGGCGGTCGGACAGGTCCGGGAAGAAGGGCTCGAGCTGGCCGGTGGTCAGCATGCCCTTGTACACGATCGTGCGCGCGGAGAGCGACGGGAAGTAGACACCGGCCTCGCGCTCGGCGCGCTTGCGCAGCACGAACGCCTTGCGGTCCAGCGCGATGCCCTCGCTGGCGCCGTCGGCGACGAAGATCTGCTTGAAGACCGGCATGGTGGAGCGGGCGGTGGCGCCGAGCAGCTCGGGCGCGACCGGGACCTCGCGCCAGCCGAGGACGGTGAGGCCCTCCTCGCCGGCGATCGTCTCGATCTTCGAGACGGCGTCCGCGGTCGCCTCCTCCGGCAGGAAGGCGATGCCCACCGCGTAGGAGCCCGCCGCGGGAAGGTCGAATCCGGCCACCTCACGGAAGAAGGCGTCGGGTACCTGGGAGAGGATGCCGGCGCCGTCGCCCGAGTCGGGTTCGGAGCCGGTGGCGCCGCGGTGCTCCAGGTTGCGCAGGACGGTGAGTGCCTGCTCGACCAGCGTGTGGGACGCCTCGCCGGTGAGGGTGGCGACGAAACCGACACCACAGGCGTCGTGTTCGTTGCGGGGGTCGTACATACCCTGCGCAGCAGGGCGAGCATCCATGAAGGACCAGTTCTGGCCATTCGCGGAGTGCTGGGACGGCTGGCGCGGCGTACGCATCGGCTCTCCCGTCGTCGTCATGAGGCATGTGGCAGGTGCCGAGGGACGACGTTGGCCCTCTGCGTGATCTCAAAATTTCGTGCAGGTTACATGATGGAGCGGTTCTCGGGAACCGGATACCCCGTTCCAACATGCGGACGCCACGGGGTCCGTGGCGCAGGCGCCGCACGGTGACGGCGGGGTGCCGCGCGGAGCGGCGGAGTGCCGCTCATGGCGGCAGGGTGCCGCACGGTCGCGGCGGGACCGTGCGTGACGGTCCGGGTGCCGCGTGGTGGCGGCGAACGTGTGAGGGGGACCGGACGGACGTGATCGGTCGGATCGGCGTCCGGCGGCCCGATGGGGGGGCGGGGGAGCGTCTTCGCTCATCCCGCGGGGGTGCGGCGGGCGTCATTGCCCACAGCGCTTACGGCTCATGCCCGGTGGTCACATGGTCGAAACCAGCGAGTAACGGGCTTTCTCGGCTACTTATGCGGTCCAACGCATAAGTACCGGCGGCGCTATCCTACGGCCGTTCCGAACAGGGTACCCAGGGCGTACGTCACACCGGCCGCCGCTCCGCCCAGCGCGAGCTGCCTGAGGCCGCTGTACCACCAGCTCCGCGCGGTCACCTTGGCCACCACGGCACCACAGCCGAAGAGCCCGGCGAGGGCCAGCAGCACGGTGGGCCACAGTGCGCTCGCGCCGAGCAGGAACGGCAGTACGGGCAGCAGGGCGCCGAGGGCGAAGGACCCGAAGGAGGAGACCGCGGCGACCAGCGGCGAGGGCAGATCGCCGGGGTCGATGCCCAGCTCCTCGCGGGCGTGGATCTCCAGGGCCTGCTCGGGATCCTTGGACAGCTGCCGTGCGACCTCCCGGGCCAGGGCGGGCTCCACACCCCGGGCGACATACAGTGCCGCGAGCTCGTCCTCCTCGTCCTGCGGGTGCTTGCGCAGCTCACGGCGCTCGACATCGAGCTCGGCCTCGACCAGCTCCCGCTGGGAGGCGACCGAGGTGTACTCGCCGGCCGCCATGGAGAAGGCACCCGCCGCCAGCCCGGCGAGCCCGGTGATGACAATGGTCTGCTGACTCACGGATCCGCCGGCCACACCGGTCATCAGGGCGAGGTTGGAGACGAGCCCGTCCATGGCGCCGAAGACGGCGGGGCGCAGCCAGCCGCCGTTGACATCGCGGTGCGTGTGGTTGTCGCGGTGCGCTTCGTGCAGCGCGGCCTGGGTCTCGATGATGGCCATGCGGGCCCCCCGGATAGCTTAGCCAAAGCTAACTTTGGACGAGTTCTACTTTTCGACGCCACTGAACCTACGCCCCTTCGTCGGCTCCCGCCAGCAAGGAAAGGCTGGGCTAACCTGCAGCTTTACCCGTTTGCGCTCATCCGTGCATGATCTTGCTCAGTTGCCAAGCGGGTGACTTCGACTCGTGGAGGCTCGCGGGGGCGCACCCCGTGGCACACATCCGCAAAGCGCGTTCCCGGCCCCGAAGGAGTCCGCCCATGGCATCGATCGCCTGCACTCCCCCGGTTCCGGCGCCCGACGACGCCACCGGGCTCCGCGGCCGGGCCCGCGGCGCGCTGCTCGGCCTGGCCGTCGGAGACGCGCTGGGCGCGCCCGCGGAGAACCTCAAGCCGTCCGAGATCCGCGCCCGTTGGGGCCGCATCACGGGATACGTGGCCGAGACTCCGTGCGGCACGGACGACACGGAGTACGCGATCTTCTCCGGACTGCTGCTCGCCCGGCACGGCTCGGCGCTGACTCCGGCGCATGTGGAGGCGGCCTGGCACGAGTGGATCGCCGACCGCGCCGAGGGCCCCTTCCGGGGCGCCGGTTTCAGCGAGCGCGGCACCCTGGAGAACCTGCGCCGGGGCCTCGCCGCCCCCATCTCGGCCCAGCACCGGCACGCCTGGAGCGACGGTCTGGCCATGCGGGCGGCCCCCTTCGGCGTCTTCGCCGCCGGCCGCCCCGCCGAAGCGGCCCGCCTGGTGGCGATCGACGGTTCGGTCAGCCACGAGGGCGAGGGCATCTACGGCGGCCAGGCGGTCGCGGCGGGGGTGGCGGCGGCGATGACGGGCGCCCCGGTTCCGGTGGTGATCGCCTCCGCCCTCGCGGTGATCCCCGAGGACTCCTGGACGGCGCGTTCCCTGCGCCGGGCGGCGGCCGTCGCCCACCGCGGCGAACGCGCGGTCCGCTCCGCGGTCGTCATCGGCGGCTACCCCTGGACCGACCTGGCCCCCGAGGCCGTGGCCCTGGCCTTCGGCGCGTACGCGGCGGCCGACGGCGACTTCGTCCAGGCCGTCCTGACGGCCGTCAACATGGGCCGCGACGCCGATACGACGGCGGCGGTGGCCGGCGCCCTGTCCGGCGCGACCCACGGCATCTCCGCGATCCCCGCCCACTGGGCCGGCCCCATCGGTCCCGCCCGCGGCCGCTGCCTGCCGTCCATGGCGGGCCACCACGTCCTGGACGTGGCCGAGCTACTGGTCCCGGGCGAGGGCGGGAAGTGGGGGACCAGACCGTCCCCGCCCCTCTCACCCGCCTCTCGTCCGACCGAGCCGGTCGGATGGGTCGGCGACGGGAGGTCCAGGGAGCGGAGCCCCCTGGTCGGGGCGGGGAACGCCGGGCAGGCGGACGGCGAGGGTCAGTCATGACGGCGCGCCGTGTCGAGGGGCTCCTGCTGGGCCTCGCCGCGGGCGACGCCGCCGGCTGGCCGGCCGCACGGCACCGAGCCAGCCGTATGCCCGAGTGGACCCGCCGCCTCACCCGCGAGCTGGACACCTTCGCCGAGCAGAACGCCACCACCACCCTCCCGGTACCGATCGCCCTCAACCAACCCCCCGAACCCCTCCGCCTCGGCCCCTCCGACGACGCCGAGTGGGCGGCCTTCGCCGCGGAGGCGGTCCTGCGGGCCGGCGACGACGACGCCCTCGGCGACCTCAGCCGGGAGCGCCGTACCCGCGCCGCCATCGACCTCACCTGGACCGCCGTGGCCGCGGAGGTCGCCGCCGCGGCGGACCGCGCCCCCGAGATCGAGTCCGCGGTACTCCCCCTGCGCGCCCGCATCTCCGTCCGCGCCGGCCTCGGCAACCTCGCCGCCGGCCTGCGCCCGCCCGCCACCGGCCACGACAACCCGCACTACTTCGACGACGCCGCCTGCGTCCGCGCCTGCGTCCTCGCCGTCGCGCACCCCGGCGACCCCGAACGCGCCGCCGCCCTCGCCGAGTTCGACGCCCGCTACACCCAGGACGGCGACGGCGTGCACGGCGCCCGCGCCATGGCCGCCGCCCTCGCGGTCGCCCTCACCGGCGCGCAGACGCACACCTGCGTGACCGCCGCGCTCGCCGAACTCCCGCCCGACACCGAGATCGGCCGCAACGCCCGCCACGCGCTCACCCTCGCCGCGGACAGCGACTCCGCCTTCGCCCTCGTCCCGCTCCTCGAGCACCAGATCGTGGACCACGTCTACAGCTACGGCATCGCCGCCGCCGAGACCGTCCCGGTCGCCCTCGCCCTGGCCACCGCCGCCCACGGCCGTATCGCCGAGGCCGTCCCCGCCGCCGCCTGTCTGTCCCGGGTCGCCGACTCCGCCCCCGCCCTCGCGGGCGCCCTCACCGGAGCCCTCGGCGGCGGCGCGGCCATCCCCCAGACCTGGCGGGACGCCTGCCGCACCCTGTCCGGCTGCGCCCTGCCCCGCCTCGCCGACA
The DNA here is from genome assembly GCF_053611725.1 of Streptomyces sp. NPDC054783. Taxonomy (NCBI): domain Bacteria; kingdom Bacillati; phylum Actinomycetota; class Actinomycetes; order Kitasatosporales; family Streptomycetaceae; genus Streptomyces; species Streptomyces sp. NPDC054783. Next base: position 148,609 of record NZ_JBSHAY010000013.1, on the reverse strand, counting down.
CCGACCTGGTGGAACTCGCCGGACTCCTGGAAGCCGCGCAACCGGCCCGCCCAGGAGGATGATTCGGGGCATGACGCCCATGGAGTCCAAAGGACTCAAAGAAGAAGAAAGCAGACGATCATCCCTGCCCGGTCTCGACGACCGGATCACCGGGGCGCTCGTGGGAGCCGCCGTCGGCGACGCCCTCGGCGGCCCGGTCGAGGGGTACTCCCCCGACCAGATCGCCGAGCGCCACGGCGGTCGTGTCCACGGCGTCGTCGGCCCCTGGCACGGCGACGCCTGGCGCACCGCCCGCCCCCTCGCCCCCTACCACAAGGGCGACGGCCACGTCACCGACGACACCCTGATGACGCATGCGCTGGTCCGGGTGTACGCCCGCGTCCGCGACCACCTCGACGCCTACGCGATCGCCGACCACCTGGTCCCGGACCTGATGACGAACCCGCGCTGGATCCCGGAGCTGGAGACCGAGACCCTGCCGCTGCACCGCCTCTTCCTCGCCGAGAAGTGGCTCGTGGCCCGGCTGGCCTACGGCCACGCCGACCCCCGCGAGGCGGGCGTCGGCAACATCGTCAACTGCGGCGCGGCGATGTACATGGCCCCCGTCGGCCTGGTCAACGCGGCCGACCCGGCCGCCGCCTACGCCGAGGCGCTGGACATCGCCGGTGCGCACCAGTCGTCGTACGGCCGTGAGGCGGCCGGTGTCCTCGCCGCGGCCGTCGCCGCCGCCGCGGCCCCGGGCGCGACCCCGGACTCGGTGGTCACCGCGTGCCTGTCGCTGGCGAAGGACGGCACGCGCGAGGCGATCGAGAAGGTCTGCGAAGTGGCCCGCGGCCACAGCGACTTCGAGTCGGCACTCCGTCCGCTGCGTGCGGCGGTGGCCCCGTACGACACCGTCGGCCCGGACTACCGCGCCCCCTCGCCGGCCGCCCGCCGTCCCTCCCGGCTGCACGCGATCGAGGAACTGCCCATCGCCCTCGGCATGGTGCTGGTCTCCGGCGGCGACTACCGGCACGCCGTGCTCGGCGCGGTCAACTACGGCCGCGACTGCGACTCGATCGCGACGATGGCCGGTGCCCTCGCGGGCGCCCTGGGCTCGGCCGTCCCGGAGGACTGGGCGAAGACGGTGGCGGAGGCCAGCCGGCTGGACCTGTGGGAGCCGGCCCGCACGCTCGCCGAGGTAGCGCGGGAGGTCTTCGAACGGGACGTACGGCGGCGGCGCGCGCACGAGCGGGCGTTCACGGCCCTCGGAGGCACCGCATGCTCCGACTGACCTGGGTCCAGCCGGAGGACCTGCTCGGCCACGAGCTCCGCCAGGCCCGCCTGGACGGGCGGGAACCGTCGGCGATCGAGGCGCGCTGGCGGGCCGCGGGCGGCCCGGACGCACCGGACCGAGCCGGTGCGTCCGCCCACGGCGTCTCGCGGTATCTGCGCCTCCTGGCAGAAGACCTCCTGGACGAGCTGGCCGACCTCCCCAGCGGCTTGTCCCACGACGAGCCGACCGACCTGGCCCGCATCAAGTCCCTGTGCCCGAACTGGCCGGACCCGCCGGCGCGGGCAAGTGAAACCCACACCCGGCCGGCACCGACCCAGGAGGCACTCGAAGCCGCCTGGCTCGGCAGAGCCATCGGCTGTCTCCTCGGCAAACCCGTCGAAAAACTCCCCCTCGACGGCATCCGCGCCCTCGCCCGGGCAGCCGGCAACTGGCCCCTCGGCACGTACTTCACGGCACAGGGCGTCCCGGAGGACCTCCTCGCCGCGCATCCCTGGAACCGTCGCTCGGCCCCCACCTCCCTGGCCGAGAACATCGACGGAATGCCGGAGGACGACGACCTCAACTACCCCCTGCTGAACCTCCTGCTCCTCCGCCGTCACGGAAGAACCTTCAGCACCGCGGACGTGGCCCGGCTCTGGCTGGACGAACTCCCGCCCGGCCGTACCTTCACCGCCGAACGCCTCGCCTACCGCAACCTCCTCAACGGCATCGAACCCCCGCACACCGCCCGCCACCGCAACCCCTTCCGCGAGTGGATCGGCGCCCGGATCCGCGCCGACATGCACGGCTGGACCAACCCCGGCGACCCGGCCGCCGCCGCCGAACAGGCACACCGCGACGCGGTCCTCACCCACACCGCCAACGGCGTCTACGCGGCGATGTTCACAGCCGCCGTCATCGCCACCGCCGCCACCCAGGGCCAAGACGTCCACGCCTGCCTGCGCACCGGCCGCCGGGTGATCCCGCCCCGCTCCCGGCTCGCGGGGGCGGTCGACCACGCCGTCCGACTGGCCGAGTACCACGAGGACTTCGACGACGTCGTGGACGAGCTCCACGCCCGCTACTCCCCCGCCCACCACTGGGTGCACGCCATCCCCAACACCGCCCTGCTCACCGCGGCCCTCACGCACGCGGACGGCGACTTCACCGGCTCCGTCTGCCGTGCGGTATCGGGCGGCCTGGACACGGACTCCAACGGCGCCACGGCCGGCAGCATCGCGGGATTGCTCGCGGGCGAGCCCGCCGCGCTCCCCGAGCGCTGGCGGGCCCCGCTGAAGAACCGGCTCGCCACCACCGTCGCCGACTTCGACGGCACCGGCTTCGACACCCTCGCCCATCTCACCCACCTGGAGGCGACCCGCCCATGACCCACATCGTCGTCCTCGGCAGCACGAACATGGACCTCGTCACCTATGTCGCGAAGGCCCCGCAGCGCGGCGAGACGGTGACGGGGCGGGAGTTCCACACGATCCCCGGCGGCAAGGGATCCAACCAGGCGATCGCCGCGGCCCGCGCCGGCGCCACCGTCTCGATGATCGGCGCGGTCGGCAACGACGCCTTCGGCCTGCGGCTGCGCGACACCCTCGAACACTCGGGCGTCGACACCGACTTCCTGCGGACGGTGGAGGGCCCGTCCGGCACCGCGCACATCGTGGTGGACGACGAAGGCGCCAACTCCATCGTCGTCATCCCCGGCGCGAACGGCACCGTCGACCACCTCTCCCCCGGCGACGAGGGTTTGATCGCCTCCGCCGACGCCCTGCTGCTGCAGCTGGAGATCCCGCTGGCCGCGGTCGTCGCGGGCGCCCAGGCGGCGCGCCGGCACGGGATCCGTACGGTGCTCACCCCGTCGCCCGCCCGGCCGCTGCCGCCCGAACTCCTCGCCGCCACCGACCTGTTGGTGCCCAACGAGTACGAGGCGGTCACCCTCACCGGCCGCACCGACCCGCGCGAGGCCGCCGCCGCCCTGCTGGACCTGGTGCCGGAGGTCGTCGTCACCCTGGGCGCCACGGGCAGCCTCTTTCTGGCCCGGGGCACCGACCCGCTGGTGATCCCGGCACCTCAGGTGACCGCCGTCGACTCCACGGGCGCCGGTGACACCTTCGTGGGCGCGCTCGCGGTGGCCCTCGCCGAGGAGAAACCGGTGCGGGAGGCCCTGTCCTGGGCGGCGGCCGCCGCGGCGATCTCGGTCCAGCGTGCCGGGGCCTCGGTGTCGATGCCGTACCGCCCGGAGATCGACGCACAGTTCACCGCATGAGGTACGAGGCATGAGTACGACGACACCGCCCCTCGCCGGTCTGCGGGTGCTGGACCTGGCCACCCTGTTCGCGGGCCCCATGGCCGCCACACTGCTCGGCGACTTCGGCGCCGAGGTGATCAAGGTCGAGCATCCGCGGCGCCCCGACCCCTCCCGTGGGCACGGCCCGGCCAAGCACGGTGTCGGCCTGTGGTGGAAGGTGCTCGGCCGCAACAAGCGGGCCATCACCCTGGACCTGTCCAGGCCCGGCGGCCGTGCCGCTCTGCTCCGGCTCGCCGCCACCGCCGACGTCGTGATCGAGAACTTCCGCCCGGGCACCCTGGAGAGGTGGGAGCTGGGCTGGGCGGAGCTGGCCGCCGCCAACCCCCGGCTGGTCCTCGCCCGGGTGACGGCCTTCGGCCAGTTCGGGCCGTACGCACACCGCCCCGGCTTCGGCACGCTCGCCGAGGCGATGAGCGGCTTCGCCGCGATCACCGGCGAGCCGGACGCGCCGCCCACCCTCCCGCCCTTCGGGCTCGCGGACTCGGTCGCGGGCCTGGCGACCGCCTTCGCCGTGCTCACCGCGCTGGCCGCGCGGGAGCGCACCGGCGCCGGGCAGGTCGTCGACATGGCGATCATCGAGCCGATCCTGTCGGTCCTCGGCCCCCACCTGACCTGGTACGACCAGCTCGGCCACGTCCAGGAACGCACCGGCAACCGCTCCGCGAACAACGCGCCGCGCAACACCTACCGCACCGCCGACGGACACTGGGTCGCCGTCTCCACCTCCGCGCAGTCGGTCGCGGAGCGGGTGATACGCCTGGTGGGCCGCCCGGAGCTGACCGAGGAGCCGTGGTTCGCCACCGGCGCGGACCGCGCCGCCCACGCCGACGTCCTGGACCAGGCGGTCGGCTCCTGGATCGCCGCCCGCACCCGCGCCGAGGTCGTCGCGGCCTTCGAGAAGGCGGAGGCGGCGGTGGCCCCGGTCCAGGACGTCCGGGACGTCCTGACCGACCCCCAGTACCAGGCACTGCACACGGTCACCACCGTCGACGACCCCGAGCTGGGCCCGCTGCGCATGCAGAACGTCCTCTTCCGGCTCTCCGCGACGCCCGGCGCGATCCGCTGGGCCGGCCGCCCGCACGGCGCCGACACCGAGGCCGTGCTCACCGAGCTGGGCCTCACCCCGGCCGAGCTGCGCGCCCTGCGCGAGGAGGGCGCCCGGTGACCGCGCACCCGCTCACCTGGCTGTACGTCCCCGGCGACCGCCCGCCCGTGGTCGCCAAGGCGCTGGCGGCGGGTGCCGACGTGGTGGTGATCGACCTGGAGGACGCCGTCGCGCCGGGCCGCAAGGAGTACGCCCGTGCGGCCACGGCCGAGCTGCTCACCGATCCCCCGCCGGTCCCGGTCCACGTCCGCGTGAACGCGCTGGACAGCCCCTGGTCCGCCGGTGACCTGGCCGCCCTGGCCGCAGTCCCCGGCCTGGCGGGCCTGCGGCTGCCCAAGGTGACCGGTCCGGCCGAGATCGGCCAGGTCGCCGTGGCCACCCCCGTGCCGCTGTACGCCCTGCTGGAGACGGCCCTCGGCATCGAGCGCGCCTACGCCATCGCCACCGCCCACCCCGCCCTGCGGGGCATCGCGCTCGGTGAGGCGGACCTGCGGGCCGACTTGGGGGTACGGGCCGGCGCGGGCCTCGACTGGCCGCGCTCCCGGGTGATCGTCGCCGCCCGCGCGGCCGGCCTCGCGCCACCGCCCCAGTCGGTCCACCCCGACATCCGCGATCTGGACGGCCTCGCCGCCTCCTGCGCCCACGGCCGTTCCCTCGGCTTCCTGGGCCGCGCCGCGATCCATCCCCGCCAGCTGCCGGTGATCGAACGGGCCTACCTGCCCACTCCGGAGGAGATCGAACACGCGGAAACGATCCTCAAGGCAGCGGCCACGAGAGAGGGCGCCCAGGCCCTCCCCGACGGCCGCTTCATCGACGCGGCGGTGGTGGCCATGGCCCGGCGCACCCTGTCGCTGGCGTGCAGGAACTAGTTGCACGCCGAGGGCGCCCGGAAAGATCTCCGGGCGCCCTCGGTGCCGTGAACCAGCGTCAGCTCTTCTTGGTGGCCGACTCGGCCTCGTCCTTCGCCTCCACGGCCTCCGCGGCCTCCGGCTCGGCGTTGTCCTCGGCGTTGTCCTCGGCCTTGTCCGCGGCCTTGTCCTCGGCCTCGTCGGCGCCTTCCGTACCCTCGCCTTCCGTACCCTCGCCTTCCGTACCCTCTGCCGGACCGTCGGAGACACCCGGCTCGACGACGGCTTCCCTGCCAGGCCGCATCTTCGACGACACCACGATGTACGTCACCGCCAGCAGGAAGACGATCAGCGCGGTCCAGTCGTTCAGGCGGAGGCCCAGGATGTGGTGCGCGTCGTCCACGCGCATGTACTCGATCCAGCCGCGGCCGACGCAGTACGCGGCGACGTACAGGGCGAACGCCCGGCCATGGCCCAGCTTGAAGCGGCGGTCGGCCCAGATGACCAGCAGCGCCACGCCGACGCACCACAGGGACTCGTACAGGAAGGTCGGGTGGTAGTAGCCCGGCACCCGGCCGCCCTCGGAGGAGGTGATGTGCAGGGCCCAGGGAACATGCGTCTCGCGGCCGTACAGCTCCTGGTTGAACCAGTTGCCCCAGCGGCCGATGGCCTGCGCGAAGGCGATACCGGGCGCGACGGCGTCGGCGTACGCGGGCATGGGGATCCCCCGGCGGCGCGCGCCGATCCACGCGCCGAGTGCGCCGAGCGCGATCGCGCCCCAGATGCCGAGGCCGCCCTGCCACACCTTGAAGGCGTCCACCCAGTCACGGCCGGGGCTGAAGTACAGCTCGTAGTCCGTGATCACGTGGTAGAGCCGGCCGCCGACCAGGCCGAACGGCACAGCCCAGACCGCGATGTCGGCGACGGTGCCGGCACGACCGCCGCGGGCGATCCAGCGCTTGTTGCCGAGCCAGACGGCGACGAAGACACCGATGATGATGCAGAAGGCGTAGCCGCGCAGCGGGATGGGGCCGAGATACAGCACCCCGCGCGACGGGCTGGGAATGTAGGCAAGTTCCATGGCAAGTCCGACGCTACCGTGCCGGGCCGTGGGGACGGCAAGCAGCCCGGCTACGGGTCCATAACGGGGGCGTGAGAAAAACGGGCGCGGAAGGAAGATCCTTACCCGTGGTCGGCCGCCTCCACCATCTGCTTGAGCTTGGCCGGGGTCAGGGTCTGGTTCTGGTAGATGTTCTTCCCGCCGAGCAGGACCGTGGGCGTGGAGCTGAAGCCTCCGGTCTGGAAGGCCTTGTGGGACTTGTTCACCCAGCTGTCGTGGGTGCCGTCCTTGACGCACTTCTGGAAGGCGGGGGTGTCCAGGCCGCCGACCTTGCCGGCCAGGTCGATCAGCTTGGCGTTGTCGCTGTACGCGTCGTCCGTCTCCTTGGGCTGGTTCGCGAACAGCACGTCGTGGTAGTCGCGGAACTTTCCGGCGTCCTGGGCGCAGGCCACGGCGTTGGCGCCGCGCAGCGAGCCGGTGCCCGCAAGGTTGCCGTCGATCAGCCGGACCAGGTGGTACTCGATTCTGAGCTTGCCGGAGTCGACCAGTTGGTGGAGCGTCGGGCGGTAGGTGATCTCGAAGGCCTGGCAGGCCGGGCAGCGCATGTCCTCCCAGACGGTGAGCGTCGACTTGGCGCTGTCCTTGCCCACCGGGATCGCGAGGGCGTCCTTGCCCTGCGCGCCCGAGGGCGCCACGACCGGGCCCGCCTTGTTGCTGCCCTTGTTCTTGCCGGTGTTCGCGGCGATGACGCCGATCACCGCCGCAAGGCCCAGGACGCAGACGATGCTCGCGCCCACGATCAGCGTGCGCCGTCGCTTCTCCGAGGCCTTCTGCTTCTCGCGCTCGACCGCCAGCCGCTCCCTGGCGGTGCGCTTTCCGTCACGGTTCTTCTCGCTCACACCCCCAGAACGAACCGGGGAGGCGCAGCGCGCCTCCCCGGTCCCAGGTCCACCCGTTCGAGTGACCGAATCGTCCGTTGTGACTGACCGCAGTCGATTCTTACGTCTAGTTACGGACGGTAACGCACTTCACGCCTGTCCGCGCACGCCCTTCGCCAGCTCTCCGGCCAGCTCGCGGACCGCCGCCACGCCGGCGGCGTGGTCCGGGGCGTCGAGCATCCGCTTCACGAACGCCGAGCCGACGATGACGCCGTCGGCGAAGCCGGCGACCTCGGCGGCCTGGGCGCTGTTGGAGACGCCGAGTCCGACGCAGACGGGCAGCTCGGTGCCGGTGGCGCGGGTGCGCTCGACCAGGTTCTGGGCCTGCGCGCCGACGGATTCGCGGGTGCCGGTGACGCCCATCAGGGAGGCCGCGTAGACGAAGCCGCTGCCCGCCGCGGTGATCTGGGCGAGCCGCTCGTCCCTGCTGCTCGGCGCCACCACGAAGACGGTCGCGAGACCGTGCTTCTCGGCGTGCTCCCGCCACAGCGCCGACTCCTGGACGGGCAGGTCGGGCAGGATGCAGCCCGCGCCGCCCGCCTCGGCCAGCTCGGCGGTGAACCGCTCGACGCCGTAGCGGTCGATGGGGTTCCAGTAGGTCATGACGAGCACCGGCTTGCCGGTCGCCGCGTAGGTCTCGCGCACCGTACGCATCACGTCGGCGATCCTGACCCCGCCACGCAGGGCGATGTCGTCGGCGGTCTGGATGACCGGGCCGTCGAGGACGGGGTCGCTGTGCGGCAGGCCCACCTCGACTACGTCCGCCCCGCCGTCGAAGGCGGCCTTGATCGCCTCGATGCCGCCGTCCACGGTCGGGAACCCGGCCGGTAGGTAGGCGATGAGCGCGGAGCGGCCCTCCGCCTCGGCGGCGGCCAGGGTGTCCGACAGCAGCTGGATGTTCCCGCTCACTTGGCGTCCCCCTCGATCTCGGCGGTGTCGGCTTCGTCGGCGGCCACCTCGGCGTCGGTGTCGTACAGGCCGAAGTAGCGGGCGGCGGTGTCCATGTCCTTGTCGCCGCGGCCGGACAGGTTGACGACGATCAGGCCGTCCTTGCCCAGCTCCCTGCCGACCTCCAGGGCGCCGGCGAGGGCGTGGGCGCTCTCGATGGCCGGGATGATGCCCTCGGTGCGGGACAGCAGACGCAGCGCCTGCATGGCCGCGTCGTCGGTGATCGCGCGGTACTCGCCGCGGCCGGAGTCCTTGAGGTAGGAGTGCTCCGGGCCGATGCCCGGGTAGTCCAGACCGGCCGAGATGGAGTACGGCTCGGTGATCTGGCCCTCGTCGTCCTGCAGGACGTACGAGCGGGAACCGTGCAGGATGCCCGGCTCGCCCGCGGTCAGGGTGGCCGCGTGCTCGCCGGTCTCGATGCCGTGCCCGGCGGGCTCGCAGCCGATGAGCCGGACGCCCTCGTCGGGGATGAAGGCGTGGAAGAGGCCGATGGCGTTGGAGCCGCCGCCGACGCAGGCGATGGCGGCGTCCGGGAGGCGCCCGGCGCGCTCCAGCAGCTGGCGGCGGGCCTCGACGCCGATGACCCGGTGGAAGTCGCGGACCATGGCGGGGAAGGGGTGCGGGCCGGCGACCGTACCGAACAGGTAGTGGGTGTGGTCGACGTTCGCGACCCAGTCGCGGAACGCCTCGTTGATGGCGTCCTTCAGGGTGCGGCTGCCGGACTTCACGGAGACGACCTCGGCGCCGAGCATGCGCATGCGGGCCACGTTCAGGGCCTGGCGCCTGGTGTCGACCTCGCCCATGTAGATGGTGCAGTCGAGGCCGAAGAGGGCGCAGGCGGTGGCGGTCGCGACGCCGTGCTGGCCGGCGCCCGTCTCGGCGATGACCCGGGTCTTGCCCATCCGCTTGGTGAGCAGTGCCTGGCCGAGGACGTTGTTGATCTTGTGGGAGCCGGTGTGGTTGAGGTCCTCGCGCTTGAGGAACACCCGGGCACCGCCCGCTTCCGCGGCAAAGCGCGGGACCTCGGTGAGGGAACTGGGGCGGCCGGTGTAGTTGACCATCAGGTCGTCGAGCTCGCGGGCGAACTCGGGGTCGTGCTTGGCCTTGTCGTACTCGACGGCCACCTCGTCCACGGCGGCGACGAGGGCCTCCGGGATGAACTTGCCGCCGAACACGCCGAAGTAGCCTTCGGCCGTGGGGACCTGACCCTGTGGGTCAGGGAAGAAGAAGTTGCTGGGCATGCCGAAACCTCACGGTGAGTGCGTGTGAAAAAACACTATTCGCCGTGGGGGCGGGGATTTGTCCGTTGACTGCGGGCCGTCAGTGGCCTCTCGCGCCCGCGCAGCGGTAGCCGCTCATCGAACAGAGCTCCGCGCCCCTGACGGGGCGCTGCCATCGACGTCCGTTCACCTGCCCGGGTTCGTCACCGATGACGTAACGCACGCGACGACCGTGGACGCGCCTCGCCGGGGCGCGGCAGCCCCTCGGGCGGCAGCCTCGCGCCAGGCGGGCGTACCGGTCGACGGTCGTCACGGTGAGAGTCATCGGGATCAGCCTACCGGGTGATCAGCCCCGCCCGTGCCGCAGCGCGGGATGTTCACCCGCGGCGACCAGGTCGGCGACGGCGGTCCTGGGGTCGCGCCCGGTGACCAGGGACTCGCCGACCAGGACCGCGTCGGCGCCGGCGTTGGCGTATGCGATCAGGTCGTGCGGGCCACGGACACCGGACTCGGCGACCTTGACGACGTGGTCCGGGATCTCCGGCGCGACCCGCTCGAACGTGCCGCGGTCGACCTCCAGCGTCTTCAGGTTGCGCGCGTTGACGCCGATGACCTTGGCGCCCGCGTCCACGGCCCGCTCCACCTCGTCCTCGTCGTGCACCTCGACGAGCGGGGTGAGCCCGATCGACACCGCGCGCTCGATCAGCGACTCCAGGGCCGGCTGGTCCAGGGCGGCCACGATCAGCAGCGCGAGGTCGGCGCCGTACGCCCGGGCCTCCCACAGCTGGTACGACGTGACGATGAAGTCCTTGCGGAGCACCGGGATGTCCACGCGCGCGCGGACCGCCTCCAGGTCGGCGAGCGAGCCGCCGAAGCGGCGCTGTTCGGTGAGGACCGAGATGACGGCCGCACCGCCCGCCTCGTAGTCCGCGGCCAGCCCGGCCGGGTCGGCGATCGCGGCCAGCGCGCCCTTGGAGGGGCTCGAGCGCTTGACCTCGCAGATCACCTTGACGCCGTCGCCCTTGAGCGCGGCCACCCCGTCCTTGGCGGCGGGAGCCTTGGCCGCGCGCTCCTTGAGCTCGTCGAGGCTGACGCGTGCCTGCCGCTCCGCGAGGTCGGCACGGACTCCGTCGATGATCTCGTCGAGCACACTCACGCGAGCGGCCCCCTTTCAGACGGTGGTTCCTTCAGGTTTTGAAAACCCGTGGTCACTGCGATGGTATCCGCAGGAGCGCGGACCCCTCGCATCCGGTGGACGCCGGTCCCATCAGCTGGACGTTCCCGGGTTGTGGTCAAGGATGCAGCCAGCCTCCCGACGGCAGGTTCCGGACGACCGTGAACACCAGCAGCAACGCGCCGATCGCCCACAGGTGCGCCGGCCGCGGTTCCAGCCGCACCGGCCGACCGCGTACGGCGTGCACCACCCATACGGTCCACAGCGCCGCGAAGCCCAGGTAGGCGGCCACGCCGAGCGCGTTGTCCCGCAGCGCGGTGAGCAGGTCACCGTGGACGAAGGCGTGCGCGCTGCGCAGTCCGCCGCAGCCGGGGCAGTACAGGCCGGTGAGCCGGTACAGCGGGCAGACGGGGTAGTGACCGGGTTCGTTCGGGTCGACGGCGCCCACGTACGCGAAGGCCCCGGCCACGGCCACGAACAGCCCTGCGGGGACGGCGAGCCGCCGCCACGCCGGGCCCGGTGGCACGGCCGGGTACGGGGTGGTCGGCGCGACCGGGTACGGGGCGGTGGGCGCGACCGTGCTGCTCTCGGCGTTCACATGAACATTGTCCCCGGCAGGGCGGCAGCACGCGCGCCGGTCCGCCGGGTGGGGTCCCCAAGAACACGAGGGGCGGCCCGGCACTCTGTCCGAGTACCGGGCCGCCCCTTGGGAAGCGGTGTGTGCGCTCAGCTCTCCGCGCCGGCCGGCTCACCGGTCGTGAGGGGGGCGCCGACCATCTTCAGGGGCTTCGGGGTGTTGCCGAGACCCATGGCGCGCATGATGCCGCCGACCACCGCGCCGCCGAGGATGAGCGCCATGCCGGCCCAGAAGCCGACCGGCTGGCCCATCACCATGAAGGCGCCCGCGACCAGGAAACCGATGAAGGAAATGATGACACCGGTCCAGGCGGCCGGGGTGTGACCGTGGCCGTGGCTGCTGCCCGCCATGTCTGTGCTCCTCGTTGCTGTGTACGTGTCCCAGAAGAGCGGCGTACGTGTCGTACGGCTCCGAGCCCGACCGTCACTGTTCGAGCCGGACGCTCTTCGTCCATTGTCCCGTACCCGAGCGTGTGCCGGACGTGGGGGTGGCGTCTGTTTCGCCACACCCGCGGCGAGCGTCAGGCGCCCGTCGGGTCCTCGCCCCGGTCCAGCGCCTTCCACATCTCCTCGGGCCGTTCCGGGTCGACCGGGCGGGCCGTGCGGCGCGGACGGTCGGTGCCGCGCTCGTAGCGGCCGGACATGGCGGGCCACCGGCTGCCGTAGCGCAGCGCCAGCAGACCGGCCAGCAGGATCAGCAGGCCGCCCGCGGCCGCGACGTAGGGCCACCCGGTGTGGCTGAGCGCGGCCACGGTGGCGGAGGTGTCGCCGCTGGCCTGGGCGGCCTTGTCGTCCAGCGCGGAGGTGTCGGAGGCGGCCACGAGCGCGGCGGCCACGATGCCGGCGCCGGAGAGGGCGAGCAGTCCGGCGACGACCAGGCGGCCCGCCCGCCGGACGGCGAAGACGGCGACGAGCGCGGCGAGGCCCACTATGGCGAGGGCCGCGGGGACGCCCGTGACGTCGCTGCCCTTGACGGTGAGCGGGAACGCGCCGCCGGCCACCGTCGCGGTGCCCTCCGCCCAGCGCTGCCGGGTCGCGAGCAGCGCCACGGCCGCGCCGAGCGCACCGCACAGGAGGGCCACGGCGAGGCTCCGCCGGCCGGACCGGGCGGAGCCGGCGGCTTCGGTACGGGGGTCAGGTACGGCAGTCACGTACACCACTATCGCCTGAACCCCGGGCGAACCGACACCCGGGTCCGTCAACCCATCGGTGTCCCAGATCTTGGGCATGACGCGCCCAGGAACGGCACATGAATTCGCCAGGAAGGGCAAAGCAACGTTCGTGCTTCAACATCCATCTTGTTGACGCGGCCCCGACATCCGTACGTTCTGCGCGACCTCGGCGCGACACCCCGCGCCGTGGTGGCACCGCGCACCCCCCACAGCCCTTCCCGGTTCACCCATTTCGTGGAGGACGTACGTTGCGCAGAACCACTTCCCTCACCGCCGTGGCCACGCTCGCCACGGCCGCTCTCGCCCTGGCCGCCCCGGTCGGCCAGGCGGCACAGGCCACCACCTCGTCCCACGGCGTCAGCGTCGCGCACGCCTGCGCCGCCCCGACGAAGAAGGGCGAGATGGCCTGTAACGCCCTCAAGGTCACCTCGGGCACCCCGAAGTCGGCGCACGCCGAGAGCGACCTGACGGCGGCCGCCGCACCCTCCGGCTACGGCCCCGCCTCGCTGCAGGCGGCGTACAACCTGCCCTCCGCCGGCGGCGGTTCGGGCCAGACGGTGGCGATCGTCGACGCCTACGACGACCCGAACGCCGAGTCCGACCTCGCCGTCTACCGCTCCCAGTACGGCCTGTCCGCCTGCACCACCGCCAATGGCTGCTTCAAGAAGGTGGACCAGAACGGCGGCACCAAGTACCCGCGCGGCAACTCCGGCTGGGCCGAGGAGATCTCCCTCGACCTCGACATGGTCAGCGCGGCCTGCCCGAACTGCAAGATCATGCTGGTGGAGGCCAGCTCGGCGAGCATGACCAACCTGGGCACGAGCGTGAACACCGCGGTCAGGCTGGGCGCGAAGTTCGTCTCCAACAGCTACGGCGGCTCCGAGTCCTCCAGCGACGCGACCTACGACTCCAGCTACTTCAACCACCCGGGCGTCGCCATCACCGTCTCCTCCGGTGACAACGGCTACGGCGTCGAGTACCCGGCGGCGTCCAAGTACGTGACGGCGGTGGGCGGTACGTCCCTGAAGACGGCCTCCAACTCCCGGGGCTGGACGGACACGGTGTGGAGCGGGGCGGGCTCCGGCTGCTCCGCGTACGACGCCAAGCCCAGCTGGCAGACGGACTCCGGCTGCGCGAACCGTACGGTCGCGGACGTCTCGGCGGTCGCCGACCCCAACACCGGTGTCGCGGTGTACGACACCTACCAGCAGGGCTCCGGCTGGATGGTCTTCGGCGGCACCAGCGCCTCCTCCCCGCTGATCGCGGCGACCTACGCGCTGGCCGGCACCCCGTCCGCCGGCTCCTACCCGGCGTCCTTCCCGTACGCCCACACCTCGGCGCTGAACGACGTCACCAGCGGCTCCAACGGCAGCTGCGGCGGCTCGTACCTGTGCACCGGCGCCACCGGGTACGACGGGCCGACGGGGCTCGGCACCCCGAACGGCACCGCCGCGTTCACCGGCTGAACTCTGCTATGAGTTGAGCCTGTTGGCCGTGTGCACCGCGCGGAGGACCGCCGCCGCCTTGTTGCGGCACTCCTGGTCCTCCGCCACCGGGTCGGAGTCGGCGACGATGCCGGCTCCGGCCTGCACGTATGCCGTGCCGTCCCGCAGCAGGGCGGTGCGGATGGCGATCGCGGTGTCGGAGTCGCCCGCGAAGTCCAGATAGCCGACGCAGCCGCCGTACAGGCCGCGGCGGGACGGCTCCAGTTCGTCGATGATCTGCATCGCGCGGGGCTTGGGGGCGCCGGAGAGGGTGCCCGCCGGGAAGCAGGCGGTCAGGACGTCGAAGGCGGTGCGGCCCTCGGCCACCTTGCCGGTGACGGTCGAGACGATGTGCATCACGTGCGAGTAGCGCTCGATCGACATGAAGTCGACCACCTCGACCGAGCCGGGCTCGCAGACCCGGCCGAGGTCGTTGCGGCCGAGGTCGACGAGCATCAGGTGCTCGGCACGCTCCTTGGGGTCGGCCATCAGCTCCTCGGCGAGGGCCTGGTCCTCCTGCGGGGTGGTCCCGCGTGGCCGGGTGCCGGCGATGGGGTGGACCATCGCCCGCCCGTCCTCGACCTTCACCAGGGCCTCGGGGGACGAGCCGACGACGTCGAAGCCGTCGAAGCGGAACAGGTACATGTACGGGGACGGGTTCGTGGCCCGCAGCACCCGGTAGACGTCCAGCGCGCTCGCCGTGCACGGGGTCTCGAAGCGCTGGGAGGGCACGACCTGGAAGGCCTCGCCCGCGCGGATGCGCTCCTTGATGTCCTCCACGGCCACCTGGAAGTCCGGGCCGCCCCACAGCGCGGTGTACTCGGGCAGTTCGGACGGCGGCAGCACGGCCGGCGGCTGGGCGACCGCTCGCGTGAGGTCGGCCTCCATGGCGTCGAGCCGGGCCACCGCGTCGGCGTAGGCCTCGTCCACGCCGGTGTCGAGGTCGTTGTGGTTGATCGCGTTGGCGATCAGCAGGACCGAGCCCTCCCAGTGGTCCATGACGGCGAGGTCGCTGGTCAGGAGCATGGTCAGCTCGGGCAGCCGCAGGTCGTCGCGCTCGCCGGGGCCGATCTTCTCCAGACGGCGGACGATGTCGTAGCCCAGATAGCCGACCATGCCGCCGGTGAAGGGCGGCAGGCCGTCCTCGTGCGGGGTGTGCAGGGCCTGGATCGTGGCGCGCAGGGCCGCCAGGGGGTCGCCGTCGACGGGGACACCGACCGGCGGGGTGCCGAGCCAGTGGGCCTGTCCGTCGCGTTCCGTGAGCGTCCCGGCGGAGCGGACGCCGACGAAGGAGTAGCGGGACCAGGAGCGGCCGTTCTCCGCGGACTCCAGCAGGAAGGTGCCGGGGCGCTCGGCGGCCAGTTTGCGGTACAGCGCGACCGGGGTGTCGCCGTCGGCGAGGAGCTTGCGGGTCACCGGGATGACGCGCCGGTCGGTGGCGAGCTTGCGGAAGGTCTCGAGGTCCATGGCGGCCGACCTTACTGATCAGATGCCGGAGCGGCGGAATCGGCGTCGGTGTCGGCGTCCTTCAGCAGCACGTCCTCGTCGAAGCAGGTGCGTGCGCCGGTGTGGCAGGCCGCGCCCACCTGGTCGACCTTGACCAGGACGGTGTCGGCGTCGCAGTCCAGCGCGACCGACTTCACCCACTGGACGTGGCCCGAGGTGTCGCCCTTGACCCAGTACTCCCGGCGGCTGCGCGACCAGTACGTGCAGCGGCCGGTGGTCAGCGTGCGGTGCAGCGCCTCGTCGTCCATCCAGCCGAGCATGAGCACCTCACCGGTGTCGTACTGCTGGGCGATGGCGGGCAGGAGACCGTCCGCGCTGCGCTTGAGGCGGGCGGCGATCTCCGGGTCGAGGCTGCTGGGGGGAACACTGTGGCGCGAAGCGCCTCGTTGAGGGGCCGTGGTCGGGCGACGGGCGGGAGTCCCGGTCGTACTGGTCATGGGTGCCATTGTGCCGCGCGGGTACGACAACGCCGGTGCCGTGTCCACTGCGCGGACTGAGCGGCTGGTCGTAGGCTGATCCCATGTCGACCTTCGCCAAGCGTGAACGGCTTCTGCTCGCCGACCTCTTGGAAACCGTCGGTCCGGACGCCGACACCCTCTGCGAGGGCTGGCGGACCCGGGACCTGGCCGCGCATGTCATCGTGCGCGAGCGCCGCCCGGACGCGGCCGGGGGCACGCTGATCAAGCAGCTCGCGCCGCGCCTGGAGAAGGTGATGGCCGAGTACGCCGCGAAGCCGTACGAGGAGCTGATCCAGCTGATCCGTACCGGCCCGCCGCGGTTCTCCCCGTTCCAGCTCAAGCAGGTCGACGAGGCGGCCAACATCGTCGAGTTCTACGTCCACACCGAGGACGTCCGCCGCGCGCAGCCGGACTGGACCCCGCGCGAGCTGGACTCCGTCTTCCAGGACGCCCTGTGGTCCCGGCTGGAGCGCACGGCGCGCCTGGTGGCCCGGGGTGTGCCGACGGGTCTGGTGCTGCGCCGCCCGGACGGCCAGACGGCGGTGGCGCACCGGGGCGCACCGGTGGTGACGGTGACCGGCGAGCCGTCGGAGCTGCTGATGTTCGCCTTCGGCCGGCAGAACACGGCCGAGGTGGAGGTCGAGGGCGAGGCGGACGCGATCACCAAGCTGAACGAGTCGAGGCAACTGGGTATCTGAGCCCGCGAACGGGCAGCCGAGAGCGGCCGCCCGGCGACCAGGGCCGGGCGCCCGGCCGGACCCGTGCATCCGCAGGAGCAGAAGCCGGTGCCGGCGGCGGTGTTCGTGGACACCTCCGGCCATCTGGTACAGCTGGTCCGGCCGAAGGAGTGTCCCGTGCTCAGCCCGGGAGTTCCGCGCGGCGCAGGGACGGTACGACGAGGGCGACGACCCCGCCGAGACCGCAGACGCCGGCACTGACGGCGTAGACCGGCCCGAGTCCGAAGGCGCCGGTCGCGGCGGCCGCGAGCGGCATGCTGAGCGGGGCCAGGCCGAGGCTGACCAAGCTGGAGACGGCCGTGACCCGCCCCAGGTAGGCGGGGTCGGCCTGGGTCTGCAGCAGGGCCCCGCACAGGGCGCCGCTGAGCCCGGCGAGCAGGCCCACGAGCAGGGCCACACCGACGGCGGCGACGAGTGCGGGCACAAAGGCGAGAGCGCCGATGGCCACGGCCCCCGCGACACACGCCGCCCCGGTGACGAGCCCCGCACGCGGCACCCGCCCCCGGACCGTCAGCAGCAGCGAGGCGGCTGCGGCCCCGACCCCGAACCCGGCCAGCACCCAGCCCATGCCGGAGGCACCCCAGCCTCGCCGCTCGGCCAGCAGGGTCAGACCGACGTTCAGGGGGCCGACGAAACCGAGGTCGCCGAGGGCGATGGCCAGCATCAGCGGGGCGAGGACGCGGTGGCGGCGGATGTAGCGCAGACCGGCGCGGAGGTCGTTCCAGGCGGTTCCCGCCACCTCCGGCGTGTCGTCCTTCGGCAGCTCCCGTACCCGCACCGAGAGCAGCAGCGGCACCGAGACGGCGATGAGCAGACCGGCGAGGGCGAACGCGGCCGCGGCACCACCGACGGCCACGCCGAGCCCGCCGAGCGGGGCGCCGACCACGCCGGCGAACCGGATCGCGAGGCCGCGCATCCCCTGGACCCGGGCGAGCTGGCCCTTCTCGGTGAGACGGGCCGGCAGGGCGCCCACGGCGGGCATGAACACGGCGTCGACCGTGCCGAAGACCAGCGCCAGCAGGGCGAGCGGCCACAGCCCCGGGCTGGTCAGGAACAGCAGTGCCGCCACGGCGAGGACGGCCGCACAGCGCACGGCGTCGCTGCAGATGACGACCCGGCGCGGCCCGAACCGGTCGGCGAGCACTCCGCCGCCGAGCATCAGCACGGCCCGGGGCAGCGCGCTCGCGGACATCACGAGACCGGCCTGCGCGGGCGTTCCGGCCTGTACGGCGGCCCAGGACAGGGCGAGGTAGTACACGCTGTCGCCGAGCATCGAGGAGGTGTAGGCGGCGAGCCAGCGCCGGACGTCGGGGTCGCGGTGGGCCTGCGGCGCGGTCGCCGGCGGTGGGAGCGTGGCGGTCACGGGAGGGGCCTCTCAGCCGCGGAACGGGAAGCCGTACAGGTAGAGGGCGACGTGCTCGCGTCCCCCGGTCTCGCCCGCGGCCTCGGCGGCCTGACCCCGCTCGTCGTACCTGCGCAGGACCGCTTCCAGTTCGTCCTTCAGCGCGGTGAGTTCCGCCGGCGTCAGCCGCAGCCACGACTCCGTGTCCACGGACGCGGTGTTCCACTCGGGCCCCCAGGTGGGGCGTTCGTCCAGGTAGCGGCGGTACTGATCGGCCCGCTGGTCGTGGAAGAGACGCGTGGCCGCGAGGTGTGCGGCGGCCTTTCCCGGCTCACCCCGGAAGTCCTCGTCCCGGATGCTCACCCCGTCCGACGCCGGCTGCCACCAGCGCTCCCGCCCGTCCGCCGTCTGCGGCCGGGCCTCCTCGATCAGCCCGTGGTCGGCGAGTTTGCGCAGGTGGTAGCTGACCAGCGACACCGCCTCGTCCACGTGCTCGGCCAACTGGGAGGCGGTGGCCACCCGCTCCATGCACAGCAGCCGGTACAGGTTGGCGCGCAGCGGGTGCGCAAGGGCCTTGAGGGTGCCCACGTCCGTGATCCGGCGGTTCTCTTTGCTCGGCATGCGCTCACCGTAGATACGAAAGAAAAGTTGCACAACAGATTTTGCGCAACTTCTCTTTCGTGTCTGCCCAAGCTCAGCGCGGCGTCAGCGCACGGGATGCCCCGCCTCCCGCAGCGCCCGCTTCACCTCGCCGATACGCAGGTCGCCGAAGTGGAAGACGGAGGCCGCCAGGACCGCGTCGGCGCCGGCGGCGATCGCCGGCGGGAAGTCGGCCAGCTTGCCCGCGCCGCCCGAGGCGATCACCGGGACGGTCACGTGCTTGCGGACCGCCGCGATCATCTCCAGGTCGTAGCCGTCCTTGGTGCCGTCCGCGTCCATGGAGTTGAGGAGGATCTCGCCCGCGCCCAGCTCGGCCGCCCGGTGGGCCCACTCGACGGCGTCGATGCCGGTGCCGCGCCGGCCGCCGTGCGTGGTGACCTCGAAGGAGCCCGACTCGGTGCGGCGGGCGTCCACCGACAGCACCAGCACCTGTCGGCCGAAGCGCTCGGCGATCTCGCGGATCAGCTCGGGCCGGGCGATCGCCGCGGTGTTCACGCCCACCTTGTCGGCGCCCGCCCGCAACAGCTTGTCCACGTCCTCGGCCGTACGGACGCCGCCGCCGACCGTGAGCGGGATGAACACCTGCTCCGCGGTGCGCCGCACCACGTCGTACGTCGTCTCCCGGTTGCCCGAGGACGCGGTGATGTCCAGGAACGTCAGCTCGTCGGCGCCCTCGGTGTCGTACACCTTGGCCATCTCGACCGGGTCGCCCGCGTCGCGCAGGTTCTGGAAGTTGACGCCCTTGACGACCCGGCCGTTGTCCACGTCCAGGCAGGGGATGACTCGGACCGCCAGGGTCATGACTGCTCAGGCTCCTCTGAATGCTTCAAGTTCTACTTCCACCAGGATGCGCGGATCGACGAACCCCTCCACGACCAGCAGGGTCGAGACCGGGCGTACGGAGTCGAAGATCTCCTTGTGTGCCCGGCCAACGGCGTCCACGTCCCGCACATGGGTCAGGTACATCCGCGTCCGGATCACGGACCCGATGCCGAGCCCGAACTCGGCGATCGCCTCGATGGCGCTGGTGAAGGCCACCTTGGCCTGTTCGTACGGGTCGCCCTCGCCGTACAGCACATCGCCCCGGAAAGACGTCGTGCCCGCCACCAGCACCCGGTCCCCCGCCGCGACGGCACGTGCGAAACCGAAACTCTCTTCCCAGGGACTTCCGCTCTGCACGCGCCGCACGGCTTCGGACGTCATGACGACACAGCCTCCAAGGCCTCTTCCAGGGTGAACGCCTTCGCGTACAGGGCCTTCCCCACGATGGAGCCCTCGACACCGAGGGGTACCAGCTCGGCGATGGCCCGCAGGTCGTCCAGGGACGACACGCCGCCGGACGCCACGACCGGGCGGTCCGTCGCCGCGCACACGTTCTTCAGCAGCTGGAGGTTCGGGCCCTGGAGAGTGCCGTCCTTGGCGATGTCGGTGACGACGTAGCGGGCGCAGCCCTCCTTGTCGAGGCGCTCCAGCGTCTCGTAGAGGTCGCCGCCGTCGCGGGTCCAGCCACGGCCGCGCAGGGTGGTGCCGCGCACGTCCAGGCCGACGGCGATCTTGTCGCCGTGCTCGGCGATCACCTTGGCGACCCACTCGGGGGTCTCCAGGGCGGCCGTGCCGAGGTTCACGCGGGTGCAGCCGGTGGCCAGGGCGGCCGCCAGCGAGGCGTCGTCGCGGATGCCGCCGGACAGCTCCACCTTGATGTCCATCGCCTTGGTGACTTCGGCGATCAGCTCACGGTTGTCACCGGTGCCGAAGGCCGCGTCCAGGTCGACCAGGTGCAGCCACTCGGCGCCGGACCGCTGCCAGGCGAGGGCGGCCTCCAGCGGGGAGCCGTAGGACGTCTCGGTCCCGGACTCGCCGTGCACGAGGCGGACGGCCTGGCCGTCGCGGACGTCGACGGCGGGGAGGAGTTCGAGCTTGGCCATGGTCTACAGGGTTCCGATCCAGTTGGTGAGGAGCTGGGCGCCGGCGTCGCCGGACTTCTCGGGGTGGAACTGCGTGGCCCACAGGGCACCGTTCTCCACGGCGGCCACGAACGGCTTGCCGTGCGTCGACCAGGTCACCTTGGGGGCCGCGATCAGCGGGTTGTGCGACTCCAGCTGCCAGTCGTGGACGGCGTAGGAGTGCACGAAGTAGAAGCGGGCGTCGGCGTCGAGGCCGGCGAACAGCTCCGAGTCGGCGGGCGCCTCGACGGTGTTCCAGCCCATGTGCGGCACGACGTCGGCCTGGAGCGGTGCGACCGTGCCGGGCCACTCGTCCAGGCCCTCGGCCTCCACGCCGTGCTCGATGCCGCGCGCGAACAGGATCTGCATGCCGACGCAGATGCCCATCACGGGCCGGCCTCCGGACAGCCGGCGGTCCACCACCCAGTCACCGCGGGCGGCGCGCAGGCCCTGCATGCAGGCGGCGAAGGCACCCACGCCCGGCACGAGCAGCCCGTCGGCGTTCATCGCCCTGTCGAAGTCGCGCGTGATCTCGACATCGGCGCCCACGCGCGCGAGGGCACGCTCGGCGGACCGGACGTTGCCGAAGCCGTAGTCGAAGACCACGACCTTCTTGCTGCCACTGCTCAATTCCACACCCCCAGCCGCATGACGCCCGCGACCAGGCACATGGCCGCGCCGATCGAGAGCAGCACGATGAGGCTCGTCGGCATCTTCTGCTTGACGAAGGAGATGATGCCGCCGGCCAGGAAGAGACCGACGACGATCAGGAGGGTCGACAGACCGTTCATGGGTTTACAGCGCGCCCTTCGTGGAGGGGAGGATGCCGGCCGCGCGCGGGTCGCGCTCGGAGGCGTAACGCAGCGCCCGGGCCAGCGCCTTGAACTGGCACTCCACAATGTGGTGCGCGTTGCGCCCGTACGGCACGTGCACGTGCAGCGCGATCTGCGCCTGGGCGACGAAGGACTCCAGGATGTGCCGGGTCATCGTGGTGTCGTACTCGCCGATCATCGGCGCCATGTTCTCGGGCTCGGTGTGCACGAGGTACGGGCGGCCGGACAGGTCCACGGTCACCTGGGCGAGCGACTCGTCCAGCGGCACGGTGCAGTTGCCGAAGCGGTAGATCCCCACCTTGTCGCCGAGCGCCTGCTTGAAGGCGGCGCCGAGGGCGAGGGCGGTGTCCTCGATGGTGTGGTGGGAGTCGATGTGCAGGTCGCCGTCGGTCTTCACGGTCAGGTCGAACAGACCGTGCCGGCCGAGCTGGTCGAGCATGTGGTCGTAGAAGCCGACGCCGGTGGCGATGTCGGTTCTGCCGGTGCCGTCGAGGTCGATCTCGACCAGGACGGAGGTCTCCTTGGTCGTACGCTCCACGCGTCCTACGCGGCTCATGCTCACAGCTCCTTCTTCAAATCCCGTACCGCGTCGAGGAACGCGTCGTTCTCCTCCGGGGTGCCGGCGGACACCCGCAGCCACCCCGGCACGCCGTTGTCCCGGACCAGGACGCCCCGGTCGAGGATCTTCTGCCAGGCCTCGTGGGCGTTGGCGAACCGCCCGAACTGCACGAAGTTCGCGTCGGACTCGGTGACCTCGTAGCCGATCGCACGCAGCTCGGCGACCAGCCGGTCCCGCTCCGCCTTCAGCTGCTCGACGTACCCCAGCAGGGTGTCGGTGTGCTCCAGCGCGGCCAGGGCGGTCGCCTGGGTGATCGCCGACAGGTGGTACGGCAGCCGGACGAGCTGGACGGCGTCCACGACCGCCGGGTCGGCGGCGAGATAGCCGAGGCGCAGGCCCGCCGCGCCGAACGCCTTGGACATCGTGCGGGAGACGACCAGGTTCGGCCGGTCCTCAAGCAGCGGCAGCAGCGAGGCGCCGTGGCTGAACTCGATGTACGCCTCGTCCACGACCACCATCGACGGCTTGGCCGCCTGCGCCGCCTCGTACAGCGCGAGGACCGTCCGAGGCGGGACCGCGTTGCCGGTGGGGTTGTTGGGGGTGGTGATGAAGACGACGTCCGGCTTGTGCTCGGCGATCGCCTCGACGGCAGCCGCGACGTCGATCGTGAAGTCCTCGTTGCGCGGACCGGAGATCCAGCCCGTGCCGGTGCCGCGCGCGATGAGCGCGTGCATCGAGTACGACGGCTCGAAGCCGATGGCCGTACGGCCCGGCCCGCCGAAGGTCTGCAGCAGCTGCTGGATGACCTCGTTGGAGCCGTTGGCGGCCCACACGTTCTCGATGCCGAGCGGGTACTTGCCCGTCTTCGTCAGGTACTTGGCCAGTTCGGTGCGCAGCTGGACCGCGTCCCGGTCCGGGTAGCGGTTCAGGTCGCGGGCGGCCTCGCGCACCCGCTCCGCGATCCGCTCGACCAGCGGCTCGGGCAGCGGGTAGGGGTTCTCGTTGGTGTTCAGCCGTACGGGGACGTCCAACTGGGGCGCGCCGTAAGGGGACTTGCCGCGCAGCTCGTCCCGTACGGGGAGATCGTCGATGCCGGTCACTTGCTCTCGGGTACCTTCCAGCCGAACCTCGCCTTGATCGCGGCGCCGTGCGCCGGCAGGTCCTCCGCCTCCGCCAGCGTCACCACGTGATGGGCGACCTCGGCGAGCGCGTCCTGCGTGTAGTCCACGATGTGGATACCGCGCAGGAAGGACTGGACGGACAGGCCCGAGGAGTGGCAGGCGCAGCCGCCGGTGGGCAGGACGTGGTTGGACCCGGCCGCGTAGTCGCCGAGCGAGACCGGCGCCCAGGGGCCGATGAAGATCGCGCCCGCGTTCTTGACCCGGTCGGCCACCGCGGCCGCGTCGGCGGTCTGGATCTCCAGGTGCTCGGCGCCGTAGGCGTCGACCACGCGCAGACCCTCCTCGATGCCGTCGACCAGCACGATCGCGGACTGCCGGCCCCTGAGCGCGGGCACGATCCGGTCCTCCACGTGCTTGGTGGCGGCGACCTGCGGCTCCAGCTCCTTCTCCACCGCCTCCGCCAGCTCGACGGAGTCGGTGACCAGGACGGCGGCGGCGAGCGGGTCGTGTTCGGCCTGGCTGATCAGGTCCGAGGCCACGTGCACCGGGTCGGCCGTGTCGTCCGCGAGGACGGCGATCTCGGTGGGGCCGGCCTCGGCGTCGATGCCGATCCTGCCGGTGAAGAAGCGCTTGGCGGCGGCGACCCAGATGTTGCCGGGGCCGGTGACCATGTTGGCCGGCCGGCAGGACTCGGTGCCGTACGCGAACATCGCGACGGCGGTGGCACCGCCGGCCGCGTAGACCTCGTCCACGCCGAGCAGCGCGCAGGCGGCGAGGATCGTCGGGTGCGGGAGCCCGCCGAAGTCGGCCTGCGGCGGGGAGGCGAGCGCGATCGACCCGACCCCGGCCTCCTGGGCGGGTACGGCGTTCATGATCACGGAGGACGGGTACACGGACCGGCCGCCCGGCGCGTACAGCCCGACCCGCTCGACCGGCACCCACTTCTCGGTGACCGAGCCGCCGGGCACCACCTGGGTGGTGTGCGTGCTGCGGCGCTGCTCGCGGTGGACCAGGCGGGCGCGGCGGATGGACTCCTCCAGCGCGGCGCGCACGGCCGGGTCGAGGGCCTTGAGGGCATCGGTGAGCGCCCGGGCCGGGACACGGACGGATTCCAGCCGTACTCCGTCGAACTTCTCGGCGAAGTCGATCAGCGCCGCGTCGCCACGATGATGCACGGCCTCGCAGATCGGGCGCACCTTCTCCAGGGCGGCCGATACGTCGAAGTCGGCTCGGGGCAGCAGGTCGCGCAGGGCGAGGCCCTCGGGAAGGGCGTCGCCGCGCAGATCGATTCGGGAAATCACAGTCCCAATTCTCTCAGACCGCCGTCACGAGCCGTGGGCGCGTATCAATGGCTGATACAGAACGTGGCGGAACTCGGAAGATCTTCTTCACCTCTAGTGTTCCGGCAGTCACTGAGCGGGCATGAACGGCTGTACGAAAGCACTGGACCGGGAGAGGACAAAGGTGACCGAGGGGGCCGGCATCGTCGCCGGGGACCTGCCGGACGAGCTGACCGCGGCCGAGGCGGGCATGTGGCAGGCTTTCCGCAACGGCAGCGTGTACGACCTGGGCTGCGGGGACGCCGTGGTGGACGATCCGCACGGCGGACACCCCTGGGGTCCGGAGCGCACGGTGCGGGCGCGGATCGTGGCCTGGCTGCTGCTTGACGGCCCGCCGGCGCTCGCGGGCCGGGTGTCCTCGCTGAAGCTGACCGGCGTGCGGATCGCCGGCACGCTGGACCTCTCGGGCGGCACCGTACGGCCGTACGTCGAGCTGCGCGGCTGCCGCTTCGACGAGGAGGTCCTGCTGCCGGAGGCCCGGTTCACGACGTTGCGCATGGTGGACTGCGCGGTGCCCCGGCTGGAGGCGGCCCGGGTGCACACCGAGGGCGACCTGCACCTGCCGCGCTGCCGGTTCCAGAACGGGGCCCGGCTGACGGACGCGCGCATCGGCACCGATCTGATGCTCAACGAGGCGGTGGCGTACCGGGACCGCAGCGGGCGGTCGATCTCGGCGGACGGCATGACCGTCGGCCAGGACCTGCAGGCGGAGATGCTGCAGTCGCACGGCGAGCTGCGGCTGCGCGGCGCCAAGGTCGGCGTGTCGCTCAGCCTGCGCGGCGCGAACCTGGACAACCCCTACTCCCGCTACGCCCTGAACGCACCCCAGCTGACCGTCGAGCGCACCCTGTACCTGACCCCGGCCGGCGTGGGCAGCCCGCTGCTGAGCGGCACGACACCGGCGCGCGGGACGCGGATCCAGCGCTTCGAGTGCCGGGGTGGGATACGGCTGGACGACGGACGGTTCGGGGACGCCGTCGACTTCGAACGGGCCTGGTTCACCCTCACCGACGACCAGGAGCTGTCGCTGCGCCGGGTGCACGCCTCGGAGCTGCGCTTCCTCGGGGACGGGCCGCAGCGCGGCAAGGTGGTGCTGTCCGGCGCGCGGATCGTCAGCCTGGTGGACCGGGCGGCGAGCTGGCCGGGCCCCGGCAGTCTGCACATGGGCGGGTTCGTCTACGAGAACCTCGTCCCGCGCGGTCCGTTCCCGCTGACCGGCCGGCTGGACTGGGTGGCGGCGGCCACCGCCGAGTACGCCCCGGAGCCGTACGAGCGGCTGGCGGCCGTGCTGCGGGGCGCAGGGGAGGACGAGGACGCGCGGGAGGTGCTGCTCGCCAAGCAGCGCCGGCGCCGCGAGACGCTGCCGCCGGCCGCGAAGGTCTGGGGATACGTCCAGGACTGGACGGTCGCCTACGGTTACCGGCCCGGCCGGGCCGCGGTGTGGATGGCGGTGCTGTGGGCGGCGGGCACGCTGGCGTTCACCCATGCGGACCATCCGCCGATGAACCATGACACCCACCCGTACTGGAGCCCGGCCCTGTTCACCCTGGACCTGTTGCTGCCGGTGATCGACCTGGGCCAGGTCGGCCAGTGGCAGCTGCGCGGCGGCTGGCAGTGGCTGGCGGCGGTGATGATCCTGCTCGGCTGGATCCTGGCCACGACGGTGGCGGCGGGGGCGACCCGACTGCTGCGGCGGAGCTGACGCGGACGGGAGACGAACCGGACCGGGACGAAACCGACCGGGACCACGCGGATCCGGACGACCCGAACAAAAGTTGAACAGTCACCTTTTACCGGTCCTTGACCCTGGACCGTACAACTTTCCGCGACTTCCCCACACCCTCTGGCGCTGCGCCGACCTGCGGTCTTTCAATGGTCGGCACCATGGTTGCGCTTCCCTCGTTCATCCGCCCGACCCGGATGACCAAACGCTCCGCGCGCCCGGCCGGCCGACAGCCGGCCGGGGACGAGGTCGTGCTCGACGCGCCCGACGACCGGCTCTCGCCCGCGCTGGTCGGGGCCGGCCGGGGCGAGTACCGGGCCGCCGCCGACCTGCTCGCGACCACCCGCGCCGGCGCCGAGTGGGAGAACCACGACCGGTACGCCCGGCGCCTGGCCGCCTTCGCCCGCTCGCGCCCGGAGTGGTTCGAGGCCTGGCGCGCGAACGCCTCCGAGGACCCCGGCGCGCTGCTGGTCGGGGCCCAGCTGGCGGTGAACCGCGCCTGGCCCTCGCCGGCCCGCGCCGAGCTGCTGCGCGAGGTCAGCCCGCTGATCACCGCCGCCGCCCGTGCCGACGACCGCGACCCGGTGCCCTGGCGGATCGCGCTGGACCACGCGCGCGGCTCGCGCGCCGGGCACCGGTACTTCGAGGAGCTGTGGGAGGCGGCGGTGCGGCGCGCCCCGCACCACTACGGCTGCCATGTGGCCGCCCTGCGCTACCTGGCCACCTTCCGGCGCGGTTCCCACGGCGCCTGCTTCGACTTCGCCGAGCGGGCCGCCCAGGACGCCCCGGCCGACTCGCCCCTCCAGGCGCTGCCGGCCCGGGCCGCCTTCGGCTACCTGACCGACGGCCACGGCCCCGAGCTGGCACGCGCCCGTCTGCACACGGCCGCCGACCGCGCGATCGCGCTCTCCGCGCGCTTCCCGGCGACCGACCCGTGGCCCGCCGAGATCCGCAACAAGCTCCTGTACGTCCTGATGCGCCTGGACCGCTGGGAGGACGCACGCGACCAGCTGCGCCTGATCGGGCCGTATGCCACGTCCTTCCCCTGGGAGCGGTTCTCCGAGGATCCGCTCGGGCACTTCCTGCGGCTGCGCGAGCACCTGCTGACGGCGGCTTCCCCGCCCGCCCCGGCCGGGCTGATCCCGGTCTCCCCCGACCGCGTCGGCGAACACGGCGGACACGCCGGTGCCGGTGACCACTAGGCTGGTGCGTCGTGACCACCGTCCGTCTCCCGCTCTTCCCGCTGAACACGGTGCTGTTCCCGGGGCTCGTGCTGCCGCTGAACGTCTTCGAGGAGCGCTATCGCGCGATGATGCGCGAATTGCTCAAGACACCGGAGGACGAGCCGCGCCGGTTCGCCGTCGTGGCCATCCGCGACGGCTACGAGGTGGCGCCGAGCGCCCCCGGCATGCCGGATCCCACGGCACAGCCCGACCGGGGACCGGCCGCGGGCTTCGGCCCCGACCCCCTCAAGGCCTTCCAGCAGGTGGGCTGTGTGGCGGACGCGGCGACCATCCGGGAGCGGGCCGACGGCACGTTCGAGGTGCTGGCGACGGGCACGACCCGGGTACGGCTGCTCTCCGTCGACGCGTCGGGCCCGTTCCTGACGGCGGAGCTGGAGGAACTGCCGGAGGAGCCGGGCGACGAGGCGGGCGCGCTGGCCGAGGGGGTGCTGCGCTCCTTCCGCCAGTACCAGAAGCGGCTGGCGGGCGCCCGCGAGCGCTCGCTGTCGACGGGCGCGGAGCTGCCCGACGACCCGTCGGTGGTCTCCTACCTGGTGGCGGCGGCAATGGTGCACGACACGCCTACCAAGCAGCGGCTTCTCCAAGCCCCCGACACCGCGTCCCGGCTCCGTGACGAGCTGAAACTCCTTCGCGCCGAGACGGCCATCATCCGTAGTCTTCCGTCGCTGCCCGCGTTCGAGCTGACGCGGGCGCCGACGAGCCTGAACTGAGGAAAGACGGCCGATGGCGAAGAAGCCGAAGAAGCAGCACGGAATCGAAGGGGCGCGCGAAGCGCATTCGAACAGGGATGGTGGCGGGCGACGGGCGGGCCGCACCCCCGCTACGGTCGCCCTGTCCTCGGCCGGCGTGGCCTTCACGGTGCACTCCTACGACCACGACCCCTCCCATCCCTCCTACGGCGAGGAGGCGGCGGAGGCGATGGGCGTGTCCCCCGACCGCGTCTTCAAGACCCTGGTGGCCGACGTCGACGGCACCCTGACCGTGGCGGTGGTCCCGGTGTCCGGCTCCCTGGACCTGAAGGCCCTCGCCGCGGCGGTGGGCGGCAAGCGGGCGACGATGGCCGACCCGACGCTCGCCGAGCGGACGACGGGGTACGTGCGGGGCGGCATCTCGCCCCTCGGCCAGCGCAAGAGGCTGGCGACGGTCCTGGACGACTCGGCCGAGGCCCACGAGACGATCTGCGTGTCGGCGGGCCGTCGGGGCCTCGAGGTGGAACTGGCTCCGACGGACCTGGCCAAGCTGACGGGAGCGGTGCTGGCGCCCGTCGGGCGGGGCTGAAGCGACACGGGGCCCGGGGCCCGGCCCCGGGCTACGCCTGCGGGTACGGCATCTCGGGGTCGCGGGGCCCGAACAGCGCCGTGAGCCCGAGGTGGACCAGCAGCGCACCCAGCGGCCAAGCCAGCAACGCCCCCTTGGCTCCCAGCTTCAGCGGCGCCGAGAAGGTGATCCCCTTCCCCGCCTGCTTGGCGTGCGCCAGCACGTCGGACGTGGGCCCGAGCCACATCCCCAGCCGCCACGCCACCACCGACCCGAGCAGCGCCCCGAGTCCGAGTGCCACCACGAGCGGCACGCCCCCGCGCCGCCGCAGCAGAAAGACGGCCACCGCGCTGACGAGCCCGAACCCCAGGCCCAGCAGGGCGAACGTGCCGTCCACCCCCACCGCCTGCTCACCCTCGCTGTCCTTGAGGTACACGACCCAGCTCTTGTCGGCCACGTCGCCGACCAGCGGTACATGCGGCGCGAGCCACCACCACAGCAGCCCCAGCAGCACCCCGGCCAACGCCATGGCCACCGTTATCACGGCGGCGTCCCGCAGTTCGGTCTTCATCCCGGGGCCGTCCTGTTCGTACCCGCCCGAGCCCGGCGCCCCGACAGGCGGCGGCGCCTGCCGGACGTCGTGTGCGGAGTTCTCGTGCGGTGGTGGAGTCAGCGGTGCGGTCACCCTGACATCGTGCCAGGTCGCGCTGTGGGCCGCGTCACCGGACGGCGGCCCTGCGGTACGCCCGGGCCGCCACGGCCAGCGAGACGACTCCGACACCCGCGCACACCCCCAGGTCGACCAGGACGACGGCCCAGTCCGGATGGGCCCCGAAGGTGCGGGCGTACGCCTCCACGCCGTACGTCGACGGCAGCAGATCGCGTGCCAGCCGTACGATCTCCGGCATCCGGTCGGCCGGCAGCACACCCAGCAGCAGCGCCGCCGACATGCCCAGCTGCCCGAGCAGCGTGGCCAGCTCGGGCCGCGGGGCGAGCAGCCCGCAGGCTGCGCCGAGCCCGGCCAGCGCGGCCCCGGCGAGCGGGATCACGGCCAGCAGGATCCACAGATTGCCCAGTGGCAGGCCGAACAGCACGCACCCGAAGACGGCGGTCACCAGCGTCCCCGGCACGGTGAAGGAGGCGTACGCCGCCGCCGCGCCCAGCACCACGGCCGCGGGCGGCACCGGCAGCGTGGCGTAGTGGTCGAGCCCGCCGCTCGCCCGCAGCTGCCCGAAGTACTGCGACAGCAGATTCAGCGCCACATACGCGACGACCAGCACCGACGACCCCGCCACCACGGACTGGGCCTCACTGCCGCTGTCGACGACACCCCGCATCATCACGGCGATGCCGACGGACTGGAAGGTGGCCACGAACAGCAGCGGGATCCGCGCCACCCGGGCCCGGGACAGCTGCGCCCGGTAGACGGCCGCCAGCGACGGCCACAGCCGCACGGCCGGCCCGAGCTCGGCCGCGCCCCGTGCCGTCTCCGGCACGGCCTGGGCACCGCCCGGCAGGACCTCCGCGGGTACGACACTCACGTCGAGCTGCTCCTCTTCCCTGCGGCAGTCGCGCAGACCGGCGTACAGACCCATACGCACCGTACGTCCGCGGCGCTCACGCCTTCACCAACCCCTGCCGGGCCGCACCACCGAGGGCCAGGTAGACGTCCTCCAGGCTGGGCGTGGCGAGCGTGAAGTCGTCCAGCGCGGCGAAGGCGGCACCGCCGGTCACGGTGGCGACGGCGGCGCGGGCCTCCTCGGGCGCGAGCCGCAGCGTCCAGCGCCGGCCGGACTCCACGGCGCGCTCGCGCAGCGCGGCGACCTCGGGCACCTGAAGCGGCGCCCGGTCCCGCCACACCAGCTCGACCCGCACCTCCCCGGCGACCCGTTCCTTCAGCCCGGCCGGGGTGTCACAGGCGATCACCCGGCCCTGGTCGATGACGGCGACCCGGTCCAGCACGGTCTCGGCCTCGATGACGTTGTGGGTGACCAGCAGCACGGTCGTACCGTGCTCGGCGCGCCGCCGGTCCACGGCCGCCCAGACCGCGCGCCGGGCCACCGGGTCCATGCCGGTGGTCGGCTCGTCCAGCACGAGCAGCGGCCGCTCACCGACCAGTGCGGCGGCGAAGCAGGCGAGCCGCCGCTGCCCGCCGGACAGCTTCTTCAGCGCCCGCCCGGCGATCGGCGTGAGCCCCAGCTCCTCCAGCACGGCGTCCCGCTCGGCCCGGGCCCGCCTCACGTCCAGGCCGCGCAGGCGTCCGGTGGTCTCGGCGGCGAGGGAGACGGTCAGCTCGTCCAGCGCGGAGGACTCCTGCCCCAGGTAGGCGAGGAGGCGCGCGGCCCGCTCCGGGTGCCTGACGATGTCGTGCCCGAGGATCTCGACGCTGCCGGTGTCCGGCCGCAGCAGCCCGGTGAGCTGCCGTACGAGCGTGGACTTGCCGGCGCCGTTCGGCCCGAGCAGCCCGAAGACCTCGCCGCGCCGCACGTCCAGTTCGACCCCGTCGGTGGCCCGCACCTCGGGGGTGCCGGGCGCACCGCGCCGTCCCTTCACCGCCGGATAGGTCTTGTTGAGCCCGCGCACGCGTACGACCTCGTCATACCGAGGTGCCTGTGCCGCGCGCGTACTCACAAGGGACGAGAGTACGGGGTCGTGGCCCTTTACTCGCCTTTGGGGGCACTTCTGTACTCGGCAGGTAAGAACTGCCCGCCGTCACTCCCCCGTGGCGCTCTCCGCCGCCGCCGGCACGTCGATCTCCCGCCAGAACCCCGCCCGAATGGCGTAGCGGTCGTGCTCGTCGATCTGGTCGTCCTTGTGGGCGAGCAGCCCGAACCGCGCGGCGTAGCGCAGCAGCTCTCCGTCGATGCGGTGCGGGATGCGCGGATACAGCTGGGAGAGCTTCTGCAGCTGGCCCGGGTCGCCGAGCCGGGACATCCAGCGGCGGGCGAAGACCTGCCCCACCTCGTAGGGGTCGCCGCCGACGGTGGTGATGTCCTCCTCGCGGTCGGCCCACCGCTGCTCCGCCGTGGTGAGCTGGGCGAGCGTCGGCATGGAGGCGACCTCGGGCGGTTCGGCGACCACGCCCGGCCGGTCCACCCAGCCCTTGTCGGAGGACCAGCGCAGGGTCGCCGTCGCCGGCTGCTGGGCGGACTGGGCGCCGGGGGCGCGCAGTGCGGCGAGGTCCTTGGGAGTGGGGACGCCCTTGTGCCCGCCGGCCCGCTCCTGGGTGCCGTTCTCCGTCACCGCCGCGGCCGGCTGGGGCGCGCTCTGTTCGGCCGGCCGCTCGGCCGCCGCCGCGAGCGCGGACTCGGGCAGCGGGGCGGAGAGGATCGCGGCGATCTCGGGCCGGGGTGCGGGCGGCGGGGCGCAGACGCCGGTCAGTTCCTTGGCGCGGACGGCCTGGGTGATCCAGGCACGGTCCAGCACGCGCCGCTCGTCGGCCTCGGCGACCAGGTCCTCCGACTGGTTGTAGTCGCCGTCGGCGGCCTGTACGGCCCACAGGTGGACGGCGACGCCGTGCTCCTTGGCGGCCATCATGCCGGGCAGCAGATCGCCGTCGCCGGTGACGAGGACGACGTCGGAGCAGGCCCGGTTGCGGGCCAGTTCGGTCAGCTCGGCGTGCATGGCGGCGTCCACACCCTTCTGCGCCCAGCGTCCGTCGCTGCGGGTGAGGGCGCCGAGCCGGACGGTGACGCGGGGCATCACGCGCAGGCGACGATGCTCCGGTTGGGGGACACGGTCGGGGGCGCCGTCGAACCAGTAGATGCGCAGGAGCGGGCGCTCGGTCTCCGACTCGGCACGTACCCGCAAGGCCTGGATCAGCGCGGTGTGGTCGACGGTGATCCGGGACCGTGAGGGCTCACCGGCGAGGAGGCTGGCGGCGGCTCCCAGCAGGTACCCGGCGTCCACCAGGACGATGCAGCGGTCCACGCGACTCACCCTCTTCCCGGGAGGTTTTGCTTCGGACTTCCTTCGAGTCTGCCCGACGGCGCGGGGGTTAACGGCCCGAACTCGATCTTCGGCGTGGCGTTTGCGGATCCCGTCGGCCCACCGACCCTGTCACGCACGGTAATTATCCGACATGCGATTGATGTCAGCGTATGTGAATCTGGTCCCGGCCCTGGCCCCTAGATCCCCCACAGGAGGCAGATCACCATGGCCAAGAACAAGAACCGCAAGCAGGCCGGCCCGCAGAACCGCGCGTCGCACGCCGAGCAGAGCCAGGAGCACGCGCAGCGGCAGACGGAGGCGCACGAGTCGCCGGTGTCGCACATCCAGGGCAGCCCAGCGGATGTTGCCGGCAAGAAGCGGAAGAGCTTCGGCCACAACTAACGGGCAGTTGAAGCCCAGGCACACAGAAGGGGCGCACCCTTGACGGGTGCGCCCCTTCGCGCGTGCCACGGCGTGGTGCGGCGTCAGCCGGCCAGGCAGGACGGGCCGAGCAGCACCTTCAAGTCGCCGAAGAGCGCGGGGTCGGGCTTGACCCGGTGCCGGTCCAGGCGCAGCACGGTGGTCTTGCGCGGGCCCTGGAGCCTGATGCGGACCTCACTGTCGCCCTTGTGGTGGCTGAGGATCTCGCCGAGGCGGCTGACCATGGGCGGGGTGACCCTGGTGGCCGGGATGGTGAGGATCACCGGCGCGTTGGTGCCCGCGTTGGACAGGTCCGGGACCATCAGCTCCATGGCGACGAGCCGGGGCACGTCCTCGCGCTTGTCGAGGCGGCCCTTGACGAACACCACGGCGTCCTCGACGAGTTGGGTCGAGATGAGCTGGTAGGTCGCCGGGAAGAACATGCACTCGATGGAGCCGGCGAGGTCCTCGACGGTGGCGATCGCCCAGGCGTTGCCCTGCTTGGTCATCTTGCGCTGCAGGCCCGAGATGATGCCGCCGATGGTGACGACCGCGCCGTCGGCGTGCTCGCCCCCGGTGAGCTGGGAGATGCCCGCGTCGGCCTTGTCGGCGAGGACGTGTTCCAGGCCGAAGAGCGGGTGGTCGGAGACGTAGAGACCGAGCATCTCCCGTTCCTGGGCGAGCAGGTAGGTCTTGTCCCACTCGTCGGTGGAGAACTCCACGTCGAGTCCGAAGCCGGGCTCGCTGGAGGTGTCCTCGCCCATGCCGCCGAAGAGGTCGAACTGCCCCTCGGCCTCCTTGCGTTTGACCGCGACCACGTTGTCGATCATCGGCTCGTACTGCGCCGTGAGCCCCTTGCGGGTGTGCCCCATGGTGTCGAAGGCGCCGGCCTTGATCAGCGATTCCGTGGTGCGCTTGTTGCAGACCACGGCCTCGACCTTGTCGAGGTAGTCGGGGAAGGAGGCGTACTTCCCCTTCGCCTTGCGGCACTTGATGATCGACTCGACCACGTTGGTGCCGACGTTGCGGACGGCGGAGAGGCCGAAGAGGATCACGTCGTCGCCCTGGGCGGCGAAGTTGGACTCGGACTCGTTGACGTTCGGCGGGAGGACGCGGATGCCCATGCGGCGGCACTCGTTGAGGTAGACCGCGGACTTGTCCTTGTCGTCCTTGACGGAGGTCAGGAGCGCGGCCATGTACTCGGCGGGGTGGTTGGCCTTCAGGTAGGCGGTCCAGTAGGAGACCAGGCCGTACGCGGCGGAGTGCGCCTTGTTGAACGCGTAACCGGCGAAGGGCACCAGCACGTCCCACAGGGCCTGGATCGCCTCGTCGCTGTAGCCGTTCTTGCGGGCGCCGGCCTGGAAGATGGTGAAGTTCTTCGCCAGTTCCTCGGGCTTCTTCTTGCCCATCACGCGGCGGAGGATGTCGGCCTCGCCGAGCGAGTAGCCGGCGATGATCTGGGCGCCCTTCTGCACCTGCTCCTGGTAGACGATCAGGCCGTAGGTGACGTCCAGGACCTCCTTGAGCGGCGCCTCCAGCTCGGGGTGGATGGGCGTGATCTCCTGCTGACCGTTCTTGCGCAGGGCGTAGTTGGTGTGGGAGTTCATGCCCATCGGGCCCGGGCGGTACAGGGCCGACACGGCGGAGATGTCTTCGAAGTTGTCCGGCTTCATCAGCCGCAGCAGGGACCGCATGGGGCCGCCGTCGAACTGGAAGACGCCGAGGGTGTCGCCGCGCTGGAGCAGCTCGAAGGTCGTGGGGTCGTCGAGCGGCAGGGACAGCAGGTCGATGTCGAGGCCCTTGTTGGCCTTCACCATCTTGACCGCGTCGTCCATGATCGTGAGGTTGCGCAGGCCCAGGAAGTCCATCTTCAGCAGGCCGAGCGATTCACAGCTCGGGTAGTCCCACTGGGTGATGGTCACGCCGTCGGTGTGCCTGACCCAGACCGGGACGTGCTCGGTGATGGTCTCGCTGGACATGATCACGCCGGCGGCGTGCACGCCCATCTGCCTCACCAGGCCCTCCACACCGCGCGCGGTGTCGATGACCTTCTTCACGTCCGGCTCGTTCTCGTACATCCCGCGGACCTCGCCCGCCTCGCTGTAGCGCGGGTGCTGCGGGTCGGTGATGCCTGACAGCGGGATGCCCTTGCCGAGGACGTCGGCGGGCATGGCCTTGGTGATGCGGTCGCCCATCGCGTACGGGTAGCCCAGCACGCGCGCGGAGTCCTTGATCGCGTTCTTGGCCTTGATGGTGCCGTAGGTGCCGATCATGGCGACCTTGTCGGCGCCGTACTTCTCGGTCACGTACCGGATCACCTCGACGCGCCGGCGCTCGTCGAAGTCGATGTCGACATCGGGCATCGAGATGCGCTCGGGGTTGAGGAAGCGCTCGAAGATCAGGCCGTGCGGGATCGGGTCGAGGTCGGTGATGCCCATGGCGTAGGCGACGATCGAGCCGGCCGCGGAGCCTCGGCCGGGGCCGACCGCGATGCCGTTGTTCTTGGCCCACATGATGAAGTCGGCGACGACGAGGAAGTAGCCGGGGAAGCCCATCGAGATGATGACGTCCATCTCGTAGTCGGCCTGCTTCTGACGGTCCTCGGGGACACCGCCGGGGAAGCGGCGCTCCATGCCGCGGCGGACCTCCTCCTTGAACCAGGTGACCTCGGTGTAGCCCTCGGGGATGTCGAACTTGGGCATGAGGTCGCGCTTCTCGAACATGCCGTCCGTGTCGACCATCTCGGCGACGAGCAGCGTGTTGGCGCAGCCCTCCTGCCAGGCGTCCGAGGAGTCGATGGCGTACATCTCGTCCGTGGACTTCAGGTAGTAGCCGGTGCCGTCGAACTTGAAGCGGTCCGGGTCGGAGAGGTTCTTGCCGGTCTGGATGCACAGCAGCGCGTCGTGGGCGCCGGCCTCGTGCGCGTAGGTGTAGTGCGAGTCGTTGGTGACCAGCGGGGGGATGCCGAGCTTCTTGCCGATCTCCAGCAGGCCGTCGCGGACCCGGCGCTCGATCTCGATGCCGTGGTCCATCAGCTCCAGGAAGTACCGGTCCTTGCCGAAGATGTCCTGGTAGTCGGCGGCGGCCTTCAGGGCCTCGTCGAAGTGTCCGAGGCGCAGCCTGGTCTGCACCTCGCCCGAGGGGCAGCCGGTGGAGGCGACGATGCCCTCGGACCACTGGGCGATGGTCTCCTTGTCCATCCGGGGCCACTTCTGCAGCCAGCCCTCGGCGTAGGCGTCCGAGGACAGGCGGAAGAGGTTGTGCAGGCCGGTCTTGTTCACGGCCCACATCGTCTTGTGGGTGTAACCACCGGAACCGGAGATGTCGTCCCGCTTCTGGTGCGGCTGGCCCCAGAGGATCTTGCGCTTGTTGCGCCGGGACTCGGGGGCGACATACGCCTCGATCCCGATGATCGGGGTGACTCCGGCCTTCTTCGCGGAATGGAAGAAGTCGTAAGCCCCGTGGAGGTTGCCGTGGTCGGACATGGCGATGTGCGTCATGCCCATCTCGTTGCAGGCGTTGAACATGTCCTTGAGCCGCGCGGCACCGTCCAGCAGGGAGTACTGGGTGTGGACGTGCAGGTGCGTGAAGGGCGGCTTTGACACGGTATGGCCTCCAACGGAAACACTGGGCGGCGGGCGTGGGACAGTTCTGGGGTCAGCGTCGAAGTCTATGCCCCGGCACTGACACTCGCGGGGGATCCGCGCGTACCTTCATGCGGGAACCGGGCACTCCCGCGTGGCGTCGCCCGTTGGAGACGGTAGAAACGCTGTCGTACAGGTAATGCACCAGGAGGCACCCAGCGATGTCGGCACCCCAGCTCAGCGACGAGCAGCGCGGCGAGGAGATCCTCGCCGTCTTCGACACCGCCTTCGGCCGGCTCCTGGCCGCCGACCCGGCCGCGTTCCGGGTGAAGTTCCGGAAGATGGCGGCCTCGGCCTTCGCGTTCTACCGGGGCACGGCGTGCCTCTTCTACCACGACCTCGACGCCGAGAAGCGCGGTGGTCCATTTCTGGACGACCGCACCTCGCGCGTGTGGATCCACGGTGACCTGCACGCGGAGAACTTCGGCACGTACATGGACTCCAACGGCCGCCTGGTCTTCAACGTCAACGACTTCGACGAGGCCTACGTCGGCCCGTTCACCTGGGACCTGAAGCGCTTCTCGGCGTCGATCGCCCTCGTCGGGTACGCGAAGGCACTCAGTGACGAGCAGATCACCGAGCTGGTGCGCGTCTACGCGGGCGCGTACCGCGAGCGCATCCACGCGCTGGCCACCGGCGCGAAGAGCGACGAGGTGCCCCCCTTCACCCTGGACACCGCCGAGGGCCCGCTGCTGGGCGCCCTGCGCGCCGCCCGCTCGATGACCCGCTTCGAGCTGCTGGACTCGATGACGGAGATCCGGGACTTCGAGCGCCGCTTCGCGCCGGGCGGCGGCTCCATCGAGCTGGACGCGGCCACCCGCTACAAGGTCCTCGCGGCCTTCGACGGCTACCTGGAGACGCTGCCGGACTCCTCCCTGGCCCGCCCGGACTCCTACCGCGTGAAGGACGTCGTCGGCCGCCGCGGCATCGGCATCGGCTCGGCCGGCCTGCCGTCGTACAACATCCTCCTGGAGGGTCACAGCGACGCCCTGGAGAACGACGTCGTGATCTACATCAAGCAGGCCCAGACCCCGGCCGTCTCCCGGCACATCACGGATCCGGCCATCGCCGGCTACTTCCAGCACGAGGGCCACCGCACGGTGATCTCCCAGCGCGCCCTGCAGGCGCACGCCGACCCGTGGCTGGGCTGGACCGAGCTGGACGGCGCGGGCCAGCTGGTGGCCGAGGTCTCGCCGTACGCGGTCGACCTGGACTGGGGCGACATCGACGACCCGGAGGAGATCGCGCAGGTCGTCGCCGACCTGGGCCGGGCCACGGCGACCATGCACGCGGCGGCCGACGACACCTCCGGCGAGTCCCTGGTGCCGTTCTCCACCGAGCGCGCCATCGACGCGGCCATCGCCGCCGACGAGCAGGGCTTGGCGCCCCTCCTGGTGGACTTCGCGCACGCCTACGGCGCACGCGCGCGTGCCGACCACCAGATCTTCGTCGACCTGTTCCGCAACGGCCGGATTCCGGGACTGTAACCTTCGCGGACTCACAGGCTCCCCTTAGGGGTCTCTTAACCGCTTACGTGTCACACTCTTCTCTCGCTATGGACATATCCGGGACCCAGCTCAGAGCCGTGCGCGCGGCGCTGTTCACGGCCGTCGTCGTGACGCTCAGCACCGCGTCGCACGTACTGCTGTCCCGGGCCCCGCTGCCGGTGGCGACCGTGCTCGCGGTCGCCGCCGCGGTGTTCGCCACCGCGTATGCGCTGGCGGGCCGCGAGCGCGGCTTCGGCCGGATCGCCGCCCTGCTGATTCCGCTGGAACTGGCCGCCGACACGGTGTTCACCACCGGACAGAACACCTGTTACGGCAGGGCGGGCGGCCCGGTCGCCGGCCCGCTGCACACGTTCGGCTTCGACGTGCTGTGCCAGGGCGGTGCCGTCGGCTCCCCGCTGGCCCAGATGGCCGGGGCCCACGGCCGCCCCGGGGCGCTGCTCGCGCACGCCAGTCCGGCGGCCGCCTGGCTGCTGCTCGCCGCGCACGTCGGCGTGGGCCTGCTGGCCGCCGCCTGGCTGCGCCGGGGCGAGCGGGCGCTGGTGCAGCTGCTGCGCGTGGTCGCCGCCACCACCTTCCGGCCGCTGCTGCTCGCGGCCGCCGCGGTAGCCGTCCGGCTGACCCCGGCCCGTCGGCTGCCGCGCCCGGCCCCGCGCCGCGCCGCCGCCCGCGACCGGCTTCTCGTGCACTCCCTGGGACGGCGTGGACCGCCGTGCTCGCCCGCCCTCGCCGCCGGCTGAGCGGCGAGACCTGAGCACTCCCAGTCCCCCACACGTATCCCGCGTACGGCATGTGCGCGTCCCACACGGAGATCATCAACATGAGCAAGCGGAACAGCCAGTCGGCGAAGACGGCGGCCCGGGAGCGGCTGCGCGAGGAGCGCGAGCGCCAGGCCAAGCGCGACAAGGCCAGGCGGCAGGTCATAGTGGCCGCCTCGGTCGTGGCCGTGCTGGCAGCGGCCGGCGGCATCGGCTATGCCGTCGTCCAGGCGAACAAGCCCAGCTACTGGGAGGGCATGAAGACCGCCGCCGTCGTCGCGCCGGCCAACACCACCGGCAAGGACGGCACCACGGTCGTCATCGGCAAGGACAGCGCCAAGAAGACCCTCAAGATCTACGAGGACCCGCGCTGCCCCGTGTGCGCCCAGTTCGAGCAGAACGTCGGCGCGACCGTGAAGAAGGACATCGACGACGGCAAGTTCAAGTTCCAGTACGTCGGCGCCACCTTCATCGACCTGAAGGACAACGGCCAGGGTTCCAAGAACGCGCTGAGCGCCCTGGGCGCCGCGCTGAACGTCAGCCCGGAGGCGTTCCTCGAGTACAAGTCCGCGCTGTACTCGACGAAGTGGCACCCGGACGAGACGGTCGACAAGTTCAAGGACGACAGCTACCTCATCCAGGTCGCGGACACCGTCCCGGCCCTGAAGAACAACGCCAAGTTCCAGGACGCGGTCAAGAAGGGCACCTACGACGCCTGGGCGATGCACATGTCGAAGACCTTCGACGACAACAAGGACGGCGTGACCGGCACGCCGGGCTTCGTCATGGACGGCAAGCAGCTCAACGGCGGCACCCCGCTGCTGACGGTGGCCGACTTCGACAAGGTGGTGGACGCGGCCCTCAAGGGCTGACGCCCCGGCGGAATAAAACCTTCCCGTGAAGAGCGGGCGAACATTGAGAGTTCGCCCGCTCTTGGGCTCATACCGGTCAGTAACCTGATCGGTCGTGACCAGTCGAAAAAGATCACTTTCGGCCACTGAAGGCCGTGACTCCCTCTCTCCCCGCCGCCGTACGGTCGTCAAGGCCGCGGCGGCGACCGCTGTCCTGGCCGGCCCGCTCGCCGCCTCCCTTCCGGCGCGCGCCGCAGACCAAGCCCCCGCCTTCCTGCACGGTGTCGCCTCCGGTGACCCGCTGCCCGACGGTGTCCTGCTGTGGACCCGGGTGACCCCGACCGCGGACGCGACACCCGGCTCGGGCGTCGGCCCGGACACCGAGGTGAGCTGGGTCGTCGCCAGGGACAAGGCGTTCACCGGCATCGTCGCCAAGGGCTCCGTCACCGCGACCGCGGCCTCCGACCACACCGTGAAGGCCGACGTCCGCGGCCTGGAGCCGGCGACCGACTACTGGTTCCGGTTCTCGGCCGGCGGCACCGACTCCCCGGTGGCGCGCACCCGCACCGCGCCCGCGGCGGACGCGAACGTGTCCTCCTTGCGCTTCGGCGTGGTCACCTGCGCCAACTGGGAGGCCGGCTACTTCGCCTCCTACCGCCATCTCGCGGCCCGCGGCGACCTGGACGCCTGGCTGCATCTCGGCGACTACATCTACGAGTACAAGTCCGGCGAGTACGCGGCGCGCGGCACGGTCGTCCGCCCGCACGCGCCGGCCAACGAGATCATCACGCTCGCCGACTACCGGATCCGGCACGGCAAGTACAAGACCGACCCCGATCTTCAGGCCCTGCACCTGAAGGCGCCGGTCATCGCGATCTGGGACGACCACGAGTTCGCCGACAACGCCTGGTCGGGCGGCGCGGTCAACCACACCGAGGGCGCCGAGGGCACCTGGACCGCCCGCAAGGCGGCCGCCAAGCAGGCCTACTTCGAGTGGATGCCGGTCCGTACCGCGATCGAGGGCACCACCTACCGCCGGCTGCGCTTCGGCAGGCTCGCCGACCTGTCCCTGCTGGACCTGCGCTCCTTCCGCTCCCAGCAGGCGTCCGCCGGCAGCGGCTCGGTGGACGACCCGAACCGGACGATCACCGGCCGGGCCCAGCTCGACTGGCTGAAGGCGGGGCTCAAGGCCTCCGACACCAAGTGGCGGCTGGTCGGCAACTCGGTGATGATCGCGCCGTTCGTCATCGGCTCCCTGACCGCCGACCTGCTCAAGCCGCTCGCCAAGCTGCTCGGCCTGCCGCAGGACGGCATCGGCGTCAACACCGACCAGTGGGACGGCTACACCCACGACCGCCGCGAACTCCTGGACCACCTGCGCTCGAACGCCATCGGGAACACCGTCTTCCTGACCGGCGACATCCACATGTCCTGGGCCAACGACGTGCCGGTGGACGCGGGCACCTACCCGCTGTCGCCGTCGGCGGCCACCGAGTTCGTCATCACCTCGGTGACCTCCGACAACCTCGACGACATCGTCAAGGTGCCCGAGGGCACGGTGTCCGCGGTCGCCGCGCCGCTCATCGAGGCCGCCAACCGGCACGTCCACTGGGTGGACACCGACCGGCACGGCTACGGCGTGCTCGACATCACCAACGACCGGGCGCAGATGGACTACTACGTCCTCTCCGACCGCACGGACGCGAGCGCGACCTCCAAGTGGGTGCGCTCCTACCGCACCCGCAGCGGCACGCAGAAGGTCGAGCGGACCTACGACCCGGTGTAGCCGTCCGTTCCTGCTGGTCCGGAGGCAACCCGCAGCAGAATTCCTACATCAGACGGTTAAGTGACAGACCGTCACCATGACCGTGATTGGAGACATATGGCCACCCCCACGGTGCCCTGAAGAAGACCGCGACGCTCGCGGCTGCCATGACCCTCGCCGGACTCGCCTCCGTCGCTCAGGCGCAGGAGGCCTCGGCAGCACCCGCGTTCGTCAACCTGACCGTGCTGGACCACAACGGCGCACCGATATACGCCGAGCCCAGGGACTCGTCGCACCGGTACGGCGTGGAGAGGTCCGGGACCACCCTGCGGATCCAGTGCTCGACCACCAAGACCCCGTCGGGCGCTCGGTGGTTCAGGATCTACGACTCCCAGCCGACGGCCTGGGTGTGGTCCGGGCACTTCCAGTCGCTGGTCCACCCGCCCAAGGAGTGCTTCCCGGGCTGAGGTTCCCGGCACCGGCACAGCGCCGGCAGCCGCAGCCGGGCACTCGGCCCGGGCCATGCGCGCGCGGCCCGGGCCGGCCTGTCCCTACGCCGCCTGCAGACCGTCGAGGAAGCCGAGCGTCACCCGCCAGGTGGCCTCGGCGGCCTCGGCGTCGTAGTCCGGCAGCCCGGGGTCGGTGTAGAGGTGCCCGGCGCCGGCGTAGCGGTAGACCTCCACGTCGGCTCCGGCCCGGCCCATCTGCAGATACCAGGCGGTCAGCCAGTCGTCCGTCTCGAACGGGTCCGGCTCGGCCACATGCAGCTGCACCGGCAGCTCGTCCACGTGCGCCGTCGGCGCGATGTCCGACGTCCCGTGCAGGAGCAGCAGCCCGCGCGCCTTGTCGTCGCCGAGGGCGAGGGTCTGGGCGATCGAGGCGCCGAGCGAGAACCCGGCGTACACCAGCCCTCGGTCCGAGTAGGGCGCCGCCGCCAGCACGGCCCGCTTCAGCAACTCCTCCTTGCCGATCGACTCCTTGAACTCCATGCCCTCCTCGACGGTGCCGAACGTCCGCCCCTCGAAGAGGTCCGGCGTCCACACCTCGTGGCCGGCTGCGCGCAGCCGGTCCGCGGCCTCGCGCACCGCGGGCCTGAGGCCGTAGGTCGAGTGAAAAAGCATGATGTTCATGAGGCCATGGTGCCAGCCGGTGCGACACCGCCGGAGCCCCCGTACCCGGGAACACGCCGAACTCACATGTTCATGCCCGCGTGGCACCGGTTAGGAGCGCAGGCATGGAGAACCTAGTCCGCCCTGTGATCGTGATCGGCGGCTCGGTGCTGCTCACGCTTGCGATCGGCTGGGCCACCGACCGGCTGCTGCGCAAGGCCGGCGAACGCGACCACGACTCGCCGCTGTGGGAGCTGCTGCGCCGCGGCCGCATCCCCTACCAGCTCGTGCTGTGCGCCGCCCTGCTCCGCGGGTCGTACGACCAGGCCAAGCTGCTGGAGCGGCACCAGGTCGGCATCGGCCGGACGCTGACGCTGGTGCTGATCGGCTCCGCCGCCTGGCTGGTGATACGGATCGCCGCGGCGATCGTCGAGACCACCTACAGCCGCTACGCCCGCGCGCACCGGGATCCGGCCCGGGTGCGCAGGGTGCGCACCCAGGTGGAGCTGATCATGCGGGTGGTGTCCGCGATCGTCATCGTCGTGGCGATCGCCTCCATGCTGCTGACGTTCCCGGCGATGCGCGCGGCCGGAGCCTCGCTGCTGGCCTCGGCGGGCATCCTCGGCATCGTGGCCGGTGTCGCCGCCCAGTCGACCCTGTCGAACATGTTCGCCGGGCTGCAGATCGCCTTCGGCGACATGGTGCGCATCGGTGACACGGTCGTCGTGGACGGCGAGTGGGGCACCGTCGAGGAGATCACCCTGACCTTTCTGACGGTACGGACCTGGGACGAGCGGCGGATCACCATGCCGGTGTCGTACTTCACCTCCAAACCCTTCGAGAACTGGTCGCGGGGCACCCCGCAGATGACCGGGACCGTCTTCTGGCACCTCGACCACTGCGCACCCATCGAGGCGATGCGCGAGAAGCTGCGTGACATCCTGCGCGAGAGCCCCGCCTGGGACGGCCGCGCCTACGGCCTCGTGATCACGGACAGCACCCCGAACACCGTCCAGGTGCGGGCCCTGATGACCGCGAAGGACTCCGACGACATCTGGACGATACGGGTCACCGTCCGCGAGCAGATGATCACCTGGCTGGCGGCGGAGCACCCCTACGCGCTGCCCCGGGTCAACACCGCCGACGCGGTGCGGCCCCCGCGGAGCCCGTCAGTGACCGCGCTCCGCACCGCCGTTGACCTGGATGACCTGTGAGGTGACGTGCGCGGCGCCGGGCGAGGCCAGCCAGTGCAGGGTCGCGGCCACGTCTCCCGGTATCCCGGCGCGGCCGGTGAGCGTGTCGGCGATGAGCCGT
The DNA here is from genome assembly GCF_053611725.1 of Streptomyces sp. NPDC054783. Taxonomy (NCBI): domain Bacteria; kingdom Bacillati; phylum Actinomycetota; class Actinomycetes; order Kitasatosporales; family Streptomycetaceae; genus Streptomyces; species Streptomyces sp. NPDC054783. The sequence continues at coordinate 104,430 of NZ_JBSHAY010000013.1, read as the reverse complement.
GCCCGCCGGGCCTCGTCCATGGTGTCCCCGAAGAACTCGGTGTCCTCGACGAACCCCGGCGCGACCACGTTCACGGTGATGCCGCGCGGTCCCAGCTGCCGGGCCAGGTCGTGAGCGTAGGGATGCAGCCCGGCCTTGGCCGCCGCGTAGGCGCCGCTGCCCGAACCCCGGTAGGCGGCGATGGACGAGATGAACAGCACCCGTCCGCCGGGCTCGGCGAGGCGGTCCTTCAGCGCCTCGGTGAGGAGCGCGGCCGTCAGCGCGTTCTGCCGGAAGTTGACGGTCCAGTCGTGGGCCACCCGGTCCAGCGGGTCGTCGCTGTCGGCCGGCGCCTCCAGCTGCCCTGCGCCGCCCGCACCGTGCACGAGAACGTCCACCGTGCCGAGCTCGTCGGCGACGAACCGGGCCACACGCCGTACCTGATCGGGCTCGGAGAGGTCTGCCGCACAGGTGAGCGCCCCGGGCACCGCGGCCTTCCCCAGCATCTCCGCGCGCCGCCCCAGCAACAGCACCCGGTCGCCGTCCGCCGCGAACGTCTGCGCCGCCGCCAGCCCGATGCCCGTACCGCCACCACTGATCACGATGTTGCGAGTCATGATCCGAGGGTAGGAGCGAACCGCCGAAGGTGCCGGGATTCATCCACAGGTTCGGCATGTTTGTACGACTATTTGCGCACTGCGGCCGTTCATCCACAGGGGCCGTTCATCCACAGGGGGTCACCGCAGACTGCGCACATCGAGATGCCTGAGCACCCGGTCCACGATCTCCGGATCCGCCCCCGGCTCGCTCCGCGCCGCCAGGACCTCGTGCCGCGCCGCGCTCAGCATCTCGTTCTGGATGTTCCGGACCCGCCGCAGCCGCCTGACCCGCTGGTGCTGCGCCTCGCGCCGCTCCTCCTCCCCCATGTCGGGACTGATCCGGATCCCGATGTCGAAGGCCCGCCGCAGCATCTGCTCGAACAGGTCCTCGGGCAGGTCCTCCACCTGCTCGATCTCCCGCAGCCTGCGCTTGGCCGCCTTCGCGGCCCGCACCGCCAGCTCCTTCTCGAACTCCTTCTCCCGCTCGGAGTCGGCCCGCACACCGAGCCGCCGCACGAGGGACGGCAGTGTGAGCCCCTGCAGGACCAGCGTGACGATGATGACCCCGAAGGCGACGAAGACGATCTCGTCCCGGTCGGGGAACGGGAAGCCGGCGTCGGTCCTCAGCGGGATGGCCAGCGCCAGCGCCACCGAGGCCACCCCGCGCATTCCGGACCACCACATCACGACGGTCTCCCGCCAGCTGACCGGGATCTCCTCGTCGTAGTCCCGCCGCGCGTGCAGCCGCTTGGTCAGCCAGGTCGCCGGCAGCAGCCACACCAGCCGTACGACGATCACCACGCCCGCCACGGTGGTGGCCCAGCCCAGCAGCTCGCCCCAGCGCCCCTGGGCCGTGCGGATGGCGTTGTGCAGCTCCAGGCCGATGAGCCCGAACGCCACCCCGGTGACCAGGGTGTCGATGATGTCCCAGAAGGTGTGCCCGGCCAGCCGGGTCATCACGTCATCGGCGTCCGTTGCGTACTCGGCGAGGAACAGCGCCGTGGTGAGCACCGCAAGCACCCCCGAGCCGTGCAGCTTCTCCGCGAGCACATAGGAGGCGTACGGCACCAGCAGGGTCATGCCGATCTGCAGGGTCGGATCGCCCAGCAGGTCCATGACCTTGTTCGCGCCCCAGCCGAGCCCCAGACCCACGGCCAGCGCGACGACGGCGGACAGCACGAGGTCGAGGCCGGCCTGCCACGCGGAGAACGAGCCGGTCACGACCGCGGCGATCGCCACGTGGTACAGCACGATGGCGGTGACGTCGTTGAAGAGCCCCTCGCCCTCCAGGATCGACACCAGGCGGCGCGGCAGCCCGAGCTGCCCGGCGACGCTGGTCGCGGCGACCGGGTCGGGCGGGGCGATCAGCGCGCCGAGCGCGAAGGCGGCGGCGATCGGCAGCCCCGGCACGATCGCGTTGGCGACGAACGCCACGCACACCATCGTGACGAACACCAACGCGACGGCCAGCAGGAGGATCGGGCGGAGGTTGGCCGCGAACTGCCGCCAGGAGGTGCGCCGTACGGCGGCGTAGAGCAGCGGCGGAAGCAGCCCGGGCAGGATCAGCTCGGGCGGGATGTTCACGTTGGGCACGAAGTCGGCCACCGCGAGAGCACCGCCGAACAGGGTCATCAGCACCGGCGCCGGCACCTTGAACCGGTCCCCCACCGGGACGCTCACCAGGGCCCCGAGCAGCAGGACGAACAACAGAGCCAACTGATCCACGGCCGGTGCTCCGGGGTCGACGATCACACAGCAGGCCTCAAGCCTGCCATCCGACCGGCGGCAACGCCCGCCGCCGAGGCGGCGCGACGCGAAGGCCTACTGGGCGCGGCGCATCGCCCGGTGCGGGATGCCGGCGTCCGGGAACTCCGGGCCGTACGCCGCGTAGCCGAGCCGCTCGTAGAAGCCGAGCGCGTGGGTCTGTGCGTGCAGGTCCACCGCGGTGAGGCCACGCGCGCGTGCCGCGTCCTCGATGGCCCGCACCAGGGCCACGCCGACGCCGAGCCCGCGGGCCTCGCGGACGACGGCGAGCCGCCCCAGGGAGCCCACCGAGGCGTCCGCGCCGGTCTTCGCCGCCGCGGCCTCGCCGTGCAGCAGCCGGCCGGTGCCGAGCGGCACACCGTCCTCGCGGATCGCCAGCACATGCACGGCGACCGCGTCGTGGGCGTCGTACTCGATGGTTTCGTCGACGCCCTGTTCGACGACGAAGACCTCCTTGCGGACCGCGAAGCAGGCCTCGCGGTCGGCGGGGTCCTCGGCGAGCCGGACGGTGTACGGCGCGCTCACGCGTACGTCTCCTCGCGGACCTGGTCGAGGGCCTTCTGCAGGTCCTCTGGGTAGGCGCTCTCGAACTCCGCCCACTGGCCGTCCCCGGGGTGCTCGAAGCCGAGGCGCACGGCGTGCAGCCACTGGCGGGTCAGTCGCAGCCGCTTGGCGAGGGTCGGGTCGGCACCGTAGGTGAGGTCACCGACGCAGGGGTGGCGGTGGGCGGACATGTGGACGCGGATCTGGTGGGTGCGGCCGGTCTCCAGCTTCACGTCCAGCAGGGAGGCGGCGCGGAAGGCCTCGATGAGGTCGTAGTGCGTGACGGAGGGCTTGCCGTCGGCCGTGACCGCCCACTTGTAGTCGTGGTTCGGGTGGCGGCCGATGGGCGCGTCGATGGTGCCGCTCGTCGGGTCCGGGTGGCCCTGGACCAGGGTGTGGTAGCGCTTGTCGACCGTGCGCTCCTTGAACTGGCGCTTGAGCGAGGTGTACGCCCGCTCCGACTTGGCGACCACCATCAGGCCGGAGGTGCCGACGTCCAGGCGGTGCACGATGCCCTGGCGCTCGGCGGCGCCGGAGGTGGAGATCCGGTACCCGGCGGCGGCGAGACCGCCGATGACGGTCGGGCCGCTCCAGCCCGGCGACGGATGCGCGGCCACGCCGACCGGCTTGACGATCACGACCACGTCCTCGTCGTCGTGGACGATCTCCATGCCCTCGACCGGCTCGGCGACCACCTGCACCGGCGCGGGCGCCTGCGGCATCTCGACCTCGAGCCAGGCGCCGCCGCTCACGCGCTCGGACTTGCCGACCACCGAGCCGTCCACCTGGACCTTGCCGGCCGCGGCCAGCTCCGCCGCCTTGGTGCGGGAGAAGCCGAACATGCGGGAGATGGCGGCGTCGACGCGCTCGCCCTCCAGGCCGTCGGGCACGGGCAGGGTACGGATCTCGGGAAGCGTGCTCACCCGTCGAGTATGCCGGACGGGTGGAACCGGCCCTCACGAGCCTGTGGAAAACCGCCTGTGGACGGGGGCGGTCTCAGTCCTTGTGGACCGTGCCGTCCGGATCCAGGCCCCGGAAGGACAGTAGGACGATCAGGATGCCGCCGCACACGATGGCCGAGTCGGCCAGGTTGAACACGGCGAAGCCCTTGGGCGCGATGAAGTCCACGACCTTGCCCTCGAATACCCCGGGCGACCGGAAGATGCGGTCGGTGAGGTTGCCGAGGGCGCCGCCGAGCAGCAGGCCGAGCGCGATGGCCCAGGGATAGCTGTAGAGCTTGCGGGCCAGGCGGATGATCACCACGATCACGGCCGCGGCGATCAGGGTGAAGATGATCGTGAAGGCCGCGCCGAAGCCGAAGGCCGCGCCCGGGTTGCGGGTGGCGTTCAGCTCCAGCCAGTCACCGACGAGCCTGATCGGCTCGCGGCCCTCCAGCTTGGCGACCACCAGCAGCTTGCTGATCAGGTCGAGGGAGTACGCGAACGCGGCCACCGCGAACAGCAGGGCGATCCGGCGCCCACGCGGGCCCCGCGGCTGGGCCTGCTGCTCGCCCGTGCCGGACGCGGGGGCCGGGGCGGGCGCGCCGGACCGGGCGGCCGCTCCGGCCGCCGCCTGCTCGCCGTCATCCGGGGTGTCCGGCGTACCGATGATGCGCTCCGCCTCTGCCACGTGAGTCCCTCAACCTAGGTGCCTGGCTGAGGACGAGACTACGGCACCGCCCCGCACAGTCAGGAGCGGCGTTCCTGCTTCTGCTTGCACTCGACGCACAGCGTGGCCCGGGGGAAGGCCTGCATCCGGGCCTTGCCGATGGGGTTGCCGCAGTTCTCGCACAGGCCGTAGGTACCCGCGTCCAGCCGCTCCAGTGCGTGCTCGTTCTGGACCAGCATCTCGCGCGCGTTGGCGGCGAGCGCCAGCTCGTGCTCGCGCGTGATGTTCTTGGTGCCGGTGTCGGCCTGGTCGTCTCCCGCGCCGTCCCCGGAGTCCCGCATCAGGCCCGCGAGGGACGCCTCGGAAGAGCTGATCTCGGCGCGCAGCCGCTCCACCTCGGACAGTAGCTCGGCACGGGCCTCGGCGACCTCTTCCGGGGTCCAGGGGTCCTCGCCGGGGCGCACCGCCAGCTCGCCGGGCTCCGCCGCGGCGACCCGTGCCTTGGGAACGGCGGTCTCCGCCGTGGCCGTGCCAGGAGTCTTCTTCGCAACCACTGTCGTGGCTCCCGTCTGCTTCGCGGCCCGCGCCGCGCCCGCTTTCTTGGCCCTGCTCGTGTCGGCCGCCTCCGCGGAGACGCCTCCCGCGGCCGCCTTCCTGCCGCCGGCCTTCCCGGCCGACGCCTTCTTGACGGCCGTCTCCTGCACCGCTCCCTTCGCCGCCGGCTTCTTCCCGCCGGCCTTCTTGGCCACCGCCTTCTTCGGGGCCGCCTCGGCCACGTCACCGGCGACCGCCTTTTCGGCCGACGTCTTCTTGGCGGCGGCCTTCGTGATCTCCTTGGCGGCGGCCTTCGTGCCCGGCTTCTCCTTGGCGGCGGTCTCCTTACCGGCCGCCTTCCCGGCAGTACCGGCCGTTTTCTTGGCGACGGCCTTCTTCGGTGCCGTTTCTTCCTTCGCGGCCGCCTTCTTGGCAGCCGGCTCCTTGGTCGTGGACGTCTTTGGCGTGGACTTCTTGGCAGCCGTCTTCCCGGCGGCCGTCCTCGTGGCAGCCGTCTTCCTGCCGGCCGCCTCCTCCTCGGCCGTCGTCACCCTGGCCGCGGACTTCCTGGCAGCCTTCTCTTCGGCGGCCGGCTCCTTCGCTGCTGTCCTCCTGCCGGCGGGCTCCTTCGCGGTCGGCTCTCTCGGCACCGCATTCCTCGCGGCCGGCTCCGCGTCCCTCCCTCCGGTGGACCTCTTCGTCCCGCCCGCTCCCTTGGCCTCGCCGCCGGAGGCAGCCGCAGCTCCGGAGACGGCCGCGCCCCCGCGCCGACCGGTCGCCGGCTGCTGTACGGCGGTCCTTTTCGCCACCATTGCCGCGACCCCTTCACGTACTGTGATGTTGCTCGCGAATCGTGCTGGGACGATAAATCGACTTGAGTCCCGCGGCAACGGGGCACACCGCCCGATTCGCCCGCCCGCACCCCCCGCGCAGCGGGCCTGCATCCGTTGTGCCCAGCTCCCCGCCGGGTAATCCGCCGCGCCCGGCCTGCGCGGACCCGTACGCCTGCCCCCTGGCCATTCGGGTCATCCCGGCCCCTCACGCGGGCGGCGGGCGCACCGCGCGGAAAACCGGTCGGCCGCTGTCCGCGCGGCGCCGTACACTGGGCGGAGCGAAAAGCGTGGATGGGGACGAGTAGCGGCGTACGCAGCCCAGAGCGACCCGGGGACGGTGTGAGCCCGGGGGCGAGCGCGACGTGAAGATCACCCCGGAGCCGCCGGAAGAAAGCCGCAGCCAGCAGGCCAGGCGAGTAGAACCGGCTTCGCGACCCCAATGAGGGGGCTCACCGGCGCGTACGGCGCGACGGAGAGCCAAGGAGGGTGGTACCGCGGGAGCGCGCCGCACACGGCGTAGACAGGATCGAAGGCTCTCGTCCCTCCGACGGAAGGCAGCAAGTCCGTTGGAGGATGCTCGCAGATGACAGCGCCGACGTACCGCCAGGTGCCCGCACAGGTCGACCTGCCCGCTCTTGAGCACGCCGTGCTCGACTTCTGGCGCGAGCAGAAGATCTTCGCCAAGAGCCTGGAGCAGTCCGAGGGCCGACCGGAGTGGGTGTTCTACGAAGGCCCGCCCACCGCCAACGGCATGCCCGGCGCCCACCACATCGAGGCGCGCGTCTTCAAGGACGTCTTCCCGCGCTTCCGCACCATGCGCGGCTACCACGTGGCCCGCAAGGCCGGCTGGGACTGCCACGGCCTGCCCGTCGAGCTGGCCGTCGAGAAGGAGCTGGGCTTCTCCGGCAAGCAGGACATCGAGGCGTACGGCATCGCCGAGTTCAACGCCAAGTGCCGCGAGTCCGTGACCCGGCACACCGACGCCTTCGCCGAGCTGACGACCCGCATGGGCTACTGGGTCGACCTGGACGACGCCTACCGGACCATGGACCCCGAGTACGTGGAGTCCGTCTGGTGGTCGCTGAAGGAGATCTTCGGCAAGGGCCTCCTCGTCCAGGACCACCGGGTCGCGCCCTGGTGCCCGCGGTGTGGCACCGGCCTGTCCGACCACGAGCTGGCGCAGGGCTACGAGACGGTCGTGGACCCCTCCGTGTACGTCCGTTTCCCGCTCACCTCCGGTCCGCTCGCCGGCGAGGCCGCGCTCCTGGTGTGGACGACGACCCCCTGGACCCTGGTGTCCAACACGGCGGTCGCCGCGCACCCCGAGGTCACCTACGTCGTCGCGACCAACGGCGAGGAGAAGCTCGTCGTCGCCGAGCCGCTGCTCGCCAAGGCGCTCGGCGAGGGCTGGGAGAGCACGGGCCAGACCTTCACCGGCGCCGAGATGGAGCGCTGGACGTATCAACGTCCGTTCGAGCTCGTGGAGTTCCCGGAGCCGGCCCACTACGTGGTGAACGCCGACTACGTGACCACCGAGGACGGTACGGGTCTGGTCCACCAGTCCCCCGCCTTCGGTGAGGACGACCTCAAGGTCTGCCGGGCGTACGGCCTGCCGGTGGTGAACCCGGTCCGCCCGGACGGCACCTTCGAGGAGGAGGTCCCGCTGGTCGGCGGCGTCTTCTTCAAGAAGGCGGACGAACAGCTCACCGCGGACCTGCAGCAGCGCGGCCTCCTCTTCAAGCACGTCGCGTACGAGCACAGCTACCCGCACTGCTGGCGCTGCCACACCGCGCTGCTCTACTACGCGCAGCCCTCCTGGTACATCCGCACCACGGCGATCAAGGACCGCCTCATCCAGGAGAACGAGAAGACCAACTGGTTCCCGGACACGGTCAAGCACGGCCGCTTCGGGGACTGGCTGAACAACAACATCGACTGGGCGCTGTCCCGCAACCGCTACTGGGGCACCCCACTGCCGATCTGGCGCTGCGAGGACGACCACCTCACCTGCGTCGGCTCCCGCGCGGAGCTGACCGAGCTGACCGGCACCGACCAGTCCGGTCTCGACCCGCACCGGCCGTACATCGACGAGGTCACCTTCGCCTGCCGGCACGACGGCTGCGGCAAGACGGCCACGCGCGTGCCGGAGGTCATCGACGCCTGGTACGACTCGGGTTCGATGCCGTTCGCGCAGTGGGGCTACCCGTACAAGAACAAGGAGCTGTTCGAGAGCCGCTACCCGGCGCAGTTCATCTCCGAGGCGATCGACCAGACCCGCGGCTGGTTCTACACGCTGATGGCCGTCGGCACGCTCGTCTTCGACAAGACGTCGTACGAGAACGTCGTCTGCCTGGGTCACATCCTCGCCGAGGACGGCCGCAAGATGTCCAAGCACCTGGGCAACATCCTGCAGCCGATCCCGCTCATGGACCAGCACGGCGCGGACGCGGTGCGCTGGTTCATGGCGGCCGGCGGCTCCCCGTGGGCGGCCCGCCGGGTCGGCCACGGCACCATCCAGGAGGTCGTCCGCAAGACGCTGCTGACGTACTGGAACACGGTGGCCTTCCAGGCGCTGTACGCCCGTACGTCCCAGTGGGCGCCCAGCGCGGCCGACCCGGCCCCGGCCGAGCGCCCGGTGCTGGACCGCTGGCTGCTGTCGGAGCTGCACGCGCTGACCGACCAGGTGACGCAGGCGCTGGAGGCGTACGACACCCAGCGCGCCGGCAAGCTGCTGTCCGCGTTCGTCGACGACCTGTCCAACTGGTACGTCCGCCGTTCCCGGCGCCGCTTCTGGCAGGGCGACAAGGCCGCGCTGCGCACGCTGCACGAGGTGCTGGAGACGGTCACCAGGCTGATGGCGCCGATCACCCCGTTCATCACCGAGCGGGTGTGGCAGGACCTGATCGTGCCGGTGACCCCGGGCGTGCCGGAGTCCGTGCACCTGGCCTCCTGGCCGGAGGCGGACCTGTCCTCCATCGACCCCGAGCTGTCGCAGCAGATGGTCCTGGTCCGCCGGCTGGTGGAGCTGGGCCGCGCCACGCGCGCGGAGTCGGGCGTCAAGACGCGTCAGCCGCTGTCCCGCGCGCTGATCGCCGCGACCGGCTTCGAGTCCCTGGACCCCGGGCTGCACACGCAGATCACCGAGGAACTGAACGTCTCCTCGCTGGCCTCGCTCTCCGAGGTGGGCGGCAGCCTGGTGGACACCACCGCCAAGGCCAACTTCCGCGCGCTGGGCAAGCGGTTCGGCAAGCGGGTGCAGGACGTGGCCAGGGCGATCGCCGCTGCCGACGCGGCCGCGCTGTCCCTCGCGCTGCGTGCGGGCACGGCCTCGGTGGAGGTCGACGGCGAGACGGTAACCCTCGCTCCCGACGAGGTGATCATCACCGAGACCCCGCGCGAGGGCTGGTCGGTGGCCTCCGACTCCGGTGCCACGGTGGCGCTGGACCTGGAGATCACCGAGGAGCTGCGGCAGGCGGGCCTCGCCCGTGACGCGATCCGGCTGATCCAGGAGGCCCGCAAGAACAGCGGTCTGGACGTGGCCGACCGGATCGCGCTGCGCTGGGTGTCGACCGACCCCGCGGTGGTCGCCGCGCTGGCTGAGCACAGCGAGTTGATCGCCGAGGAGGTCTTGTCGACCGACTTCGGGCAGGGTGAGGGCGACGACGGCTTTGGTGAGCCGTTCACCGACGAGGGGCTGTCTCTCACGTTCCGGCTGCGGAAGGCGTAAGCGCCGAGCGGTTCGAGAAAGGGCCCGGTCTCCGGTGGGCGGTTTCTAGAGATCGTCGCAACACGGGGTCGTGTTGATCAGGCCGCGAGCAGTTTATGCAGGCGCTCGGCTGGGGTCTCCCAGCCGAGCGTTTTGCGTGGGCGGCCGTTGAGTTCGGCGGCGACGGCCGACAGGTGCTCGCGGGTGTGGACCGAAAGGTCGGTGCCTTTGGGGAAGTACTGCCGCAGCAGGCCGTTGGTGTTCTCGTTCGAGCCGCGCTGCCAGGGACTGGCAGGGTCACAGAAGTAGACCGGGACGTCGGTGGTGGTGCCGCCTGAAGGCGGCACCACCGGACGAACCGGTGGTGCCGCCTTGTTCAGACCGGACGGTCTACGGCCGTTGCGCCAGCGCCTGCCGGTCTTCGAGTTCACCCCGACGATCCGGCACGCTTCCTCGTTGCTCACACCCTGCTGCATGAGCTGGAAGTATGCGGCCCGCTCAACAGAGAGCTTCTCGCGGCCCTGAGGGCTCCGCACCTTCCGGACCTCGAAGTCCATCGCATCCCCTGAACTGGGGTGTTGCGACAACCACTAGAACGGAAGGTGAGGAGGCCGGGCCCTTCCCTCATGGGTTCGGTCGGAGGCCACCGCCCTCGCCCGTGCCGGGCAGGACGTCGACGCCCAGCCGTCGCAGCAGCGGCTCTGGTGGGGGCGTAGTACGTACAGCTGCTCAGGCACCAGGTCGTTCGGGCGGCGCTCCCCCGCCGTGCCCCCCTGCCGTGAGGATGTCCCGGATCGCGGCCATCGTCGCGCCGCCGACCGCGCCGCTGTACCGCAGCGCCGGGTCCTGGGCGTCCTGCCGTTGCGCGGCCCGCATCGAGGCCGTCCGCAGCGCGGGCGCCGGGTGCCGGCCGACGTACACGCCGCCCGCCTCGTCGGCTCCGGGATCGGCGGTCACCTCGACGCCGCCGCTCACCGCCACGTCCATGTGCTCCGCCTGCACCGGCGGCCCCGCCGCCGCGAGCTGCGTCCGGACCTCGCCCGCCCACACCTGTCGGCGGTGCAGCGTCTCGGCGTCCGCGCGCTCGAAGCCGTAGTACGTCTGTTCTCCCATGGCCCCGCACGCTGCAACCCGCCGCCGACACCTCCGTCAACCCGCGTAAAAAGGGCGGGCCCCCGGGACCGAAGTCCAGAGGGCCCGCCCTTGTTGAGCGCTGCCGACGCCGTTGTCGTACTAGTGCCCGGTGCTCAGTTGTCGTCCTCGTCGATCAGGAACCCGCGCATCGGCGAGGGTGCCTGACCCATCGGGGACGGGCCCTGCGGGCGGACCGGCGCCATCGGCTGGGTCATGGCCGGCGTCATCTGCTGCTGGCCGCCGTACGACGGGGCGGACGGAGCGGAGTTGCCGCCCATCGTCTGGTTGCCGCCGTAGGACGGGGCGCTCGCGCCGGCCGGTGCCATGGAGGGCGCCGGGGACGGCGGCAGGGACGCGGCGGCCGGGGTGCGCGGCGGGGCCAGGGAGTCGTCGGCCTGGGTCTCCAGCTGGCGCAGCTGGGACTCGAGGTACGACTTCAGGCGCGTGCGGTACTCGCGCTCGAAGCCGCGCAGGTCCTCGACCTTGCGCTCCAGCGTGGCGCGGGCGGACTCCAGAGAGCCCATCGCGACGCGGTGCTTCTCCTGCGCGTCCCGTTCCAGGGCGTCGGCCTTGGCACGGGCGTCACGCTCCAGACCCTCGGCGCGGCTGCGGGCCTCACCGACGATCTTGTTGGCCTCGGAGCGGGCCTCGGCGATCGCCTGGTCGGCGGTCTGCTGGGCCAGCGAGAGGACTCGGGCGGCGCTGTCGCCGCCGGGGCCCTGACCGGGGCCGCCCATCGGACCGCCCATGGGGCCGCCCATCGGGCCACCCATCTGCTGCATGGGCGGCTGGCCGCCCATCGGACCCTGGCCCATCGGACCCTGGCCCATCGGACCCTGGCCCATGGGACCCTGACCCATCGGACCCTGGCCCATGGGACCCTGACCCATCGGGCCGGGACCCTGCGGGCCGCCCTGACCGCCGGGACCGGCGGGCAGCTGCGGGGCGCCGCTCGGCAGCTGGGGCGGGCCACCCATGGGGCCGCCCATCTGCTGCTGCGGCGGGCCCGATATGCCGGCGGGCACCGGAGCGCCGGGACCTCGCATGCCCTGCTGAGGCATGCCCTGCTGCTGCGGGTGCGGCTGCTGGTCCTGCTCCGGCGGGCCCTTGCGCATGTTCTGCTGGTTCTGCGCGGCCGCACGGGTCGCCGCGGCCAGCTTGGCGCGCAGGTCCTCGTTCTCGCGAAGCAGACGGGTCAGTTCGGCTTCGACCTCGTCGAGGAAGGCATCGACCTCGTCCTCGTCATAGCCTTCTCGGAGGCGGACGGTCGTGAACTGCTTGTTCCGCACGTCCTCGGGGGTCAACGGCATCTCTTCACCTCAACGTAGTCATCGGCAGTCGGCAAGACCGTATCGTCCACCCTCATCACATGAAGCTCCCCGTGATGGAGAGGAGGATGTAGACGATGATCATCAGTACGAAGAAGGACAGGTCGAGCGCCACGCCCCCGAGACGCAGCGGCGGGATGAACCGCCGCAGAAGCTTCAGCGGTGGATCGGTGACAGTGTAGGTGGCCTCCAGTACGACCACCATCGCCTTGCCGGGTTGCCACGAGCGGGCGAACTGGAACACGTAATCCATGACCAGCCGGAAGATGAGCACGGCGAGGAACACCAGCAGCGCGGTGTGGACCACCGTGACGAACACGCTCATGGCCTGCGCTTCCCTCTCCCCTGTTCCATGCTCTTCCGAGCCTCGATCCGGTTGTTGCGTCTCAGCTCTGGTTGAAGAACCCGCCCTCTGCGATGCGGGCCTTGTCCTCCGCCGTGACATCGACGTTAGCAGGAGACAACAGGAACACCTTCTGCGTCACCCGCTCGATGCTGCCGTGAAGACCAAACACCAAACCGGCCGCAAAGTCGACAAGTCGCTTCGCGTCTGTGTCATCCATCTCAGTCAGATTCATGATCACCGGGGTGCCCTCACGGAAGTGTTCCCCGATGGTACGGGCCTCGTTGTAGGTCCGGGGGTGAAGCGTGGTGATCCGGTAAGGCTCTCGCTCGGACACAACCTTGGGCATGATCACCGGTGCGTTCTTCTCGAGGGACTGACGTTCTTGTGTGATGGATGCCACGGGCGCGATCCGCGCCGGACGTCCGGATTCCGCGGCGAGTGCAGTCGAACGGGCCACCGGCTCGCGCGGCGCGGGCGGTTGCACGATTCGCACCTCTTCGTCCCTTTGGGACTGATGTGCGCCGTGCGATTGGTGTGAAGATTCATGCCGTCGGTGATCCCGCTCGGGTTCCGGGTCCAACTCGGGCTCGAAGTCGTCGTCGGGGTCGAATCCGCGGCCGTCGTACCCATCGTCCTCCACGAGGCCGAGGTAGACCGCCATCTTGCGCATCGCGCCGGCCATGCTCTGAGTCCTCCGCTCTGTGGTGGATCGGCTGACGACTGCCAAGTGCCCGCGATCCACGAGGTCGTTGTGCCCGCTTTCAATGGGCATTGACCATATTTTCTGCTGTGGTCCGACTTCTTGGCGACGTTACCCGAGCCTAGGGCGGACTCCGAGTACCGCAGTGCCGACGCGCACATGTGTCGCCCCGGCGGCCACGGCCTGTTCGAGGTCCGCACTCATCCCTGCTGACACCATGGTTGCAGCCGGATGGGCTCGGCGCAGGTCAGTCGACAAATCCACGAGCCGTTCAAACGCCGCCTGTTCGCGTCCCGCGTACTCCCCGGTGAGCGGAGCGACGGTCATCAGCCCGTCGAGCCGCAGTCCCGGAGCCTCGCCGATGAGGTCGGCCAACTCTTCGATTCCGTCCGGGGCGACGCCTCCACGCTCGCCCCTGCCGCTCGCCCCCGCGTCCAGCGCCACCTGGACGAGGCAGCCCACCTCGCGCCCCGCCCGCACGGCCTCCTTCGACAGGGCCGTGACGAGCCTGGGACGGTCCACGGACTGCACGACATCCGCGTAACCGACCACGGAACGGACTTTGTTGGTCTGCAACTGACCGACAAAGTGCCATTTGAGGGGCAGGTCCGCACATGCCGCGGCCTTCGGCGCCGCGTCCTGGTCACGGTTCTCGGCGACATGGCGCACACCGAGTTCCGACAGGATCCGCACATCGCTCGCCGGGTAGGTCTTGGTGACCACGATCAGGGTCACCTCCTCCCGCTCGCGCCCGGCCGCCACACACGCGGCGGCGATGCGCTCCTCCACTTTCGCCAGGTTTGCGGCGAGTTCGGTCTTACGGTCCGTCATGCCCCATCAGTCCAGCCAGACATAGCCCGCGAGCCGCCCGGTGGTGCGGTCGCGGCGGTACGAGAAGTGGTCGCCCGACTCCAGCGTGCACTCCGGCGACTGCGCCCGGTCGCACACCCCGAGCCGGTCGAGCTGCGCGTGCACCCCGGCGCTCACGTCGACCGCCGGCGTACCCCAGCCCGTCTCAGCGTGCGCCGCCGGCTCGACGGCCGCCACCTCGGCGCGCATCGCCTCCGGCACCTCGTAGCACCGCCCGCACACGGCCGGGCCCGTGCGGGCGACGATCCGGCCCGGCTCCGCGCCGAGTTCGGCCATGGCCCGTACGGCGGCCGGGACGACGCCCCTGACCATGCCGGGCCGGCCCGCGTGCGCCGCCGCCACGACCCCGGCGACGGGATCGGCCAGCAGTACCGGCACGCAGTCGGCGGTGAGGACGGCGAGGGCGAGTCCGCGGCGGGCGGTCACGATCGCGTCGACCTCCGGCACCGGCCGCTCTCCCCAGGGCTCGTCCACGACGGCCACGTCGGCGCCGTGCACCTGGTTCATCCAGACGACCCGGCCCGGATCGAGGCCGAGCGACTTGGCCGCGATGTCCCGGTTGGCCCGTACGGACTCCGGGTCGTCGCCCACCGCGCCGCCGAGGTTCAGCTCCTCATACGGAGCGGCGCTCACCCCGCCCCACCGGTCGGTGAAGGCGAAGTGCGCGCCGCTCACGCCCTCGCGCGTTCCTATCACTTGAGGAAGTCCGGCACGTCCAGCTCCTCGGCCGCGCTGTCCGCGTAGGAGGTGCGGGGCGCCGGCGTCACCGGCGGGGCGGCCGGGATGTCGGCCACCGGCTCGGGCGCCGGCTCCGGCTCCTCCTTGGGCTTGACGCTGCCCAGCGAGCCGAAGGACGGACGGCTGGGCTCGCTCGGCCGGGACGGAGCGGGCTCGTCGCGGCGGGAGCCCGCCGAGGCCGAACCGAGGACGTTGTCCCGGCGGGCCGGGGGCTGGCCGCCGTCGAAGCCGGCCGCGATCACGGTGACCCGGACCTCGTCGCCGAGGGCGTCGTCGATGACCGCGCCGAAGATGATGTTGGCCTCGGGGTGGGCGGCCTCGCTGACCAGCTGGGCGGCCTCGTTGATCTCGAACAGGCCCAGGTCGGAGCCGCCGGAGATGGAGAGCAGCACGCCGCGGGCGCCGTCGATGGACGCCTCCAGCAGCGGCGAGGAGATGGCCATCTCGGCCGCGGCCACCGCACGGTCGTCGCCGCGGGCCGAGCCGATGCCCATGAGGGCCGAACCGGCCTCGGACATGACCGACTTCACATCGGCGAAGTCGAGGTTGATCAGGCCGGGGGTGGTGATGAGGTCGGTGATGCCCTGGACACCGGAGAGCAGGACCTGGTCGGCGGACTTGAAGGCGTCCAGGACCGAGACCTGGCGGTCCGAGATGGACAGCAGCCGGTCGTTGGGGATGACGATGAGGGTGTCGACCTCTTCGCGCAGTTCGGCGATGCCGTCCTCGGCCTGGTTCGCGCGGCGCCGTCCCTCGAAGGTGAACGGGCGCGTCACCACGCCGATGGTCAGGGCGCCCAGCGAGCGCGCGATGTTGGCCACGACGGGCGCGCCGCCGGTGCCGGTGCCGCCGCCTTCACCGGCCGTCACGAAGACCATGTCGGCCCCCTTGAGGACCTCCTCGATCTCCTCGCGGTGGTCCTCGGCGGCCTTGCGGCCGACGGCCGGGTTGGCTCCGGCGCCGAGTCCGCGGGTGAGTTCGCGGCCGACGTCGAGCTTGACGTCGGCGTCGCTCATCAACAGCGCCTGTGCGTCGGTGTTGATGGCGATGAACTCGACACCCTTGAGACCGACCTCGATCATCCGGTTGATGGCATTGACACCACCGCCGCCGACACCGATGACCTTGATGACTGCGAGGTAGTTCTGCGGTGCTGCCACGTCGAAGGCCTCTCGCCTCGAATTACGTTGTCGCCGCCGTGCGGTGCCCCGCGCCGGGACGACGGATGCCGAATGGGACGGTCCGTAACGCCGACCCGAACCCTAACCCTGAAGTTTAGGGTTACCAGTGTGTCTGTTCCCTGGAGTCTTCTGAACAGGACACTAAGTCGACAAGTGGCGCCCGTTCAACGAACACGCCGAACCTCCCGTTTTTCTTTTCACCCTATGTGATCAGCCATAGCAGTGCCCAACCAGGGTGCTGGCCTGCACTGATGCGCGTCAACTCCCCGATGACGCAGGGGCGGTGGGAACGCTGACGTCGAAGTGCCGCGCGCCGGGAGCTGCTTTCATGAGAGCTGCGAGGGTCCGTGCCTTGGCCCGGCCGTTCTCGCTGCTGCCCCACGCGACCGTGCGGCCGTCGGCCAACTCCAGCGAGATGGCGTCGTAGGAACGGACTTGGACGGTCCGGGTGTCCGCCGCCACGGCGGCCGGCAGTTCGCCCGCGACCCGGACCGCCTCGCGCACCAGCCGGTCGGCGCCGAAGCGCCGGAAGCTCGCGGCGGCGGAACCGGTGCGGGGGACGGACAATTCCAGTGCCGGAACGCCATTCGGTGCCTGCGAAACCGTGGCGAACCGGACACCTTCGTGGTCGATTTCGACGAAGTCCCGGCCATTTCGGCTCAGCAGAACCGGAGTGCGCTCGGTCACTTTCAGGCCGATTCCATGGGGCCACGCACGGACCACATCAACCGTGTCAATTCGGGGCAGTTTCCGGCGAAGTCGGGCTTCGATGCCGTCCGTGTCGACCGAAATCATCGGCGCCCCGACCGGTACGGCCGCCGCGTCCAGCACCTCGGCGGGGGTCAGCACGCGCGTGCCGGACACCGAGACGTGCTCGACGCGCACCCATGTCGATCCGTACAACACCCAGGTGCCACCGGCCCCGAGGAGCACGGCGAGCGCGGCCAGGATGACGATCGTACGAAGGCGCCGTCTGCTGAGCCCGCGGACGGGCGGCGGGCCGGACGACTCCTGCTGGCGTTCACCGCGCTCGGCGGTGGAGGGTCCGGCCACGCTCACTGCCCTTTCGTCATACGGTCCTAACGGCGCGAGGCGATCGCCTCGTACACCATGCCGACGAGCAGCTCGTCGGCGTCCCGGCGGCCGAACTCGCTTGCCGCGCGGGACATCTCGTACAGCCGGTGCGGATCGGCGAGCACGGGCAGGACGTTCTGCTGCACCCACTCGGGCGTGAGTTCCGCGTCGTCGACGAGGAGCCCGCCGCCGGCCTTCACCACCGGCTGGGCGTTGAGCCGCTGTTCGCCGTTGCCGATGGGCAGCGGGACATAGGCGGCCGGGAGTCCGACGGCGGAGAGTTCGGCGACGGTCATCGCGCCCGCGCGGCAGAGCATCATGTCGGCCGCGGCGTACGCGAGATCCATCCGATCCAGGTAACTTACCGGGATGTAGGGGGGCATTCCCGGCATCTGGTGCACCCGCGGCAGTTCGTTCTTCGGGCCGACCGCATGCAGGATCTGGATGCCGGCCTGCTGGAGCCACGGAGCGACCTGCTGGACCACCTCGTTGAGGCGCCGGGCGCCCTGGGAGCCGCCGGAGACGAGCAGCGTGGGCAGGTTCGGGTCGAGGCCGAAGCGGTGGCGTGCCTCGGGGCGGGCGGCCGCACGGTCCAGGGTGGCGATGGAACGGCGCAGCGGGATGCCGATGTAGCGCGCGTCGCGCAGCTTGCTGTCGGGCGTGGAGACGGCGACCCGGGCCGCGTACCGCGAGCCGATCTTGTTGGCCAGGCCCGGGCGGGCGTTGGCCTCGTGGATCACGATGGGCACGCCGAGGCGCTTGGCGGCCAGGTAGCCGGGCAGGGCGACGTAACCGCCGAAACCGACCACCGCGTCCGCCTTGGTGCGCTCCAGGATCTGCTCGGCGGCCTTGATGGTGCCGCGCAGCCGGCCCGGGACGGTGATCAGCTCGGGGGTCGGCTTACGGGGCAGCGGCACCGCCGGGATCAGCGCCAGCTCGTAGCCGCGCTCCGGGACGAGCCGGGTCTCCAGGCCGCGCTCCGTGCCCAGGGCCGTGATCCCCACGGTCGGGTCCTGCCTGCGCAGGGCGTCCGCGAGGGCGAGCGCGGGCTCGATGTGGCCGGCGGTCCCCCCACCGGCGAGTACGACATGCACCGAAATTCACCGCTCTCCGGACGAACGCGCCACCGAGGCACGCCGTCGCATCGTGTTCCATCTCCGAGGCCCCCGCGCACCGCCGGAGCCTCCCGCCCGCTTTCTACCAAAGCGAGGTTGCCGCATGGCAAGCGCCGCCCGCGCAGCGGGCTCGTCACGTGCGAAGGCGATCAGCAGCCCGATGGCGAACATGGTCGGCAGCAGGGCGGACCCTCCGTAGGAGAACAGCGGGAGGGGGACGCCGGCGATCGGCAGCAGACCGAGCACCGCACCGATGTTGATCACCGCTTGGGCGGTGATCCAGGTCGTCACGCCTCCCGCGGCGTACCTCACGAAGGGGTCCTCCGTGCGTCCGGCCACGCGGATACCCGCATAGCCTAGAGCCGCGAACAGGGCGAGCACCGACAGCGTCCCCGACAGGCCCAGTTCCTCACCGGTGACCGCGAAGATGAAGTCGGTGTGGGCTTCGGGGAGTTGGCCCCATTTTTCCACACTCGCACCGAGACCGGAGCCGAAAATTCCGCCGGAGGCGAGGGCGTAGATGCCGTGCACGGCCTGCCAGCAGTCGGCGATCCCCGACTTGGGCTGGGTGGCGCCGATGCAGGCGAGCCGGGCCATCCGGTTGGGGCTGGTCTTGATGAGGACGCCGCCGATCAGGCTCGCGATCGTCAGCACCCCGGCGAACAGCCGGGTGGGCGCCCCCGCGAGCCACAGCAGGCCGAACAGGATCGCCGTGAGGATGATCGCGGTACCCATGTCGCCACCGAGCATGATCAGCCCGAGCAGCAGGAAGGCGACCGGCACCAGCGGCACCAGCATGTGCTTCCACTGGGTCAGCAGCCTCTTCTCCTGCTTGCGCGCGATCAGGTCCGCGCCCCACAGCACCAGGGCGAGCTTGCCGAACTCGCTGGGCTGGACCTGGAAGGAACCGCCCAGGGCGATCCAGTTCTGGTTGCCGTTGACCGCCATCCCTATCCCGGGCACCTGCACCAGGGCCATCAGGAAGACGGCGGCGGCGAGGATCGGGTAGGCCAGCGCCCGGTGCAGTTTCACCGGCATGCGGGAGGCCACGAACAGCAGTACGCCGCCCAGCACGGCGGCCAGCAGCTGCTTGCGGAAGAAGTACGACCCCGGCAGTGACATCTGCAGCGCGGTGATCTGGGAGGCCGAGTAGACCATCACCAGGCCCAGCACGATGATCAGCACGCTGCCGCCGACGATCAGGTAGTAGGCGGTCAGCGGCCGGTCCCAGGCCTTGCGCGCCCGGCCGTAGAGCCGTTGTACGGGGTTCTCGCTCGAGGGCCGGGCGACGGCGGGACGCGGACGCCGGGACGTCCGCTGCACGGGCGGCTTCCCGGTACGGCTACTGGGCATCGGCGCCTCCACTGAACGTCGACCGTCCCACGCGTCCCTTGAACGTCGACCGTCCCACGCGTCCCTCCCAAGATCCGCCCGGCGGGCGGCCGGGGTCAGGCTTCGAGTTCGCGGACCGCCGCCGCGAACGCGTCACCGCGCTGGTTGTAGTTGGTGAACATGTCCATGGAGGCACAGGCCGGGGCCAGCAGCACCGTGTCGCCGGGCTGAGCGAGCCGCCTCGCCTCCGTCACCGCCTGGAGCATCGCCCCAGTGTCGGTCCGGTCGAGGTCGACCACGGGTACTTCCGGGGCGTGTCGCGCGAGGGCGTCGCGGATCAGCGCCCGGTCGACGCCGATCAGAACGGCACCGCGAAGTCGTTTTGCCGACTTGGCGACCAGTTCCTCGAAGGTCGCGCCCTTCGCCAGACCACCCGCAATCCATACAATCGACTCATATGCCGCCAACGAGGCTTCCGCGGCATGGGTGTTGGTCGCCTTGGAGTCGTCCACGTACGCGACGCCGTCGAGGTCGGCAACGTGCTCGATGCGGTGCGCGTCCGGGCGGAAGGCCTTGAGGCCGTCCCGTACGGCCTGGGCGGGCACCCCGAAGGCGCGCGCGAGGGCCGCCGCGGCAAGGGCGTTGGCGATGTTGTGCGGGGCCGGCGGGTCGATGTCGGAGACCTCGGCCAGCTCCTGGGCGTTCTTCTGCCGGTTCTCCACGAAGGCGCGGTCGACCAGGATGCCGTCAACGACGCCGAGTTGGGAGGGCGCGGGGCTGCCGAGGGTGAAGCCGATGGCCCGGCAGCCCTCCTCGACGTCGGCCTCGCGCACCAGCTCCTCGGTGAGCTTGTCGGCCACGTTGTAGACGCAGGCGACGCGATTGCCTTCGTAGATACGGCCCTTGTCCCTGGCGTACGCCTCCATGGAGCCGTGCCAGTCGAGGTGGTCCGGGGCAAGGTTGAGGACGGCTGCCGAGTGGGCGCGCAGCGAGGGCGCCCAGTGCAGCTGGTAGCTGGACAGCTCCACGGCGAGGACGTCGTACTCCTCGTCCCCGAGCACGACGTCCAGCAGGGAGACGCCGATGTTGCCGACGGCGGCCGTGCGCAGGCCCGCGGCCTTCAGGATGGACGCGAGCATCTGCACGGTCGTGGTCTTGCCGTTGGTGCCCGTGACGGCCAGCCAGGGCGCGGCGTCGGGGCCGCGCAGGCGCCAGGCGAGCTCGACGTCGCCCCAGACCGGCACGCCCGCTTCGGCCGCCGCCAGGAACAGCGGCTTGTCGGGCTTCCAGCCCGGCGCGGTGACGATCAGCTCGGTGCTCTCCGGCAGGGTCGCCCCGTCGCCGAGGCGCACGGTGATGCCGAGCGCCTCGAGCTCCGCGGCCTGCTCACGCGCGCGTGCGTCGTCGCCGTCGTTGACGACCGTGACGACCGCCCCGCGCGCGTGCAGCACCTTGGCCGCCGGGACGCCGGAGACACCGAGCCCGGCGACGGTGACGTGCTTGCCCTGGAAGTCGTAGAGCTCCGAGGTGGAGGTCACTTTTCCGCTGCCCATCCTGCATAGAAGAGGCCAAGTCCGACAATCACACAGATTCCCTGAATGATCCAGAATCGGACCACCACCAGGACTTCGGACCAGCCCTTGAGTTCGAAGTGGTGCTGGAGTGGTGCCATCCGGAAGACGCGCTTGCCGGTGAGCCGGAAGGAGCCGACCTGGATGACGACCGACATGGTGATGAGGACGAACAGACCGCCCATGATGGCCACCAGCAGCTCCGTGCGGGAGAGGATGGCCAGACCGGTGAGGACGCCGCCGAGCGCGAGCGAACCGGTGTCACCCATGAAGATCTTCGCCGGCGAGGTGTTCCACCACAGGAAGCCCAGGCAGGCGCCCATCAGCGCGGAGGCGACCACGGCGAGATCGAGCGGGTCGCGCACCTCGTAGCAGGCGGCCGGGTTCGTCAGGGTCTGCGCGTTGGCGCAGGACTCCTGGAACTGCCAGACGCCGATGAACGTGTAGGCGCCGAAGACCAGCACCGAGGCGCCGGTGGCCAGGCCGTCCAGACCGTCGGTGAGGTTCACGCCGTTCGACATCGCGAGGATCATGAACAGCGCCCAGACGACGAACAGCACCGGGCCGATCGTCCAGCCGAAGTCGGTGATGAACGACAGCTTGGTGGAGGCCGGGGTGTTGCCGCGGGCATCGGCGAACATCAGCGACAGCACCGCGAAGGAGATGCCGACGATCAGCTGGCCGGCCATCTTCGCCTTGGCCCGCAGACCCAGCGAACGCCGCTTGACGATCTTGATGTAGTCGTCGAGGAAGCCGACCAGGCCCATGCCGAACATCAGGCCGAGGACCAGGATGCCGGAGTAGGTGGGCGGGTAACCGGTGATGAGCTTGCTCAGGAAGTACGCGGCGATCGTCGCCAGGATGAAGGCGATACCGCCCATGGTCGGCGTACCGCGCTTGCTGGCGTGCTCGCGCGGACCGTCGTCGCGGATGTACTGGCCGTAGCCCTTGCGGGCCAGGAGCTTGATCAGCAGCGGGGTGCCGATCAGCGTCAGGAAGAGGCCAATGACTCCTGAGAACAGGATCTGCTTCATCATCGGGCGGCAACCTCGCCCTCGGCACCGGTCTCGACGAGCGCCTGGGCAACGCCCTCCAGACCCACCGAACGGGACGCCTTCACGAGGACCACGTCCCCCGGGCGCAACTCGCTGCGCAACAGGTCGATCGCCGCCTGTGCGTCGGACACGTGCACCGACTCCTCACCCCACGAACCCTCGTTATATGCGCCCAGTTGCAGCCAGGAGGCCTCAATCCCCCCGACGGCGACGAGCTTGCTGACGTTGAGCCGGACGGCGAGCCGTCCGACGGCGTCGTGCTCGGCGAGCGCCTCGTCCCCCAGCTCGGCCATCTTGCCGAGCACCGCCCACGTGCGGCGCCCCTTGCCCATGGCCGCGAGCGCCCGGAGGGCGGCCCGCATGGACTCGGGGTTGGCGTTGTAGGCGTCGTTGACGATGGTCACGCCGTCCGGGCGCTCGGTGACCTCCATCCGCCAGCGGGAGAGGGAGCCCGCCTCGGAGAGCGCGGTGGCGATCTCTTCCGCGGACATGCCCAGCTCATGGGCGACGGCGGCCGCGGCGAGCGCGTTCGACACGTGATGCTCACCGTACAGGCGCATGGTCACATCGCTTGCACCGGAGGGTGTGAGAAGCCTGAAGGAAGGCTGTCCGCTGTCCGTGAGTCGCACGTTCTCGGCGCGTACGTCCGCTTCGGCCGACTCTCCGAAAAGGACCACCTTCGCCTTGGTACGGGAGGCCATGGCGCGCACCAGCGGGTCGTCGGCGTTGAGGATCGCGGCGCCGTCCTCCGGAAGGCCTTCGACGATCTCGCCCTTGGCCTGCGCGATCTGCTCCCGGCCGCCGAACTCGCCGATGTGGGCGGTGCCGACGTTGAGGACCAGGCCGATCCTCGGGGGCGTGAGGTCGGTGAGGTAGCGGATGTGCCCGATGCCGCGGGCGCCCATCTCCAGCACGAGGAACCGCGTCTCCTCGGTGGCGGACAGGGCGGTCAGCGGCAGCCCGATCTCGTTGTTCAGCGAGCCGGGCGTGAACACGGTCGGCGCCTTGCGCTGGAGCACCTGCGCGATCAGGTCCTTGGTGCTGGTCTTGCCCGCCGAGCCGGTCAGGGCGACGAGGGTCGCGCCGAGCCGGCGTACGACGTGCCGGGCCAGGGCGCCGAGCGCGGTCTGGACGTCGTCGACGACGATCGCGGGCACGCCGACCGGGCGCGACGCCAGTACGGCGACCGCGCCCGCCTCGATCACCTGCGGTGCGTAGTCGTGGCCGTCCACGCGCTCGCCGACGAAGGCGGCGAACAGGCCGCCGGGCACCACCTCGCGGGAGTCCCGGACGACCGGTCCCGTGACCTCGACGGACGGATCCGGTATGTCGTGCGTCTGCCCGCCGACGACTGCTGCGATCTCGGCGAGGGAGAGGGCGATCACAAGTTCATCCCCTGGGTCTTCTGGATTTTCATCCCTGGGTTTTCTGGATGGCTTCGCGGAGCACCTGGCGGTCGTCGAAGGGACGGACCACACCGGCGATGTCCTGGCCCTGCTCGTGCCCCTTGCCCGCGACCAGCACGGTGTCGCCGGCCTGGGCGCGGCCCACGACGGCGGCGATCGCGGCGGCCCGGTCCTCGAACAGGAGCACCTCGCCACGCTCGTGCGCGGGCACGGAGGCGGCGCCCTGGAGCATCGTCGCGAGGATCGCGAGGGGGTCCTCGGAGCGGGGGTTGTCGGAGGTCAGTACGGCCGTGTCGGCGAGCCGGGCCGCGGCGGCACCCATCGGGGCGCGCTTGGTCTGGTCGCGGTCGCCGCCACAGCCGAGGACGATGTGCAGGCGGCCCTTGGTGACCTTGCGCAGCGCCTTGAGCACGGACTCGACGGCGTCGGTCTTGTGGGCGTAGTCGACGACCGCGAGGTAGGGCTGCCCGGCGTCCACGCGCTCCAGGCGGCCGGGGACACCCGGGACGGCGGCGATGCCGTCGGCGGCGGTCTGCGGGTCGAGACCGGCGGCGGCGAGGGCGACAAGGGCGGCGAGGGTGTTCGCCACGTTGAAGGGACCGGCGATCGGCGACTTGGCGTGTACGCGCTCGCCGTTCGGGCCCACGACGGTGAACGTCGAGTCCATGGGGCCGACCTGGACGTCCTCGGCACGCCAGTCGGCGTCGGGGTGGCCCTCGGCGGAGAACGTGACGACCGGGACCGTGGCCTCCTCGGCGAGCCGGCGGCCGTACGCGTCGTCGGCGTTGATCACGCCGAGTCTGCTGCGTTCCGGCGTGAACAGCTGCGCCTTGGCCCGGAAGTAGTCCTCCATGTCGGAGTGGAACTCCATGTGCTCCGGGCTGAGGTTGGTGAACACGGCGATGTCGAAGACACAGCCGTCGACCCGGCCGAGGACCAGGGCGTGGCTGGAGACCTCCATGGCGACGGCCTCGACGCCGCGCTCGCGCATGACGGCGAACAGCGCCTGCAGGTCGGTGGCTTCGGGGGTGGTGCGCTCGGACTTGATGCGCTCGTCGCCGATGCGC
Organism: Streptomyces sp. NPDC054783; assembly: GCF_053611725.1. Taxonomy (NCBI): domain Bacteria; kingdom Bacillati; phylum Actinomycetota; class Actinomycetes; order Kitasatosporales; family Streptomycetaceae; genus Streptomyces; species Streptomyces sp. NPDC054783. The sequence continues at coordinate 79,947 of NZ_JBSHAY010000013.1, read as the reverse complement.
ATCTCGACGGTGCCGACGAGGCCCGTGGCCTTCGCGGTCCTGAGCCCGCCCTCGACCAGGTAGGCGGTGGTGGTCTTGCCGGAGGTGCCGGTGATGCCGATCTGGAGCAGGTCGCGGCCGGGGTGGCCGTAGATCGTCGCCGCCAGCTCGCCCATCCGTCCGCGCGGGTCGTCGACGACCAGGACCGGCAGTCCGGTCGCGGCGGCACGCTCGGCGCCCGTCGGGTCGGTGAGCACGGCGACCGCGCCGAGGCCGGCGGCCTGGGTGACGAAGTCGGCGCCGTGCAGGCGGGCGCCCGGGAGGGCGGCGTACAGGTCGCCGGGGCGGACGGCGCGCGAGTCGTGGGTGATCCCCGTGACCTCGGCGGCGGCGTCAGGAGCGGCGGCACCCAGCTGATCGGCCAGTTCCGCGAGGGGTGTGGCGGAGACCTGAACCGGTCGCGGCGGTCCCGGATATGTCACGGAAGCGCCCTTCTGGGTGGTTTGGGACTGATCAGCGTGTGGCACGGCGGTGAGCGTACCGGGCGTACCCGCTCCGGAGCGAAGCGAGGGGTTCTCGGCCTCTTGGTTCCCGGCGTCGGGGGTGATCGTTGTCACGAGTCGATTCCTGGTGTTCCGGTGCTGATCAGGGCTTGTAGTCGACGGGCAGGTTCGCGGCCGGCGCACCGGTCGGCGGGACCTGGAGGGTCTTCAGGGCGAACTCCATCACCTGCTTGTAGATGGGACCGCAGATCTGGCCGCCGTAGTAGCTGCCGGAGGTGGCGTTCTGGATGGCGCAGTAGACGGTGATGCGGGGGTTGTCGGCGGGCGCGAAACCGGCGAACGACGACGTGTAGCCGCGGTACCTGCCGGTGGCCGGATCCACGCGGTTGGCCGTGCCGGTCTTGCCGGCGACGTTGTAGCCGGGAATACGGGCCTTGATGCCGGTGCCCTGCTCGTCGTCCACCACGGACTCCAGCATCTGCGCGAGAGTCCTGGCCGTCCTCTCGCTGACGACCCGGGTCTGCCTTGGCTTGTGCGCGGGTGTGAAGCGCCCGTCGGCCCCCTTGGTGCCGCGCACCAGGGTCGGCTCGATCCGGACCCCGCCGTTGGCGATGGTCGAGTACACGGAGGCGGCCTGTACGGCGTTGATGGAGAAGCCCTGGCCGAAAGGAATCGTGTACTGCTGCGAGGTGGACCACTTCTGGTACGGCGCGAGGATGCCGCGGGTCTCGCCGGGGAAACCGAGCCCGGTGTAGCTGCCGATGCCGAACTTGCGCAGGTACGAGTAGAGCACCTTGTCGGCCTCGGACTGCGTCCTGCCGAGCTGGCCGGTGGCCAGGATGGTGCCGATGTTGCTGGACTTGGCGAGGACGCCGTTCAGCGTGAGGTACCAGGTGTCGTGGTCGACGTCGTCCTGGAAGAGCCGGTCGCCGCGGTGCAGCCGGTTGGGTACGACGACGTGGGTGAGCGGGGTCGCCGCGTTCTCCTGGAGCACGGCCGCCATGGACATCAGCTTGGCGGTGGAGCCGGGCTCGTACGCGTCCTGGAGGGCCGCGTTGCCCAGGGCCTCGCCGTCGGCCTTCGACAGGTCGTTGGGGTCAAAACCGGGCGAGTTGGCCATGGCCAGGATCTGCCCGGTGCGGGTGTCCTGGACGACGACGTAGCCGCGGTCGGCCCTGGACTTCGCCACCTGCTCGGTGATGGCGTTCTGCGCGGCCCACTGGATGTCGCGGTCGATGGTCAGCTCGACGTCGGAACCGGGCACGGCGGGCGTCTCCGTCGATCCCGCCGTGGGCACCTCACGCCCGCCGGACTGGGCGTAACGGATCTTGCCGTCCTTCCCGGTGAGCTGCTTGTTCAGCTCCTGCTCGATGCCGCCGCCGCCCTGACCGTCGGCGTTGACCCAGCCCAGTATCCCGGCGGCGAGGTCGCCGTTGGGATACACCCGCTGGCTGCTCGGGTCGGCGAAGACGCCGGCGAGCACGTTGACGGCGGTCTTGTCCGTCTCCGCCTTCTTGGCGAGTGCGCTCTTCAGGTCCTTGATCTGCTTCCAGACCTGCGGGGTCTGCCGGGTGGCGAGCCGGGCGTACCGGGAGTTCGTGTTCTGGGGCCGCAGCTTCTTCACGATGTCGGCCTGGCTCTGCCCGAGGATCGGCGAGAGCAGCGCGGCGGCCTGCTCCGGGCCGTCGCCGATGTTCAGCTGCTTCCTGCTGAACATCGTCGGATCGGCCGTGATGTCGTACGCGTCCTCACTGATGGCGAGGGCCACGCCGTCGCGGTCGGTGATACCCCCGCGCTCGGCGGCCAGCGTGTGCACGACATACCGGTTCTCTTCGGCCCGCGCGGCGTACGCGCTGGCGTCGACGGCCTGCACCTGGAGCAGCCGTACGACGAAGGCGATCAGGACCAGGGTCAGCGTGAGGCTGACCAGGCGCAGCCGGGGCCGCGGGCTGCCGAGCCGGAGCGGCCGCTGGGCCGGCGGCCGGGCACCACTCGGTCGTCGCGCCGGACGCGCACCGGGCCCGGGCTGCCGCCGCACGGCACTGCTCGGCCGCGGCGGTCTGGCCGGCCCGGGCACACGACGGCGCGGTTCCCTGTCGGACACTTCCGTCACCTGCCGGGAGTCGGGGTCGGAATGGGCTGGGACATCGAAAACGGCGCCACGACACCTTCCGGGACGGCGACCGGGGCCGGACGCCGACGCGGCACGAGCCGGACCGCACCGACCCCGGACCGGCGACCGCCCCTTCCGCCACCCGGGCCAAGCGCGCACACCGGCCCGGGCACACGACGGCGCGGTTCCCTGTCGGACACTTCCGTCACCTGCCGGGAGTCGGGGTGGGGGTGGGCTGGGGGAGGGAGGGGGGCGCAGGGACGGCCGAGGCGGGGTCGGAGGCGACGGCAGCGGACTGGGGCTGTCCCTGTAGCGGGGCGGCCGGCGACGGCGTGGCCGGGGCCGGGGTGGCGGGCGCGGCGGGGGTCGGGACGGTGGGCGTGGCTGAGGCCGGGGTGGTGGGCGTGGCCAGGGTCGTGGAGGAGGCCGTTGCCGGGGTCAGGGACTCGGGGGCGACCGGGTCGGTCAGGGCGGCGGACTCCGGGCCGGCGGCGCCCGGGACGCCCTTGATCTTGCCGTCCGAGCCGAGGAAGGCCGGGTCGCCGCCGGGGACCATGCCGAGTTCGTGGGCGCGGCGCTGGAGGGCGTCGGGAGCGGAGTAGGCGTCGATGTCCCGCTGGAGGGCCTGTTCCTCGTCGGTGAGGTTCTTCGTCTGCTTCTGCAGGTCGGCGAGTTTGAACGAGCCTTCGCTGAGCGCGGAGTTGAGCACCAGCAGTCCGATGAGGCCGCCGCCGAGGAGCAGGACGACGAGCAGGACGAACGGGGTGCGGGCGGCCCTGGCACGGCCGGCCGGGAAGAGCCGGGCGAGCCGCGCGGCCCGCCCCCTCAGTACGGGTGTCCTACTCACGGCTCCCCCAGTCGGTCCGGAGGCCCTCGCGGCGCTCCCGGTGAGTTCGGGAATCCAACCGGCCCGTGTCCGTCACTCGGCGTCCTCCCTGATGCGTTCGGCGCCGCGCAGCCTGGCCGGTGCGGCCCGGCGGTTCTCGGCGACCTCTTCCTCGGTGGGAAGTTCGGCACCCCGGGTGAGCAGCTTGAGCCGCGGCTGGTAGCGCTCCGGCACGACCGGGAGGCCGGGCGGCGCGGTGGACGCTGCCCCGGCCGCGAACACCTGCTTGACCAGCCGGTCTTCGAGCGAGTGGTACGACAGCACGGCGATGCGGCCGCCCACGTCGAGGGCCTTCACCGCCGCCGGGATCGCCCGCTCCAGGACGGACAGTTCGCCGTTGACCTCGATGCGCAGCGCCTGGAACGTGCGCTTGGCGGGATTGCCGCCGGTGCGCTTGGCGGCCTGCGGGAGAGCGTCCCGGATCAGCTCGACGAGCCGCGCGCTGTTGCTGAACGGCTCCTTCTCGCGCTCGCGCACGATCGCGGACACGATCCGCTTGGCCTGCTTCTCCTCGCCGTACGCGCGCAGGATCCGCACGAGTTCGCCCGCCGGGTAGGTGTTGAGGACCTCGGCGGCGCTGATGCCGCTCGTCTGGTCCATCCGCATGTCCAGCGGCGCGTCCTGGGCGTAGGCGAAGCCGCGGTCGGCCTCGTCCAGCTGCATGGAGGAGACCCCGAGGTCGAACAGAACGCCCTGCACGCGCGCGATGCGGAGCTTTTGCAGTACTTCGGGCAGCTCGTCGTAGACGGCGTGCACGAGGGTGGCGCGCTCACCGTAGGGCGCCAGCCGCTCGCCCGACAGGCGCAGCGCCTCCTTGTCCCGGTCGAGGCCGATCAGCCGCGCCTCGGGGAACCTCGTCAGCAGCGCCTCGCTGTGTCCGCCGAGGCCGAGAGTGCAGTCGACGACCACCGCTCCCGGGCGCTCCAGGGCGGGCGCCAGCAGGTCCAGGCACCGCTGGAGCATCACCGGGACGTGTCGACTCTGGCTCAAGGGGGCCTCTCATCTTCCGGCGGGCCGTACGCACCGCCGGGTCCCCGCCGGCTCGTGGAGGGTCGGGACTGCCGGCGCCGGAAGCGTCAGCCGGACCGGGAGCGGGAGGAGGCCGAGCCGTACGTACGCGCCGCGCACGTGGGGAGACGGTCCGGGGTGAGCCGGGGTCTCCGGGGGGTTTCACCAGCAGGGAGAGCCGCGTCTCCCGCTTCGCGTCACTTTAGTCCACCCTGTCTCGCGGTCAATCAACCGGCCTGCGCGTCGCCTACCGCATCACGGCAGGCGCCGCAATTCGACGGGATTCACCCGCCCGGGACAGGTTTGTCCTCCCTATGGGATAGCTCACAACAAGCCACGATGACGTTTTTTGTCCCGCTCTCACAGGAGGACGGGACCGGGGGTGACCAGTAACGTCATGAGTATGACGACTTCCGCAGCAGTTCCCACTGGATCCGAAGACGCCATAACGAATGGCGGCACCGTGACGGAACGCCTGGTCGAGGCCAACCAGGCGTACGCCGCCGAATTCACCGACCCCGGGATGGACGCCCGTCCCGTTCTCAAGGTCGCGGTCGTGGCCTGCATGGACGCCCGTCTCGACCTGCACGCCGCGCTCGGCCTGCAGCTCGGCGACTGTCACACCATCCGCAACGCGGGCGGTGTCGTCACCGACGACGTGATCCGCTCCCTGACCATCAGCCAGCGGGCGCTCGGCACCCGCAGCGTCGTGCTCATCCACCACACCGGGTGCGGCATGGAGAGCATCACCGAGGACTTCCGGCACGACCTGGAGATGGAGGTCGGCCAGCGGCCGGCCTGGGCGGTGGAGTCCTTCCGGGACGTCGACCAGGACGTGCGCCAGTCCATGCAGCGCGTGCGTACCTCGCCGTTCCTGGTGCACACCGACGACGTGCGCGGTTTCGTGTTCGACGTACGCACCGGTCTGCTGCGTGAGGTCGACCCGGCCTGACCGGGCACACCGGCCGGCCGCCCCGGAATCATCCCGCCATCGCCGTATCACCGCATCGAAAATACGGTCGAAAAAGATGTAAGACCGACATCGTGCGGGCAGTTGTCCACAGGCGAGTGACACGAATCGGTAACGGCAGCAAGAATGCGGGTGTGGCGTCACGCGGAACTTTTCCCGCGTGGTGTCCGTGTTTCGGGGTGGGCCGGTTTCGCAGGCAGCGTCGGCCCGGAAAGAACGGGCCGAGGAGGGCCGGGTGACGACCTATGACGATCGAGCGAGCCTCACTGATCTGACCGCCACGGTGGAGCGGGTGCGCGGTTCGGTGGAGGGCGTGATCGAGGGCAAGCCCGAGGTCGTACATCTCGCGCTGACCGTGCTGCTCGCCGAGGGCCACCTGCTGATCGAGGACGTCCCCGGGGTGGGCAAGACGATGCTGGCCAAGGCGCTGGCGCGGTCCATCGACTGCTCGGTGCGGCGCATCCAGTTCACGCCCGACCTGCTGCCCTCGGACATCACCGGTGTGTCCATCTGGGACCAGCAGCGCCGGGACTTCGAGTTCAAGCCGGGCGCCATCTTCGCGCAGATCGTGATCGGCGACGAGATCAACCGCGCCTCGCCCAAGACCCAGTCGGCGCTCCTCGAGTCCATGGAGGAGCGGCAGGTCACCATCGACGGGCACACGTACGAACTGCCCAGCCCCTTCATGGTGGTGGCCACGCAGAACCCGGTCGAGATGGAGGGCACCTACCCGCTGCCCGAGGCCCAGCGCGACCGTTTCATGGCCCGCGTCTCCGTCGGTTACCCGAGCGTGGAGGCCGAGCTGCAGATGCTCGACATCCACGGCGGGGTGAGCCCGCTGGAGGACCTGCAGCCGGTGGCGCACGCCCACGAGATCGTGAAACTCGTCGAGGCCGTGCGCACCGTGCACGTCTCCGAGCCGGTCCGGCGGTACGCGGTGGAGCTGGTCGCCGCCACCCGCACCCACCCCGACCTCAGACTCGGCGCCTCCCCGCGCGCGACGCTGCATCTGCTGCGCGCCGCGAAGGCGTCCGCGGCCCTCGCCGGCCGGGAGTACGCGCTGCCGGACGACGTCCAGGCACTCGCCGTCGCCGTCCTCGCGCACCGCCTGCTGCCCACCGCCCAGGCCCAGCTGAACCGCCGTACCGCCGAGCAGGTCGTGCGGGAGATCCTCCAGCACACCCCGGTGCCCGCGGCACCGGGCCCGCACAGCGGCTTCGGCGGCCTCGGACAGGGCGTTCCGGCGTATCCCCAGCAGCCCCCGCGGAGTCTGTGATGAGTGCCGGGGGGACGGGGCAGGCGGAGGCCGACCGCGGGGAGAGCGGCGGTGTTCGTACCGCCCTGGCGGGCCTGACGACCCGCGGTCGCTCCTTCCTGGCGGCCGGGATCGCGGCGGCGATCTGCGCGTACGTGCTGGGCCAGAGCGATCTGCTGCGGGTCGGGCTGCTGCTGGCCGCACTGCCGGTGATCTGCGCGACCGTGGTGTACCGCACGCGCTACCGGGTGGTCGGCACCCGCCGGCTCTCCCCCGCGCGCGTGCCGGCCGGCAGCGAGGCCCGGGTGCATCTGCGGATGGACAACGTCTCCCGGCTGCCCACCGGCCTGCTGATGCTCCAGGACCGCGTGCCGTACGTCCTCGGGCCGCGCCCCAGGTTCGTGCTGGACCGGGTGGAGCCGGGCGGCCACCGCGAGGTCTCCTACCGGGTCCGCTCCGACCTGCGTGGCCGCTATCCGCTGGGCCCGCTGCAGCTGCGGCTGACGGACCCCTTCGGGATGTGCGAACTCACCCGCTCCTTCTCGGCGTTCGACACCCTCACGGTCATCCCGCGCGTGGAGCCGCTCGCCCCGGTCCGCTTCAGCGGTGAGGCCAAGGGCTACGGCGACGGGCGGCAGCGCTCACTGGCCCTGGCCGGCGAGGACGACGTGATCCCGCGCGGCTACCGCTACGGCGACGACCTGCGCCGGGTGCACTGGCGGTCCACCGCGCGCTACGGCGAGCTGATGGTGCGCCGTGAGGAGCAGCCCCGGCGCTCCCGCTGCACCGTCCTGCTGGACACCCGGGGCGGCGCGTTCGAGGGCGCGGGCCCCGACTCGGCCTTCGAGTGGGCCGTCTCCGGTGCCGCCTCGGTGCTGGTGCACATGCTCGAACACGGCTTCTCGGTACGGCTGCTGACCGACAGCGGCAGCGTGGTGCCCGGCGCGGGCGCCGACGGGTTCGCGGGCACCGGCCAGGAGACCGCGGAGGCGGCCGGGCTGATGATGGACACCCTCGCGGTGATCGACCACTCCGACGGCACGGGCCTGTCCCGGGCGTACGACGTGCTGCGCGGCGGCAACGAGGGGCTGCTGATCGCCTTCCTGGGCGACCTGGACGAGGAGCAGGCCGCGACGGTCGCCAAGATGAGCCGGCGCAGCGGCGGTGCCGTCGCCTTCGTGCTGGATCCGGACACCTGGGTACGGGAGGCGACCGATGTGCCGCAGCCGGGCGACCGGCACGCCGAGCGGCTGCGGATGCTGCGCGAGGCGGGCTGGACGGCGCTGAGCGTGCCGCGCGGCGCCGCGCTGAACGGGCTGTGGCAGCAGGCGGACCGGGAGCGCTCGGGCCTGGCCGCAGTCGGCGGGGAGGCGGTGCGATGAGCGGGCGGGCACGACTGGCACTGTGCGCGGCCGCGGCCACGCTGATGGCGTCCAGCGCGCTGCTGCCCCTGGTGGCGGAGCCGACCTGGCTGCTGCAACTGGTCCCGCTGGTGGCCGTGCAGACCGGGGTGGGCGCGGCGGCCCGCCGGGTGCCGCTGGGCCGGCCGCTGACCGTGGCGGCGCAGGCGCTGGTCACCCTGGTGCTGCTGACCCTGGTCTTCGCCCGGGAGCACGCGGTCATCGGGCTGATCCCCGGCCCGGACGCCTTCCGGTACCTGACCGACCTGCTCCAGCAGGGCTCGAACGACGTCAGCGAGTACGCGATACCGGCGCCGCTGACCGACGGCATCAAGCTGATGCTGATCGGTGGCGTGCTGCTGATCGGCTTGCTGGTGGACACGCTCGCGGTGACCTTCCGCAGCGCGGCCCCGGCCGGGCTGCCGCTGCTCGCGCTGTACTCCGTGGCCGCCGGGCTGTCCGACGGCGGGGCCGACTGGCTGTGGTTCCTGGTGGCCGCGGCCGGCTATCTGATGCTGCTGCTGGCGGAGGGCAGGGACCGGCTGGCGCAGTGGGGCCGGGTCTTCGGCGGCGCTCCGCGTTCCCCGGCCTCCCCGGAGGGCGGCGCGGTTGCCCCGGTGCGCACCGGGCGCCGGATCGGCGCGGTCGCGCTCGGTGCGGCCCTGGTGGTGCCGCTCGTCCTGCCCGCGATGCAGGGAGGCCTGCTGGACACCGCCGGCACGGGCGTGGGGGTCGGCGACGGCAACGGCGGCACGATCTCCGCGGTGAACCCGCTGGTGTCGCTGCGCGACAGCCTGAACACGAACAACGACCGCCAGGTGCTGTCTCTCAAGACCAGCACGGACGACATCTCGGACCTGTATCTGCGGATCGTCTCCCTGGACGACTTCGACGGCACCACCTGGAAACCGGCCCAGCGGCACATCGTGGGCGTGCCGACGCAGTTCCCCACGCCCATCGGCCTCGGCGGTGACGTCAAACGCGGCACGGTGACGACCACGGTCACGGCGTCGGACTGGTACGCCCAGGACTGGCTGCCGATGCCGTATCCGCCGAGCGGTGTGAAGATCGGCGGCCGGTGGCGCTACGAGCCCGTCGGTATGACCCTGGTCGGGGACCGCGACCAGACCACGCGTGGCGAGACCTACCAGGTGACCAGCCTGGACGTGCAGCCGACCGCCGAGCAGCTGTCCAGCGCGCCGGAACCGCCGGCGGCCCTGAAGCGCGAGTACACGAAGGTGCCGTCCGCGCTGCCGAAGGTGGTGGCCAAGACCGCCAAGGAGATCACGGCGGGCGCACGCAGCCACTACGAGGAGGCCGTCAAACTCCAGGACTACTTCTCCGTCACGGGCGGCTTCCAGTACGACACCCAGGTCGAGGTCGGCCGCGGCCCCGACGCCATCGCCAACTTCCTGAAGAAGAAGGAGGGCTTCTGCGTCCACTTCTCCTTCGCCATGGCGGCGATGGCCCGCACCCTGGGCATCCCGGCCCGGGTCGCGGTGGGCTTCGCGCCCGGCACCCCGCAGGCCGACGGCACGATCGCGGTGAACCAGAAGGACGCCCACGCCTGGCCCGAGCTGTACTTCGAGGGTGTGGGGTGGACGCGCTTCGAGCCGACCCCGACCCGCGGCACCATGCCGTCGTACACCCAGTCGGACACGCCCGGTACCTCGCTGCCGGACCAGGACCTGCCGTCGCACCAGTCGTCCGCGGCGCCCTCGGCGTCGGCCTCTTCCAGCCAGAGCTGCACGCCCGAGCTGGTCAAGCTGCAGGGCTGCGACACCGCGTCCGCCGCGGCGGCCCCGCACAGCGGCGGCGGTGGCCCGGGCCCGTGGTGGTATCTGCTGATCGGTGTGGCCGCGCTGGTGGTCCTGGCGCTTCCGCTGTCGCCGCTGCTGTGGCGGATGCGGGTGCGCTCGGTGCGGCTCGGCGGGCACGCCCGGACCGAGCAGGGCGCGGCGGCGCACACCCTGGGCGCCTGGCGGGAGTTGACGGACAGCGCCTGGGACCACGGCATCGCGCCGGACGAGTCGCTGACCCCGCGGCGGGCGGCCGCGCGGATCGTCGAGCTGGGTCGGCTGGACCCGGTTACCGGGGCCGCGGTGCACCGGGTCGCGGACGCGGTGGAGCAGGTGCTGTACGCGCCCCGGCCGCGCCCGGTGGCGGGTACGGCGGCGGACGTGCGCCGGTTGATCGAGGGGCTGCGGGGCACGGCGAGTACCGGCACGCGGCTGCGGGCGCTGTTCCTGCCCCGCTCGTCGGTGCGTGTGCTGTGGGCGGTGTCGGCCCGCTGGTCGGCGCTCAGGGCGCGGGTGGCGGGGGCCCGGCCCAACGGTGTGCGCCGGCCGTCGCAGCAGCAGGGCTGAGAGCATGGGTGAGGGGCGACCACCGGCGATGGTCGCCCCTCGTCCGTTGTCTGTCGTCGTCGCCCGCGTCCGCGGAAACGACCGGAGGTCAGTGGCCCTGTTCGTCCCGGCGGCGCTGCCAGCGCTCCTCGATCCGCTCCATCATGGAACGCTTCGGCCGCACCTGGCGACGAACGGCACCCGCCGCGGGCTGCTCGCCCGGCTTCGGGGCCTTGCGCCAGCCGGTGACGGCGAGTACGGCACAGCCCAGCATGACGAGGAAACCCACCACACTGACCCAGATCAGCTGCATGACCATTCCGGTCATGAGGAGCGCGATACCAATGAGGAAGCCCGCAACCGCCTGGTAGACCCGCCGCCGGGTGTACGTCCGCAGCCCGTTTCCCTCAAGCGCTGACGCGAACTTGGGATCTTCGGCGTACAGCGCTCGCTCCATCTGCTCGAGCATGCGCTGCTCGTGCTCCGAGAGCGGCACGGAGTCCTCCTCATCGTGCAGTCGCCGGGGCGACCCGGGGGGTCCCTTCAGGATAGGCAGGGAATCGCCCCCGTGAAACCCGCCCCTCTACGCCAATTGGCCAACCGGAATCCGTCATGGCCGTCCCGGCTCGCTGAGGCTTCCATTCCCCGGCGGCCGACCCGTCATGCCGGGTGGTGTACCTCGATCATACGGCGCAAACCCCTCGATCGGGGGTCTTGTGGCGTACTCCATCCGCCGCCGAGGCCCTGATCAGCGGCGGGTCACGGTCGTCCGCTCAGGCCTCGGCGGCACCCGGCGTCTCACCGAGCACATGCAGCTGGGTGGCGACGGAGTGGAAGGCGGGCTGCTCGGCCGCGGCGGCCTCCAGCTTGAGGAGCGCGTCCAGGGCACTGGGCTCGGTGTCCACGAGGACGCCGGGGACCAGGTCGGCGAAGACCCGCACGCCGTGCACGGCGCCGACCTTCAGGCCCGCGCCCTCCACCAGCGTGGTGAGCTGCTCGGCGGTGAACCGGCGCGGCATCGGGTCGCCGGCACCCCAGCGGCCCTCGGGGTCCTGCAGCGCCTGCCGGGCCTCCGTGAAGTGGCCGGCGAGGGCGCGGGCGAGCACGGCGCCGCCGAGGCCGGCGGCGAGCAGGCTGAGGACACCCTCGGAGCGCAGCGCGGCGACGGCGTTGCGGATGCCCTCGGCCGGGTCGTCCACGTACTCCAGGACGCCATGGCACAGTACGACGTCGTAGCCACCTCGCTCGACCACGTCGAACAGGCCGTGCGCGTCGCCCTGGACGCCCCGGACGCGCTCGGCGACGCCGGCCTCGGCGGCCCGGCGCTCCAGCGCGAACAGCGCGTTGGGGCTGGGGTCCACGACGGTGACGCGATGACCGAGCCGGGCGACGGGCACGGCGAAGTTGCCGCTGCCGCCTCCGGTGTCGAGGACGTCCAGCGACTCCCGGCCCGTGGCCTTGACCCGGCGGTCGAGGGCGTCCTGGAGGACCTCCCAGACCACGGCGGTACGCAGGGAGGCGCGGGGGCGCATCGGGTCCGACACGGCAGTTGACTCCTCGGCAGGGCGGAAGGCTGAAGGCTTCAGACGTCCTCCACCCTATTGCCTTGACTGCCGTACCCGGTCACCGCGGGCGGGTACCGCCGTCCGCGTCTCGCACGCCGGACGACCCTTCCCTCCGCTCGCCTGCGGGGCCGCTCCTGGCCGGTGGTCAGCCCGCGTCCGGAAGGTCACCGCGCGCTCTCGGGCCGTCCGGTTCTCCGGGGTCCTGGCGGGGCTGGGGCAGGACCGGCTGGAGGACGAGCATCCGCTCGACGATGCGCAGGAACATCGCCACGTCCCGTATCAGGTCGTCGGCGTCGCGGCGGCTCGCCGCGCCCTGGATGCCGGCCTCGGCGCGGGCGCGGCGGGCGGCGCCGGAGGCGAACAGCGCGCTCCACTCGGTCAGTTCGGGGGTGATCTCGGGCAGTACCTCCCAGGCGCTGCGGATCCGGGCGCGGCGGCGCGGGGAGGTCTCGGGGCGGCCGCGGGCGGCGAGCACGGCGGCGGCGGTGCGCAGGGCGGCGAGGTGGGCCGTCGCATAGCGCTCGTTCGGTGTTTCCAGGACGGTGGCCTCATCCAGTGCGGCACGGGCCTGGGCGAGCAGGTCGAGGGCGGCGGGCGGGGCCGTGGTCCGGCGGAGCACGGGGTGCACGTCGCTCGCCGGGCCGGTCAGTGAGGGGGCAGGGCCGGTGGCGCGGCGCCGGCGGGCGGCGGCTGCGGACGGGTTGGCCATGACGAACCTCCTGTCGTCTGGGTGACGGCACGGGTGCCGTATGTGCCCATCGTGAGGTATGGCACTGACAATCCGTTCTGACCTGGGACTTTGCCTCGATCGTAGGTTCGGGCGTACTTTTGCACTGACCAGTCAGTTCAAAAACACGAAGCCGCAGGGGGGCTTGTGGACGGTGTGCACGTCAGGGCCGAGGGCCTTGGCCTCAAGGGACCGCGGGGGTGGGCCTTCCGCGGCGTCACCCTCGAGGCGGGGCCCGGCTCACTCATCGCGATCGAGGGACCGTCCGGCTCCGGGCGCACGTGCCTGCTGCTCGCACTCACCGGACGGATGAAGCCCACCGCGGGCACGGCCACCGTCGGCGGTTTCCGGCTCCCGAGGCACATGGCCCGGCTGCGCCGAGTCAGCGCGGTGGCCAACGTGGCCGGGGTGACCGATCTGGAGCCGGCCCTGACCGTCGGCGAGCACCTGCGCGAACGGGCCCTGCTGCAGAGCCGTTTCGGCGACTCCCTGCGCGAACTGCTGCGCCCGCGCACCCAGCGCGTGTACGAGGCACGGCTGCGCGTCGACGCGGCCCTGGCCGCCGCCGGACTCGACCTGGAGACGCTGCCCAAGGGCTCCCGGACGGCCGTGCGCGACCTGGAGCGGCCGCAGGAACTGCGCCTGTCCATCGCCCTGGCGCTGCTCGGCAGGCCCGGACTGCTCGGCGTCGACGACATCGACACCAAGCTGTCGGACGCCGAGCGCGCCGAACTGTGGGAGCTGCTGCGCTCGCTCACGCGCGCGGGGACGACGGTGGCAGTTGTCTGCCGCACGGCCCCCGGCGACTGCGTCGTCGTACCGACCGGGCCGAGGGACACGGGCGCAGAGGCCGGCACGGCCGACGAGGAAGCCCCGGCGGAGGCCGGTACGGGCGATGCGCAGGACACCGAAGCCGAGGCCGGCACGGGCGACGGGAGCGAGAAGGGCGACCCGCACGTAAAGAGCGATCCGAAGGAGGACGTCGATGCGCTCGCCTAGGCTGGCCGTGCTCGAGCTGAGGCGCTTCGGGCGCGGGCGGCTGCCGCGCGCCGCCCTGGTCGCGCTGCTCGTGCTGCCGCTGCTCTACGGCGCCCTGTACCTGTGGTCCTTCTGGGACCCGTACGGCCGTCTGGACCGCATCCCGGTGGCCCTGGTGAACGACGACAAGGGTGCCACCGCGGGCGGGAAGAGGATCACCGCCGGCGACGACATCGTGGACGGACTGCGCGACAGCCGGAGCTTCGAGTGGCACGAGGTGAGCGACGAGGAGGCCCGCGAGGGCGTCGAGAACGGCACCTACTACCTGTCGCTGACCATGCCGGCGGACCTCAGCCGGCGGATCGCCTCCAGCTCCGGCGACTCCCCGGAGACCGGCGCCCTTCAGGTGCGCACCAACGACGCGAACAACTACATCGTCGGCCAGATCTCCCGGACAGTCTTCCACGAGGTCCGCTCGGCCGCCTCCGCCAAGGCCTCCCGGACCTTCCTGGACAAGATCTTCGTCTCGTTCTCCGACATCCACGACAAGACCGTCACGGCCGCCGAGGGCGCCGACCGGCTGAACACCGGCATAGGGAAGGCCGAGAAGGGCTCGGAGAACCTGGCCGACGGGCTGAAGGACGCCAAGAGCGGCAGCGGCAAGCTGGTCAAGGGCCTGAAGAAGCTGAACACGGGCGCCGGTGACCTCCAGGACGGCTCCCGCGGGGTCGCCGACGGCACCCAGGCGCTCGCCGACAAGGTCGACGGCGTCCACGACAAGGCAGGCCCCTACCTCAAGGACAACGAGAAGACCATCGGGGACACCGCGCGCCTGGTCGCCGACTCGGCCAAGACCGTCAAGGACAACCTCGACGTCCTGGTGAAGCTCGCCCCGGGCGCCGCGAAGACCGCCCACACGAACTCCGCCGTCCTGGAGGAGATCTACAAGGCGCGCTGCGAGACCGCGGCCGTTCCCGACCCGTACTGCCCCCAGCTGAAGCGGGCCAAGACGGCCGCCGCCGAGGTGGCCACCGTCGCCGACGGCCTCAACACGCTGATCGCGGACCAGGACGGGGGCCTGAAGACGATGCGGGACAACCTCGGCACCCTCCAGAAGCAGGCCACGGCCCTCGAAAAGCGCGCACCGCACCTGTACGAGGACGTCGAGGACGCCGTCAAGAAGATCGACAAGCTGAACACCGGTGCTCAGAAGGTCGCCGACGGCGCCAAGAAGCTGCACACCGGGCTCGGCACCGCACAGACCGGCGCGACCACGCTGGACAACGGCATCGGGACGGCCGCGTCGGGCGCCACGACCCTGAACGGCGGCCTGTACAAGCTGTCCGACGGCTCCGGAAAGCTCGCCGGCGGACTGCACGACGGCGCCGGGAAGATCCCGGACTACGACAAGAAGGACCGCGACCGGCGCACCGGTGTGATGGCCGACCCGGTCCAGCTGGCCTCGCACGACCTGCACAAGGCGCCGAACTACGGCACCGGATTCGCCCCGTACTTCATCCCGCTGTCCCTGTGGGTGGGCGCGATGGTCGCCTACATGCTCATCCCGCCGCTCAACCGGCGCGCCCTGGCGGCCGGTTCGCCGGCCTGGCGGATCGCGCTCGCCGGCTGGCTGCCGGTGGTCGCCGTGGGCGCGCTCCAGGTGGCCGCGCTGATGGCCGTACTGCACTGGGCGATCGGTCTGCAGATGCTCCGCGCGGCCGGCACGATCGGCTTCCTGTGCCTGGTCACGGCGTGCTTCGGGGCGATCGTGCAGTGGCTGAACGCCCGCTTCGGCGCGGCCGGCCGGATCCTGGTGCTCGCGCTGCTGATGCTCCAGCTGACCTCGGCGGGCGGCACCTACCCGGTACAGACCAGCCCGGGCTTCTTCAACGCGATCCACCCGTTCCTGCCGATGAGCTACATCGTGGAGGCGCTGCGCCGGCTGATCACCGGCGGCGGGCTCGGCCCGGTCTGGCAGGCATGCGGTGTGCTGGCCGCGTTCACCGCGGGCGCGCTCGCGCTGACCGCCCTCGCGGCCCGACGCCGCCAGGTGTGGACCCTGGACCGGCTGCACCCGGAGCTGAGCCTGTGATCGAGGGGGATGCCCCGCACGCGCGCGTACCTGTGAGAATCAGGGCCATGGAAAGCAGCAGCGCCAGGTCCGGCGGCAGCACGCGCCGCGAGGCCACCCGGCAGAAGCTCTACGAGGCGGCCGTCACGCTCATCGCCGAGCAGGGCTTCTCCGCCACCACGGTGGACGAGATCGCGGAGCGGGCGGGGGTCGCGAAGGGGACGGTCTACTACAACTTCGCGAGCAAGTCGGTCCTCTTCGAGGAGTTGCTGCGGCACGGGGTGGGCCTGCTCACCGCCTCTCTGCAGGAGGCGGCAGAGCAGACCGCGCGGGCCGGCGGCAGCAAGGTGGACGCACTGGACGCGATGGTCCGCGCGGGCCTGGTCTTCATCGACCGCTACCCGGCCTTCACCCAGCTGTACGTGGCCGAGCTGTGGCGCACCAACCGGGCCTGGCAGTCCACGCTGATGGTGGTCCGGCAGGAGGCCGTCGCGGTGGTCGAGCAGGTGCTGCGCGAGGGCGTGGCGGCCGGAGAGTTCAGCGACGAGATCGACGTCCAGCTGACGGCGGCCGCGCTGGTCGGCATGGTCCTGGTGGCCGCGCTGGACTGGAAGTCCTTCCAGCCGGAGCGGTCGCTGGACGACGTCCACGCGGCCCTGTCGCGGCTGCTGCAGGGGCGCGTGAGCGGCAAGGGCTGAGCACGTACGAGGAGGGCGCCGGTCCGCTGCCGGACCGGCGCCCTCCCACTCCCCCGTACTCCCCCTGTGGTCCCCCGTGGGTGGTCGTCCCCGGGTCCCCCGGCTCGCTTCCGCCGACGGATCGGCGGAAGGAGCGGCCGGGTGGCGGGCGCCGTTCCGCCGCCCCGTGTCGGCGGTGCCGGGCCGCGCCCCCTTGCCGTGCCTCCACTGTCCCGTTCGCCGAGGCCGCGGCCCATCCGTGCGCGTACTCATCTCGCGACCTAGGTACGGATACTCAGCCGTGCGCACGCGTGCCCACACTTCCGGCCGGCCTCGCGGGCGCCCCGGCCTCCCGCGGGGCGGGTTGTCAGTGGCGGTCGATAAAGTCACAGGCATGGCACGGATTGCGGTGATCGGCGCCGGGATGGGCGCGATGGCGGCCGCCGCCCGGCTGGCCGTCGCGGGCCACCGGGTGGTGGTGTACGAGCGCACGGACACGTACGGCGGTGCGGTGCGCCGCTTCGAGCGGGACGGGTTCGGCTTCGACACCGGCCCGGGACTGCTGACGCTGCCCGCCGTGTACCGCGATCTGTTCGTCAAGACCGGCAAGGAGCCGCTGGAGGACTGCGTCGAGCTGGTCCAGGTCGATCCGTCCTCGCGGCACCTCTTCGCGGACGGCACCGAGGTGTCGCTGCCGAACGCCTCGCGCGCGGGTGTGGTCGCGGCCCTGGACGAGGCGCTGGGCGCAGGCGCGGGCGAGCGCTGGGGCGAGTTCCTGGTGCGGGCCCGGGAGGCCTGGGACCGCACCCGCAGGCCGCTGCTGGAGGAGCCGCTGTGGCCCAACTGGCGGGTGCTGGCCGAGAAGGAGCCGTATCCGGCCGTCCCGCACAAGCGTCTGCTGCGCACGCGGCGCGCGAGCACGCCGGCCGAGATCGGCACCTGGGAGCTGTGCGACGAGCGGCTCGCCGCCCTGCTGCACAGTTCCGCGCTCGCCCACGGCCTCGATCCGCGCACCGCTCCGGCGAGCGCGGCCGTCCTGCCCTACATGGAGCACGCCTTCGGCACGTGGTATGTGCGCGGCGGCACAAGGGAGTTGGCGCGTGCGGTCTACGAGCGATGTCT
This sequence comes from Streptomyces sp. NPDC054783, assembly GCF_053611725.1. Taxonomy (NCBI): domain Bacteria; kingdom Bacillati; phylum Actinomycetota; class Actinomycetes; order Kitasatosporales; family Streptomycetaceae; genus Streptomyces; species Streptomyces sp. NPDC054783. The sequence goes on along the minus strand of NZ_JBSHAY010000013.1, from coordinate 62,348 downwards.
GAAGCGGCGGGTCGAGTTCGTCTTCGACGCGGAGGTCATGCGCATCCTGGACAAGGACGGCCGGGCCTCGGGCGTGGAGTTGAGAGACGGCACGGTGGCCGAGGCGGACCATGTCGTGGCGGACGTGGACCCGGCGTGGCTGAAGGCGCTGACGGACCGTCCGCTGGACGAGAACGGGGATGTGCGGGCCGATCCCTTCATGACCCGTCCGGGGCGGTTCGTCCTGCTGCTGGCCCTGCGCGGCGGGCGCGAGGCCGGTGCCGCACACCGCACGGTCGTCCACGCGCCGGACCCGGAGTCCGAGCTGGACTTCCTGGCCTCGGCGGACGGGGACCAGCCGCCACCGCCCACGGTGACCGTGCTGCGCCCGGACGACCCCGCGCTCAGACCGGACGACGGGCACGAGTCCGTGGTGCTGTCCGCGGTGGTGCCGAGCGCCGCCGACTGGGACGAGGAGAGCATGGTCCGGCACTACACCGAGCATCTCCTCGAAGCCGCGGAGGCCGCGATACCGGATCTGCGGGACCGCGTCCTGTGGCAGGAGGTGCGCACACCCGACAACTCCGACGACGAGACGGGTGCCTTCCTCGGCGCGGTGCCGGCCCCCTCACTGGCCGCCGGCCGGGGCCGTTTCCTGCACCCGTCGAACACCACACGGCTGCCCGGTCTGTACCGGGTCGGCGGCTGGTCCCACCCCGGCGGCGGGCTGCCGCACGCGGGCATGTCGGGCGCGCTGGTGGCGGGGCTGATCGTGGAGGGCCCGGAGTTCCGCGGCTCCCAGTGAGCCGAGCCCGGCCTTCGCAAACGGTACGCCTCAGAAGCGATACGGCTTCAGAAACGGTACTGCTCGTCGTACCCGGCACCGGGCTGCTGCGGGGCCTGCCCGTGCCCCTGGTTCTGGTACGGGTACGGCTGCTCCTGCGGGAGTTCGCCGCCGTAGGTCTCGTCGGTGCGCTGCTGGGGCACCCACACCCCGCCCGATGGGGTCTCGCCGTAGCCACCGCCGTACGGGGCCTGGGCATAGCCCTGCTGGGCGTACTGGCCGGAGTAGCCGGTGCCGTACGTGGCGTCGCCGTAGGACTGGCTGCCGATGTACGGGTCGGAGTAGTTGGCGTAGCCCTGCTGGGCGCCGGCGTCGTAGCCGTACCCCTGCTGGGCGTAGCCCGAGTAGTCGTAGGCGTAGTTCTGCTGCTCGGCGTTCTGGGACTGGGCCGCGGCCGCGTAGGCGGTGTCGCCGTAGACGCCGTAGGAGCCGGTGTCCTCGGGGATGGGCTGCGGCTCATAGACGGTGCTGGTCTCGGCCGCGGTGGGCTCCGCGGCCGGACGGCCGGACGGGGCGAAGACGTCGTCGCGGTCGTAGTCGTCGTAGTCGCCCGGCCCCTGGCCGTAGCCGGCGGGGTCGGCGTCCCGGTCGTCCTCCGGGCCGACGGGCCCGAGGTCGGTGTCGTCCAGGGCCGGGTCGTGCCAGTCGGCCTTGCCGCGGCGGCGCTTGCTGCCGCTCGCGGCCTCGGCCCCGGCGTCGGGGCGCTTGACCGCCCAGCCGGCGGCGAAGCCGCGGCGGAACGACAGCGTGACATAGGTCTGGCCGACCGCGAAGGCGATGGCGCCGACGCCGATCACGATCACGGACGGCATCAGCACGCCGACCACGACTCCGAGGAAGCCGGCGAACGCCAGCAGCCGCCAGCGCAGGCGCGCCTTGTACTGCAGCAGCACCTCGCCCAGCAACCACAGTGCGACGATGCCGAACGCGATGTAGAGGACCGTCCAGCCCATGTACGCCCCTCTCCCAGTAACCGCTACGCAGTGTGTCGTATCACGGTGCGGCCGGTCTAGGCCTGCGGTGGGTGGTGCAGGCCCAGGTTCTCGTAGATTTCCAGGGTCGCCGTGGAGTTGTTGAGCGTGATGAAGTGCAGTCCGGGCACTCCCTCGGCGAGCAGCCGAGCACAGAACTCCGTGGCGAACTCGATACCGATGGAGCGTACCGCCGCCGGATCGTCCTTCGCTGTGAGGATCCGCTCTTTCAGGGCGTCGGGGAACAGGGCGGTGCTGAGCTTGGGCAGCCGTTGCAGCATCTTTACGCTCGTGACCGGCAGAACCTCGGGAATGACGGGCGTCTCGCAGCCCGCGGCCACCACGCGGTCGCGCAGCCGCAGATACGACTCCGGGTGGAAGAACATCTGTGTGATGGCGTAGTCCGCGCCCGCACGGCACTTGTCCACGAAGTGGGCGACGTCCGTGTCCCAGTCCGCGGAGCGGGGGTGCATCTCCGGGAAGGCGGCGACGCCCACGCAGAAGTCACCCGACTCCTTGATGAGCCGGACGAGCTCGGCCGCGTACGTCAGTCCCCGGGGGTGCGGCACCCATTCGCCCATCGGGTCGCCGGGCGGGTCGCCCCGGACGGCGAGCATGTTGCGGATCCCGGCGTCCGCATACTGGCCGATGATGTTCCGCAGTTCGGCGATCGAGTGGTCGACCGCGGTGAGGTGGGCGACGGGTGTGAGCGTCGTGTCCACGACGATCTGCTGCGTCTCGCGGACCGTGGTCGTGCGCGTGGAACCGCCGGCGCCGTAGGTGACGGAGACGAAGTCGGGCGCGACGGCCTCGACCCTCCTGAGCGCGTTCCACAGGTTCCGCTCGCCCTGAGGGGTCTTCGGCGCGTAGAACTCGAACGAGTACGTCGCCTTGCCGGTGGAGAGCATGTCGCGCACGGTGCGTGCGCGATCAGTCCTGGTGGAGGGGGTTCCGAGGGCCATACGGGCAGGTTAGCCAGGGGCGGGCGGTCCCCCAACCGGACGACGGACATTTGCCCGAATTGTCGCCCTCCTGTCCACGCCTTGGACAAAAACACGGACAGAAGCACGAGCCGAGACAGGGGGCAGGGGCTCCCCGCCGGCGCCGCTAGCCCTGCCGCAGCCGCTTCGCGAACTCGGCCGCGGCCGCCCCCGGGTCGTCGGCCTCGGTGATCGCGCGCACCACGACCACCCGGCGGGCACCCGCGTCCAGCACCTGGTCGAGGTTGGCGAGGTCGATCCCGCCGATCGCGAACCAGGGGCGGTCGGTGCCCAGGCCGGCCGTGTACCGGACCAGGTCGAGGCCGGGCGCATGGCGGCCGGGCTTGGTCGGGGTGGGCCAGCAGGGGCCGGTGCAGAAGTAGTCCACGCCCTCCTGCACTGCGGCCGCGGCGGCCTCGGACTCGGCGTGCGTGGAGCGGCCGATCAACACCTCGGGGCCGAGGACGGCGCGGGCCGCGGGGACCGGCAGGTCGCCCTGGCCGAGGTGCAGCACATCGGCGCGGGCGGCGTGGGCGACGTCCGCGCGGTCGTTCACCGCGAGGAGCTTGCCGTGCCGGGCGCAGGCCTCCGCGAAGACCTCCAGATGCGCCAGCTCCTCGGCGGCCTCCATGCCCTTGTCGCGCAGCTGCACGATGTCGACACCGCCGGCCAGGACCGCGTCCAGGAACTCGGGGAGGTCACCCTGGCGCGTGCGCGCGTCCGTGCACAGGTACAGGCGGGCCTCGGCGAGCGCGGCGCGTGCGGTGTCGGACATACGTGGGTCCCCCCTGGGTCGGTGTCCCTGACGGCTTCGGCGGGTGGCGTACGGGCTACGACGGCCCGCACACCACCCCTTCGTGTGCGATTCGGTTCAGACGGCGAGCGCCTGGGCGCGGCGCTTCACCTCCGTGCCGCGATTCTCGCTCAGGGCCTGTGCAGGGGTGCCGGGCAGGGTCGGGTCGGGGGTGAAGAGCCACTCGATCATCTCTTCGTCCGTGAAGCCGTCGTCCCGCAGGAGCGTCAGGGTGCCGGACAGGCCCTTGACGACCTTGTCCCCGTCGATGAAGGCGGCGGGGACGTGCAGTGCGCGGTTCTCACCTCGGCGTACGGCGATGAGCTGGCCCTCCTTGACCAGCTGCCGCACGCGCGTCACCTCGACGCCGAGCTGTTCGGCGATGTCGGGGAGGGTGAGCCAGGCGGGGACGAGAGCATCGATTTTTGCGTCAATCTCGGTCACGAGAACAAGCCTGCCATCCCCCACTGACAGTCGGAAGTCAGGCAGGTCCGGCCGGGAAGACCAGGCTAGTCGGCCGTGGCGTCCTTCAGGGGCTTCGAGGGGTCGGCCAGGGCCTGCGTGTCCATGCGGCGGCCCGCCTCGATCAGCCGGCGCCCCTGCGCCAGATCACGCGGGCGGCCGACCGCCAGGAGGGCCACCAGGTGGTCCTCGCGCAGCCAGCACACCGTCCAGGCAGGGCCCGTCGGGTCGCCGCGCCGCACCAGACGGTCGGCGGCGACGTGGTGGCCGGCGTACTGCACGAAGCGGCCGAACTGCTCGGACCAGAAGTACGGCACCGGGTCGTAGACCGCCGGGGTCTCGCCGAGGACGTTCGCGGCCACCGTGCGCGGGCCCTGCAGGGCGTTGTCCCAGTGGTGCACGAGCAGCCGCTCGCCGTAGCGGGCGGAGGGGAAGGAGGCACAGTCGCCGACGGCGTACACGTCCTCGACCGAGGTGCGCAGACGGTCGTCGACGAGGACGTCCCCGTGCGGGCCCAGCTCGACGCCGGAGCCGGCCAGCCAGGCCGTGGCGGGGCGGGCTCCGATGCCGACGACGACGGCCCCCGCGGGCAGCCGGGTGCCGTCGGCGAGGACGACCTCTCCGGGCTCGACGCGCTCCACGCGCGCGTGCGTGCGCAGTTCGACGCCCGCGTCGGCGTACCAGACGGCCATGGGTGCGGCGACCTCGGCGGGCAGGGCGCCGGCGAGCGGCCGGTCGGCGGCCTCCACGACGGTCACCGCACAGCCGGCCTCGCGGGCGGCGGTGGCGAACTCGGCGCCGATCCAGCCGGCCCCGACGACCACGATCTCGTGCTGGCGGGCGAGGACCGGCTTGAGCCGTTCGGCGTCGTCCAGGGTGCGCAGCAGATGCACGCCGGGCACCCCCTCGGTGCCCGGCAGGGTGATCGGCTCGGCACCGGTGGCGAGGACCAGGACGTCGTACGGCACCGGGCCCGCCTCGGTGTCCAGTTCACGCTGGGCGGGGCGCAGGCCCAGCACCTCGCAGCCGAGCCGCAGCTCGACGCCGAGGGACTCGAAGTCCACGTCGAAGGCGGAGTCCTCGGCCTTGCCGAGCAGCACGGCCTTCGACAGCGGCGGCCGGTCGTACGGCTGGTGCGGCTCCGCGCCGATCACGGTGACGGGGCCCTTGTAGCCCTGCTCCCGCAACGCGACCGCGGTCTGCACACCGGCCATGCCCGCGCCGACCACGACCACGCGCCGCCTCGCCGACGTGCCCCCTTGCGCTGTCTGCTCGCTCACCCGATCACCATAGACACGTGACAACGCGTCAGTCAGCGGGCGTGCCCGGTGACCTGTTCCACAACGCTCGTACCGGCGCCCGCCCGGGACTCCCACTCCCAGGTCTCCTCCAGCCGCACCCGCCCGTCCGGCAGCTGTACGACCGTGGAGACACAGTGCCCCGAGGACGTCGTCCCGTCGGTCTTCAGCTGGACATAGCGGAAGTCCAGCCGGTCACCCTCGCGGGTGCCGACCAGATGGCCGCGTACGACATCGCCGCCCGCGTACTCCGCCCAGATCTCGCCATCCTTCTCGTGGTACGCGAACCGGGTGCGGGTGCCCACCTGACCTGGGGCTTGGTCCGCCACGGGGGCGAGGATCAGTCCGTCGAGCGACCGGGCCACGGGCGAGGGCTCCCTTACGGGTGACGAGGGGGGCGGGCTAGGGTGGCCACCGTACAAGCACTCGCGGGAGCCCGGACGCACCGGGCTGAGAGGGAGGCTGGCGGCCTCCGACCGTACGAACCTGATCCGGGTCATGCCGGCGAAGGGAGGGGCTGGACGCCCATGTCGTCACGTACGTCCGATACATCCGACGTCCTCGTCATCGGGGGCGGAATCATCGGCCTGGTCACGGCCTGGCGCGCGGCGCAGCGCGGGCTCGTGACCGCCGTGGTGGACCCCGAGCCCGGCGGCGGGGCGGCGCGGGTCGCAGCCGGGATGCTGGCCGCGGTCACCGAACTGCACTACGGCGAGGTGCAGCTGCTCGCCCTGAACCTGGAATCGGCCCGCCGTTACCCGGACTTCGCGGCCGAGCTGACCGAGCTGACCGGCCATGACCTCGGCTACCGCCGCTGCGGCACCCTCCAGGTCGCGCTCGACGCCGACGACCGTGCGCACCTGCGCGAACTGCACGCGTTGCAGCGGCGCTGCGGCCTGGAGTCGGAGTGGCTGTCCGGGCGGGAGTGCCGGCGACTGGAGCCGATGCTGGCGCCCGGGGTGCGCGGCGGGCTGCGGGTCGACGGCGACCACCAGATCGACCCGCGGCGGCTGGCAGCGGCCCTGGTGGCCGCGTGCGAACGGGCCGGCGTGGTGTTCCACCGCACGTGGGCCGAGCGGCTGGACGTCGTACGGGACCGGGCCGCCGGGGTCACGCTCGCGGACGGCACCGGGCTGCGCGCGGAGCAGGTCGTGCTCGCGGCCGGCAGCATGAGCGGGCGGCTCGCGGGCGTGCCGGAGGCGCTGCTGCCGCCGGTACGGCCGGTCAAGGGGCAGGTGCTGCGGCTGACGGTGCCGCGCCGGTACGCGCCCTTCCTGAGCCGTACCGTGCGGGCCATCGTGCGCGGCGGCCACGTGTATCTGGTGCCCCGGGAGAACGGCGAACTCGTCGTCGGCGCGACCAGCGAGGAACTGGGCTGGGACACGACGGTCACCGCCGGCGGGGTGTACGAGCTGCTGCGCGACGCCCATGAGCTGGTGCCGGGCATCACCGAACTGCCGCTCACCGAGACCCGGGCCGGGCTGCGCCCCGGCTCCCCCGACAACGCGCCGCTGCTCGGCCCGTCCGGGCTCGACGGGCTGGTGCTGGCCACCGGGCACTACCGCAACGGCGTGCTGCTCACGCCGGTCACCGGGGATGCGATGGCCGAGGTACTGGCCAGTGGCCGGCTCCCCGAAGAAGCCCGTCCCTTCACACCGCGGCGCTTCGACGCCGCCGTCCTCATGGAGCAGCCCACATGAGCATCTCCGCCACTGTGTCCGTCTCCGTCAACGGAGAGCGCCGGGAGATCGTTCCGGGTACCGCTCTCGACGACGTCGTACGGTCGCTGGTGTCGGCGCCCTCCGGGGTGGCCGCCGCCGTCAACGAGACCGTCGTCCCGCGCGCGCAGTGGGCGACCACGGCGCTGTCCGAGGGCGACCGGGTCGAAGTCCTCACCGCCGTGCAGGGGGGCTGAGCCATGGCCGACGATCCCTTGGTTCTCGGGGGTACGACCTTCTCGTCGCGGCTGATCATGGGGACGGGCGGTGCGCCCAGCCTGGAGGTGCTGGAGCGGGCGCTCGTCGCCTCCGGTACGGAGCTGACGACGGTCGCGATGCGGCGGGTGGACCCCTCCGTGCACGGTTCGGTGCTGTCGGTGCTGGAGAAGCTGGGCATCCGGGTGCTGCCGAACACGGCGGGCTGTTTCACTGCGGGCGAGGCCGTGCTGACCGCGCGGCTGGCGCGGGAGGCGCTGGGCACGGATCTGATCAAGCTGGAGGTCATCGCCGACGAGCGGACGCTGCTGCCGGATCCGGTGGAGCTGCTGGAGGCGGCGGAGACGCTGGTCGACGACGGGTTCACGGTGCTGCCGTACACCAATGACGATCCTGTGCTGGCGCGGAAGCTGGAGGACGTGGGCTGTGCCGCCGTCATGCCGCTGGGGTCGCCGATCGGGTCCGGGCTGGGGATCCGCAACCCCCACAACTTCCAGCTGATCGTCGAGCACGCGCGTGTGCCGGTGATTCTGGATGCGGGGGCCGGTACGGCGTCCGACGTCGCGCTGGCCATGGAGCTGGGGTGTGCGGGAGTGATGCTGGCCTCCGCCGTGACCCGGGCGCAGGAGCCGGAGCTCATGGCGGCGGCGATGCGGCATGCCGTGGAGGGGGGTCGGCTGGCTCGGTTGGCGGGGCGGATTCCACGCAGGCACTTCGCCGAGGCGTCGTCTCCTGCGGAGGGCCTGGCCGTGCTGGATCCCGAGCGCCCCGCGTTCTGACCCGTCGCTGCAGCCACCCACCGCACTCCCACCCACGCACCACCCGTCACCGCCCACTGGAGGGCTGGACTTTCCCGTGGGGCGCATTCACCATCGGCGGCCGCGGGTCGCGGGGAGGGGGCGCGACAGCGATCGGCAGGACGTGGGGCGCGGGGCACCGGCTGCCGGCACGGATCGTGGGAGCGTCAGCTGCCGCGTGGGGCGTGGGAGCGTCTGCGGTCGCGTGGGCCGCGGGAGGCGCCGGCGGTCGCGTGGGGCCGTCGGGCGCGGGGCGCCGGCTGTCGGCACGGAGTCGGGGGAGCGTCAGCTGTCGCGTGGGCCGTGCGAGGCGCCGGCGGTCGCGTGGGCCGTCGGGTGTGGGAGCGCCGGCTGTCGGCACGGAGCGTGGGCACGCGGGCGACCGGCACGGGTCGTAGGGCGCTGCGAGCGGAACGCGCGCCGTCGACGCGGGTCCGGGGGCGCGGGCGACCGGCACGGGATTGCAGGGAGCGGCCGGCGGAACGTCTTCGCCGTCAACCGCCGCGAGTCATGGAGGCGCGGGCGGGCGACACGGGTCCGGGGCGGTCGGCGAACTGCACGGGTGGTTGCGGGCGGCAGCGGGCGGTCCGGGCGGCGGCAGCGGAACGCCAGCGCCGTCATTGGGCCGGGGATCGTGGGGTGGGGTCGTGTGTCGCGTCACAGGTCGGCTTCAGTGCCTGGGGGAAAGCGGTCTCGGCGGGGGAAGTGTCGGTACGTCCTCGTAGACTCCCCTGCGTGGATACGACCCTTCAGGACCCCCTCGTCGGGCAGGTGCTCGACGGCCGTTATCGCGTCGACGCGCGGATCGCGGTCGGCGGGATGGCCACGGTCTACCGGGCCCTGGACACCCGTCTGGACCGTGTGCTCGCGCTGAAGGTGATGCACCCCACGCTCGCGGCCGACGGATCGTTCGTGGAGCGGTTCATACGGGAGGCGAAGTCCGTCGCCCGGCTGGCGCACCCGAACGTGGTGCAGGTCTTCGACCAGGGGACCGACGGGTCGTACGTGTACCTGGCGATGGAGTACGTCGCCGGGTGCACCCTGCGGGACGTGCTGCGCGAGCGCGGGGCGCTGCAGCCCCGCGCGGCCCTGGACATCCTCGAACCCGTCCTCGCCGCGCTCGGCGCCGCGCACCGGGCCGGGTTCGTGCACCGGGACATGAAGCCCGAGAACGTACTGATAGGCGACGACGGTCGGGTCAAGGTCGCCGACTTCGGGCTCGTGCGGTCCGTGGACACCCAGACCAGCACCACCGGCACCGTGCTCGGGACCGTCTCGTATCTCGCGCCCGAGCAGATAGAGACGGGCACCGCCGATCCGCGCGTCGACGTCTACGCGTGCGGTGTCGTGCTCTACGAGATGCTGACCGGCGGCAAGCCGCACTCCGGGGACTCCCCCGCCCAGGTCCTCTACAAGCACATCCACGAGGACGTGCCGCCGCCCTCGACGCTGGTGCCGGGGCTGCCGTACGAGCTGGACGAGCTGGTCGCCTCGGCGACCGCGCGCACCCCGGAGATCCGGCCGTACGACGCCGTGGCACTGCTCGCCCAGGTGCGCGAGGCGCGCCGCGGGCTGAGCGACGAGCAGCTGGACGCGGTGCCGCCGCAGGCGATCGCCGCGGAGCACGACAACGCCGGCGACCGTACGAGCGTGATACCGCGCTCGCTGACCGTGCCCCGGCCGCTGCCCGTCAACGAGGAGGAGTCGGCCGAGGGAGCCGTACGGCACACCACCCGGCTGCAGGCGCCGCCGGTTCCGCCCCGCCGCTCGAAGCGGCTGGTGCTGACGATCGTCGCCGCCGTGCTGGTGGTGTTCGGCGTGGGCGCCGGGGTCTGGTACATCAACTCCGGCCAGTTCACGAAGGTCCCTCCGCTGCTGTCGAAGACCGAGGCGCAGGCCCGGCACCGGCTGGAGTCGGCCGGGCTGGAGGTCGGGCAGGTCAAGCGCGAGTACAACGACACCGTCCAGCGGGGCACAGTCATCGGCACCGACCCGGCGCCCGGCGCCCGGATCCGCGACCACGACTCGGTGACGCTGACCATCTCCCTGGGCCCGGAGACGGTGAAGGTGCCGGACATCGCGGGCCGTCCCCTGGCCGAGGCGCGGGCCCGGCTGAAGGCGGACGGGCTGGAACCGGGCATGGTCACGCGAGAGTTCAGCGAGGACGTCGCCCGGGGTTCGGTGATCGCCACCACACCGAAGGTCGGCACCGAGCGGCACGCCGGGTCGGCGATCGCGCTGACCGTCAGCAAGGGCCGCCCGGTCGACGTGCCGGACGTGACCGGTGACGATCCGGCCGACGCCAGGCAGGAGCTGACGGACGCCGGGCTGAAGGTGAAGATCGCGTCCCAGCAGGTCAACTCCGAGTACGACAAGGGCAAGGTGGCCCAGCAGTCCCCGGGCGACGGCAGCCAGGCCGCCGAGGGCGACACGGTGACGCTGACGCTGTCCAAGGGCCCGGAGATGGTCGACGTGCCGGACGTGGTCGGCGACAGCGTCGACGACGCCCACAAGGCGCTGGAGGGCGCCGGGTTCAAGGTGGAGGAGGACCGCGGCCTGCTCGGGCTGTTCGGCGACACCGTGAAGAAGCAGTCGGTGCAGGGCGGCGACAAGGCGCCCAAGGGGGCGACCATCACGATCACCATCCGGTGACCGGGGCACCTTCGGACTCATCGGCACCAGTGTCAACCGGCCGCCGATGACGGTCCGTTACCCCCTCCGCCCGCCCCCGCCGAGGCCGCTGCCATGGCGAGCGTATCCCCCGACTGCGGGAGAAGGCCGCACGCACGCTGCGTCGGATCCGGGCACCTCGGCCGCGGCCGCGCCGGGCCCCGCTGCTTCTCCCGCACGGCCCGGACGACCAGGTGGGCCTCACCGGTCGCCCTGACCAGGACCGGCCATCCGCCGGCCACCGTCGAGCGCCTCGCCGAGGCCCTCCCGGGCACGCCTGACGGCCGTGCCGCCGTTGACCGAGATCTCCTCCAGGCCGGAGACGTCCTCTCGACCGGCTCGAAGAGGCCCCTGCCCCCGTCCGGCAGCGAGAAGCGGACGACGTCCCCCATGTCCACCCTGTCCTGGCGTCCGCGCAGGTGCGCCGGTGCAGTCGTACCCTGAACGGGGGCGTCTCCACACGTCCTGGCATGCTGGGTGAGCCATGACCTCACCATCTTCCCCCTCGCTCCCGGCCGCCCTTGCGCGCAACCCCGTCGGCGGCCATGTCCCCGTGGCCGGCGGCCTGCACTCCGTGGGGCTGTCGTACGCCCGTGAGCTGCGGGCGGAGACCGTGCAGGTCTTCGTGGCCAATCCGCGCGGCTGGGCCACGCCCGCCGGGAACCCCCGGCAGGACGAGGCCTTTCGCGCCGCCTGCGCCGAGGAGTCGATCCCGGCGTACGTCCATGCCCCCTACCTGATCAACTTCGGCTCGCACACCGAGGCGACGGTGGAGCGGTCGGTGGAGTCGCTGCGGCACTCCCTGCGGCGCGGGCGGGAGATCGGTGCGCTGGGTGTGGTCGTGCACACCGGGAGCGCGACCGGCGGGCGGGCCCGTGAGGTGGCGCTGAAGCAGGTGCGCGCGCACATGCTGCCGCTGCTGGACGAGCTGACGCACGACGACGACCCGTTTCTGCTCCTGGAGTCGACGGCCGGGCAGGGTGCTTCCCTGTGTTCCCGCACCTGGGACTTCGGCCCGTACTTCGAGGCGCTGGACGCGCACCCCAGGCTCGGGGTCTGCCTGGACACCTGCCACATCTTCGCCGCCGGCCACGACCTGACCGGCCCGAGCGGCATGCACCAGACCCTGGACCTGCTCGTGGACACGGTCGGCGAGGGCCGCCTGAAGCTGATCCACGCCAACGACTCCAAGGACGTCGTCGGCGCCCACAAGGACCGCCACGAGAACATCGGCGCCGGCCACATCGGCGAGGACCCGTTCCGGGCCCTGATGACCCACCCGGCGACCGAGGGCGTACCGCTGATCATCGAGACACCCGGCGGCAGGGCGGGACACGCGGCGGACGTGGAACGACTGAAGAAGCTCAGGGACGGCTGACAGCGCCCGGCCGGTTCACAGCTCCGGCCCCTCCCCCGGTTGCTCCTGATAGGAGTACCGCTGTTCCTTCCACGGGTCGCCGATGTTGTGGTAGCCGCGTTCCTCCCAGAAGCCGCGGCGGTCGGCGGTCATGTACTCGACGCCGCGGACCCACTTCGGGCCCTTCCAGGCGTACAGGTGGGGCACGATCAGGCGGACGGGGAAGCCGTGCTCGGCGGTGAGCAGTTCGCCGTCCTTGTGGGTGGCGAAGATCGTGCGGGCGGAGGCGAAGTCCGACAGGCGGAGATTGGAGCTGAAGCCGTACTCGGCCCAGACCATCACATGGGTGACGTCCGGCGCCGGCGGGGCCAGCTCGAGGATGGTACGGGCGGGGATGCCGCCCCACTCCGCGCCGACCATGCTGAACTTGGTCACACAGTGCAGATCGGCCACGACGGTGGTGTACGGCAGGGCCGTGAACTCCTCGTGGTTCCACAGGTGCTTGTCACCGTCGGCGGTGGCGCCGAAGACCCGGAACTCCCAGCGCTCGGGGCGGAACTTCGGTACGGGGCCGTAGTGCGTGACCGGCCAGCCACGCTGGAGACGCTGACCCGGCGGAAGCTCGGACCCTGCCGTTGCTCCAGACTCTCGCTCCACCGGATGACCCATGTATCCATCCTGACAGACCCCGGGCAGTGCCCTTGACCATGAGCCGACCATGAGCCCACGGACCGGACAATTCACATCAAGCAAGCACTTACTTACTAAGTACCCACTTACTGGACGATCTTCGTCGCCGGTGCAATCATGCGGCCGCACACCCCCGTGTTCCCCGTGTGGAAGGAGCCGCTGCGATGCAGGGCGACCCCGAGGTCATCGAGTTCCTCAACGAGCAGCTCACCGGCGAGCTGACGGCGATCAACCAGTACTTCCTGCACGCGAAGATGCAGGAGAACAACGGGTGGTACAAGCTCGCCAAGTACACACGGCACGAGTCGTTCGACGAGATGAAGCACGCCGAGGTGCTCACCGACCGGATCCTGTTCCTGGAGGGGCTGCCGAACTACCAGCGGCTGTTCCACGTGCGCGTCGGGCAGACCGTGAAGGAGATGTTCGAGGCCGACCGGCAGATCGAGGTCGAGGCGATCGACCGGCTGCGCCGGGGCATCAAGGTGATGCGCGAGAAGGGCGACATCACGTCCGCCAACATCTTCGAGGACATCCTCGCCGACGAGGAGCACCACATCGACTACCTCGACACCCAGCTGGACCTGGTGGAGAAGCTGGGCGAGGCGCTCTACATCTCCCAGGTCATCGAGCAGCCGGAGAGCTAGGCGGCTTCCGGGAACTCGGAGAGGACCGGCTTGCCCTGGTCGGCCAGTTCACGCCGGGGGCAGGCGCCGCGGCCGAGGAGGGCCTGGATCCGGCGGACGCAGGAGCCGCAGTCCGTGCCCGCCTTGCAGGCGGAGGCTATCTGGCGGGGGGTGCAGGCACCGTCCTCCGCGTGCTGCTTGACCTGGGCCTCGGTGATGCCGAAGCAGCTGCAGACGTACACGCGGATTCACCTCCCGGCGGGGTCGCTCTCTTGACTGCCATCCCCGTTATCGGTGAGGCAAACCTAACCTTACCCGCCTCACCGGGCCTGCAAAAGTGGGCAAGGGCGCGGATCGGATGTGATCCGCGCCCCAGATCGCCCACAGGTCCTACTGGTCCCGGTACATCTCCGCGACCAGGAACGCCAGGTCCAGCGACTGGCTGCGGTTCAGCCGCGGGTCGCAGGCCGTCTCGTAGCGCTGGTGCAGGTCGTCGACGAAGATCTCGTCGCCGCCGCCCACGCACTCGGTGACGTCGTCGCCGGTCAGCTCCACGTGGATGCCGCCCGGGTGGGTGCCGAGCCCCTTGTGGACCTCGAAGAAGCCCTTGACCTCGTCGAGCACGTCGTCGAAGCGGCGGGTCTTGTGCCCGGAGGCCGCCTCGAAGGTGTTGCCGTGCATCGGGTCGGTCACCCAGGCCACCGTCGCGCCGGACGCCGTGACCTTCTCCACCAGCTCGGGGAGCTTGTCGCGGATCTTGTCGGCGCCCATCCGGACGATGAAGGTCAGCCGGCCCGGCTCCCGGTCGGGGTCGAGGCGGTCGATGTACTTCAGTGCGTCCTCGGCCGTCGTGGTCGGGCCGAGCTTGATGCCGAGCGGGTTGCGGATCTGCGAGGCGAACTCGATGTGCGCGTGGTCCAGCTGCCGGGTGCGCTCACCGATCCACACCATGTGCGCGGAGACGTCGTACAGCTTGCCGGTGCGCGAGTCGACCCGGGTGAGGGCGGACTCGTAGTCCAGCAGCAGCGCCTCGTGCGAGGAGTACAGCTCGACGGTCTTGAACTCCTCCGGGTCCGTACCGCAGGCCCGCATGAAGTTCAGCGCGCTGTCGATCTCGCGGGCGAGCTGCTCGTAGCGCTGGCCCGACGGCGAGGTCTTCACGAAGTCCTGGTTCCAGGCGTGCACCTGGCGCAGGTCCGCGTAACCGCCGGTGGTGAAGGCGCGCACCAGGTTCAGCGTGGACGCCGACGCGTGGTACATCCGCTTGAGACGCTCGGGGTCCGGGATGCGGGACGCCTCGGTGAACTCGAAGCCGTTGACGGAGTCGCCCCGGTACACCGGGAGCGTCACGCCGTCGCGGGTCTCGGTCGGCTTGGAGCGGGGCTTGGAGTACTGCCCGGCGATGCGGCCGACCTTCACCACGGGCACGGCGGCCGCGTAGGTGAGGACGGCACCCATCTGGAGCAGCGTCTTCAGCTTGTTGCGGATGTGGTCCGCGGACACCGCGTCGAAGGCCTCGGCGCAGTCGCCGCCCTGGAGGAGGAACGCCTCTCCCTTGGCGACGGCCGCCATCCGGGCGCGCAGCTGGTCGCACTCGCCCGCGAAGACGAGCGGCGGATACGACTCGAGGTCCGCGATCGCTGCGCGCAGAGCCTCGGGGTCGGGGTACTCGGGCTGCTGCGCCGCGGGCAGGTTTCGCCAGGTGTTGCCAGCGCTCGGGCTGGTCTTAGCGTTCACGGTCACCTCGTAAACATTACGGGGTCGCGTCGCATGCCCCATCTTCTGGCTCGAAGGGTGAGACGCGACGGTTGTCCTGTGGACCGGGGGACGGGTGCGGTAGTGTTTGGGCCGTGTTCGCGCTTTCGATCCAGAACTGGTGGTGGACCGCTTCTCCGGCGGCCCACTGATCGCGCGTACGCAAGACTTCGCGAAGGCCGCCCGAGGGGCGGCCTTCGGCGTGTCCGGGGTCGTTCCTCACCGACATCGACGGAAGAGGACCCATGGACCTGGCACAGCTCCTGCACGACGACCGCCCCTTCGCCCTGCTCCGCCGCAGCACCCCGGGCCGCGACGAGCACCCGGTGGAGGTGCTGCTCGGCCCGGTGAACTGCTGCGACCGGCTCGCCGATCTCCCCGACGAGGGGCTCGCACTCGTCCCGTTCCGGCAGATCCGCGAGCGCGGCTTCGACGTCCGCGACGACGGCACCCCGCTGCTGGTGCTGACCCCCGAGGAGTCGTACGAGCTCCCGCTCGACGTGGCGCTGGCGCAGCTCCCGGCGCACGAGGTGCGGGTCGAGGGGGGCGGCTTCGACGTCGGCGACGAGGAGTACGGCGAGATCGTCGGACGCGTGCTGGCGGAGGAGATCGGCCGGGGCGAGGGCGCGAACTTCGTGATCCGGCGCACGTACGAGGGCGACATCCCGGGGTTCGGCCGCGCCGACGCGCTCGCGCTGTTCCGGCGGCTGCTGGAGGGCGAGCGGGGCGCGTACTGGACGTTCGTCGTGCACACCGGCGAACGGACGCTGGTCGGGGCCAGCCCCGAGGTGCACGTGCGGATGTCCGGCGGCACGGTCGTCATGAACCCGATCAGCGGGACCTACCGCTATCCCGCCGAGGGCCCGACCCCGGAGCATCTCCTCTCCTTCCTCGCCGACGGCAAGGAGATCGAGGAGCTGTCGATGGTGGTCGACGAGGAACTGAAGATGATGTGCACCGTCGGCGACATGGGCGGGGTGGTCGTCGGGCCGCGGCTGAAGGAGATGGCGCACCTCGCGCACACCGAGTACGAGCTGCGCGGCAAGTCCTCCCTGGATGCGCGGGAGGTGCTGAAGGAGACCATGTTCGCGGCGACGGTGACCGGCTCGCCGGTGCAGAACGCCTGCCGGGTCATCGAGCGCTACGAACCCCTCGGGCGGGACGGTGTCGGGCGCGGCTACTACGCGGGCGCGCTGGCGCTGCTCGGCCGGGACTCCGGGGGCGCGCAGACCCTGGACTCCCCCATCCTGATCCGCACCGCCGACATCTCCTCCCGGGGACAGTTGCGCGTGCCGGTCGGAGCGACCCTGGTGCGCGGCTCGGACCCGGCGGGCGAGGTCGCGGAGACACACGCGAAGGCGGCGGGGGTGCTGGCGGCCCTCGGCGTACGGCCGTCCCGGCCGCGCGAGGAGCGCGAGCGGCCCCGGCTGGCCGACGACCCGCGGGTGCGGGCCGCGCTGGACGGGCGGCGGGCCGCGCTCGCGCCGTTCTGGCTGCGGATGCAGCAGCCGGCACGGGAGCTGACCGGCCACGCCCTGGTCGTCGACGGCGAGGACACCTTCACGGCGATGCTGGCGCATGTGCTGCGCTCGGGCGGCCTGGAGGTGACCGTGCGGCGGTACGACGAGCCCGGGCTGCGGGCGGCCGTGCTCGCGCACGAGGGGCCGGTGGTGCTCGGCCCCGGCCCGGGCGACCCGGCGGACCTCGCCGACCCGAAGATGCGGTTCCTGCGGGAGCTGACCGCCACCGTGGTCCGGGAGCACCGGCACGGGGTGCTGGGCGTCTGCCTGGGCCATGAGCTGATCGCGGCCGAGCTGGGGCTGGACGTCGTCCGCAAGGAGGTGCCGTACCAGGGGGCGCAGACCGCGGTCGACCTGTTCGGGCGGCCCGAGACCGTCGGCTTCTACAACAGCTTCGTCGCCCGCTGCGACGAGGAGACGGCCCGGGAGCTGGCCGCGCACGGCATCGAGGTGAGCCGGGCGGCGAACGACGAGGTCCACGCGATGCGCGGTCCGGGCTTCGCGGGCGTGCAGTTCCACCCGGAGTCGGTCCTCAGCCTGAACGGGGCCGCGGTGGTGCGGGAGTTGGTCGGTCAGCTGCGCGGGGCGAGCAGGGCGGGGTGAGCGGACGGGCCCGGGGACCGCTCGGTCCCCGGGCCCGGACCGGAGTGTCAGCCGAAGAACACCCCGACCTCCTCGTACAGCTTCGGGTTCACCGTCTTCAGCTTGGCGGTGGCCTCCGAGATCGGGACCCGGACGATGTCGGTGGCGCGCAGGGCGACCATCGTGCCGAAGTCGCCGTCGTGGACGCAGTCGATGGCGTGCAGGCCGAAGCGGGTGGCGAGCCAGCGGTCGAAGGCGCTGGGTGTGCCGCCGCGCTGGACGTGGCCGAGGACCGTGGTCCGGGCCTCCTTGCCGGTGCGGCGCTCGATCTCCTTGGCCAGCCATTCGCCGACTCCGGACAGGCGCACATGCCCGAAGGAGTCCAGCGACCCGTCCTTGAGCACCATGTCGCCGTCCTTCGGCATGGCGCCCTCGGCGACGACCACGATCGGCGCGTACGACGCCCGGAAGCGGGAGGTCACCCAGGCGCAGACCTGGTCGACGTCGAAGCGCTGCTCGGGGATGAGGATGACGTTGGCACCACCGGCCAGGCCGGAGTGGAGGGCGATCCAGCCGGCGTGCCGGCCCATCACCTCCACGACCAGGACCCGCATATGGGACTCGGCGGTGGTGTGCAGCCGGTCGATGGCCTCGGTGGCGATGTTGACCGCGGTGTCGAAGCCGAAGGTGTAGTCGGTGGCGGACAGGTCGTTGTCGATGGTCTTGGGCACCCCTACGCAGGGCACCCCGTACTCGTCGGACAGCCGCGCGGCCACGCCCAGGGTGTCCTCGCCGCCGATCGCGACGAGGGCCTGCACGTCCAGCTTGGCCAGGTTGTCCTTGATCCGGCGGATGCCGTTCTCCGCCTTGAGGGGGTTGGTGCGCGAGGAGCCGAGGATGGTGCCACCGCGGGGCAGGATGCCGCGCACCGCGGGGATGTCGAGACGGACGGTGTCGCCCTCGAGGGGACCTCGCCAGCCGTCCCGGAAGCCGACGAAGTCATAGCCGTACTCCTGCACGCCCTTGCGGACGATGCCCCGGATGACGGCGTTGAGCCCGGGGCAGTCGCCGCCTCCGGTCAGTACTCCCACCCGCATGGAAAAGTCCCTTCACCGCGGTTCCCTGACAGAGAGTCACGCTAATGGTGATTCACGTCACATCGGGAGAGGCGGGAAGGGTGATTCCGGCGTGTACGGCTTCGAAGCCCGACCTTGTTCGTCGGCGGGCGCTACTCGTCGTCCAGTCCGCGCTCTATGGCGTACCGCACCAGCTCGACCCTGTTGTGCAACTGCAGCTTGCCCAGGGTGTTCTGGACATGGTTCTGCACCGTGCGGTGGGAGATGACGAGGCGTTCGGCGATCTGCTTGTAGCTCAGGCCCTTGGCGACCAGCCGCAGCACCTCCGTCTCCCGGTCCGTCAGCCGGGGCGCGCCGGGCTCGTCGGCCTCCGGGGCCGGGGCGGGCTCGGCGGCCAGCCGGCGGTACTCGCCGAGGACCAGTCCGGCGAGGCCGGGCGTGAACACCGGGTCGCCGACGGCGGTACGGCGCACGGCGTCCAGCAACTCCTCGGTGGAGGCCGACTTCAGCAGATAGCCGGTCGCGCCGGACTTCACCGCCTCCAGCACGTCGGCGTGCTCACCGCTCGCCGACAGGACGAGGACGCGCAACGCCGGGTTGTGGGCGACCAGTTCCTTGCACACCTGGACGCCGGGCTTGGCGGGCAGGTTGAGGTCCAGCACGAGGACGTGGGGGACGGCGGCCTTGGCGCGGCGGACCGCCTGCTCGCCGTCTCCGGCAGTGGCGACCACGTGGAAGCCGGACTCGGTCAGGTCCCGGGCGACCGCGTCGCGCCACATGGGGTGGTCGTCCACCACCATGACCTTGATCGGGTCCTGCTGCTCGCTCATCGACGCCCCGCCTTCGCGTTCTTCGGTGCCTTCAGTTCCACTTCCGTGCCCTGCCCGGGGACGGAGACGAATTCGGCGCTGCCGCCCAGGTCGCGCAGCCGCCCGCGGATCGACTGGGCCACGCCGAGGCGGCCCTCCCCCTCGGCCTGGGCGAGCCGGCCCTCGGGGATGCCGGGGCCGTCGTCCCGGACGGTCACGAGGACCTCGTCCGGCTCGTCCTCGACCAGGATCCAGGCCCGGGCCTGCTCGCCCGCGTGCTCGCGCACGTTGTCCAGGGCGGCGCCGACCGCGGCGGCCAGTTCCCGCGCGGCCGGCCGGGACAGCTCGACCGGCGCGCCGGGCTCGGCCAGGCTCACCCGGGCACCCGCGTAGGGCGCCAGCAGGGTGCGCAGGTCGACCGGTCCGTCGTCGTCGGGCTCCTCCACCGCGCGCACGACGGCTCCCGCGGAGGCGTCCTCCGACACCCGGGAGACCGGCAGCAGACCGCCGGAGACCAGCGTGCGCAGCGCCACCTCCTGCTCCCCCGCGAGCCGCCCCAGCTCCGCCGCCTCGCCGCCGATGACCGCGCCGCGCCGCTGCACCATCGCCAGCACCTGGAGCACGCCGTCGTGGATGTCCCGGGCCAGCCGCTCCCGTTCCCGGGTCGCGGCCTCTATCTCCAGGGCGCGGGCGAGGGTGCGCTCGGAGGCGCGGGCGACCTCCACGACGTAGCCGATCGCGATCGAGGCCACCCAGACGAGGATCAGGCTGTGCACGGTGTCCCGGGCGGGATGGCCGCGTTCGACCAGGTTGGCCAGCGCGACCGGCGTGGAGGCGGTGGCGGCCCAGCGCCAGCCGCCCTTGATCGCGAAGGCCAGCACCGCACCGCCGGTCCATATCGACGGCAGCGTGGGGCCGCCCGCGATCCGCTGGTGGCTGTCGGCGAGCGGGGTGATCAGTACGCCGGTGAGGGCGATGGTCAGGTCGACGGCCAGGAAGCGCTTGGTGCAGCTCGCCGCGTTGCGCACCCTCGGCAGGGTGGCGAGGGTCCAGACGAACAGGACGGCGAAGTAGCCGACGGCGACCCAGGGGCGCGTGAAGAGGTCGTGCCTGGTGGCGCCCAGGCCGATCGCGTACAGCATGGTCAGGACGCGGTAGCCGGCGAGCGCGCGCCACAGCGGCAGCTCGACCGACATCCTCATCACGCGCTCGCGCCTGGGCATGTCCCCCCGTTCCCCCGGCCCTCCGTCAAGCCTCTGTCTTCTTCTCGGCTTCCTTCTTGTCGGCTTCCTTGGCCGCCTTCGCCGCCTCCGCGATCTGCCGCTTGGCCGCCGTCGCGTACATGTCGACGTACTCCTGGCCGGACAGCTTCATGATCTCGTACATGACCTCGTCGGTCAGGGCGCGCAGCACGAAACGGTCGTGCTCCATGCCGTGGTAGCGGCCGAAGTCCAGCGGCTTGCCGATGCGGATGCCGGGCCGCATCAGCTTCGGCATCACCTTGCCGGGCGGCTGGATCTTCTCGGTGTCGATCATCGCCACCGGGATGACCGGCGCGCCGGTGGCGAGCGCCACGCGCGCGAGGCCGCCGGGCTTGCCCCGGTACAGCCGGCCGTCCGGCGAGCGGGTGCCCTCGGGGTAGATACCGAACAGCTCGCCGCGCTCCAGCACCTCTATGCCGCTCTTGATCGCGGCCTCGCCGGCGCCGCGCGCCCCGGAGCGGTCCACCGGGAGCTGTCCGACGCCCTTGAAGAAGGCGGCGGTCAGCCGGCCCTTCACCCCGGGGGTGGTGAAGTACTCGGCCTTCGCGATGAAGGTGACCTTGCGGTCCAGGATTGCGGGCAGGAAGAACGAGTCCGAGAAGGACAGGTGATTGCTCGCCAGGATGGCGGGCCCCTCGGCCGGTATGTTCTCCAGTCCCTCCACCCAGGGCCTGAAGGCGACCTTCAGCGGCCCACCGATGGCGACCTTCATCGTGCCGTACAACACCCGCGTGCCTCCTGTTTCCGTCGAACAGACCTTAACCCGTCGGGACCGTCAAAGGCCCCGACGGCCCTGGTCGGTGTCAGTGCCGTCGCGTACGGTGAAGCACATCCGCACGTTTCCCTCACGCCGCCACCGGTCACCGGATGGGGGCTCTCTTCAGGAACAGGAGCGTCGAAGGTGCCGGTCCTCCCCGGAGCCGAGCCGTACCGCCACGAGGGCGGGGAGGTGGGGGTCCTCCTCTGCCACGGCTTCACCGGCTCGCCCCAGTCGCTGCGCCCCTGGGCGGAGCACCACGCGGCGCACGGCCTGACCGTGTCGCTCCCCCTGCTGCCCGGCCACGGCACCCGTTGGGAGGACATGCAGGTCACCGGCTGGCAGGACTGGTATGCGGCGGTGGACCGCGAGCTGCGCCTCCTCGCCGAGCGTTGCTCCCAGGTGTTCGTCGCGGGCCTGTCGATGGGCGGCGCGCTGGCGCTCAGGCTGGCGGCCCGGCACGGCGGGCGCGTCACGGGCGCGGTGGTCGTCAACCCGGCGAACAGGGTGCACGGCCTGTCGGCGTACGCCCTTCCGGTGGCCCGGCATCTCGTGCGGACGACGAAGGGCATCGCCAGCGACATCGCCAAGGAGGGCGCGGCCGAGCTGGGCTACGACCGGGTGCCGCTGCACGCGGCGCACTCGCTGCGGGTGTTCCTGCGCCGGCTGGACGGTGAGCTGCCCCAGGTCACCCAGCCGTTGCTGCTGCTGCGCAGCGCCCAGGACCATGTCGTGCCGGCGGCCGACTCGGCCCGGGTGCTGAGCCGGGTGTCGTCCACGGACGTGACGGAGATCGTGCTGGAACACAGCTACCACGTGGCGACGTTGGACCAGGATGCGGACCGGATCTTCGAGGAGAGCCTCGCCTTCATGGGCCGGCTCGCACCCAGTCTCGGCAAGGAAGGGACGGCCACAGGTGGCTGAGCACGAGTCCGACCGCGAGGGCCGCGAGGGCCCCGAGCCGGACGAGCAGAAGGTGCCCTTCGACGAGGACGCCGCCTGGCGGGCCATCGTCGCGGGGTACGGCGAGGAGCCGCCGGACCCGCCGGGCGCCAGGCCCTTCAAGCCGGTGGAGGACCTGGCACTGCCGGAGCCGGAGAAGGACACCGAGAAGGACACCACGAGCGACACCGACAAGGCGCCGGTCCGGCCGCTGGGCAGCTCGGTCTCCTTCGCGCCCGGGGTCGGCCCGCGCGACTACGACCCGCCCGAGCCCTCCGAGGACGACTTCGACGCGGACGACGAGGGCCACTTCGTCCCGCCGGATCCGCCGCTGCCGGAGGCCGACACCACCGCGAAGTTCGCCTGGCTGGGCGTCGTCGGCGGGCCGATCCTGCTGCTGCTGGCGGTGCTGCTCGGCTGGGACATGACCTGGTGGCTGACGACCCTCGGCATCGGCGGCTTCCTCGGCGGCATCGCCACGCTGGTGATGCGGATGCGCACGGACGAGGAGGACGACGACCCGGGGCGGGGCGCGGTGGTCTGAACTTTGTACAAGTGCCGCGGGGCTCACCTAGGGTGAGCCCATGCCGCGCGACACGCTCACCCAGGAACAGATCGTCCGGACGGCCGTGCGACTGCTGGACGACGAGGGCCTCGAAGGCCTCAACATGCGCAGCCTGGGCAAGCTGCTGGGGGCCGCGGCGACCGCCGTCTACTGGCATGTGAAGAACAAGGACGACCTCGTACTGCTCGCCGCGGACCGGGTGTGGCACGAGGTCGACCTGCCGGCGCTCGACACGGACGACTGGCGGGGCACGGCCACGGTGATGGCCGACCGGCTGCACGCGATGCTCGTACGGCATCCGTGGCTGGTGCAGGCGATCGGTTCCCATCTCCTCTACGGCACCGGCAAGGCCCGTTACGACGACCATCTCCTCGGCGTCTTCGAGACCGCGGGGTTCACACCGCAGGAGGCGGACCGGGCCGCCGGAGCGGTGGTGACGTACGTCCTGGGCAACGCGCTCGGCGCCGCTGCCGCCGCCTCCCTGACGCGGAGGCTGCGACGGGCCGGGGAGGATGCCGAGGCGATGGTCTCGGAGACCCTGGCCAGGGCGGCGGAGGCGGCGGAGCCGTTTCCGCGGTTGCGGGAGCGGCTGGGGACGTCGGCGGCCACGGAGTACGGGGAGGCGCCCGACGGCAGCTACGCGGCGGGGTTGCGGGCGCTGCTCGACGGGCTGCGGCCGGGCGGTACGGACACCGCGCCCGGTACTGCCTGAACGAACGACGGGCGCTGCTCGCCGAGAGGTGCCGCGGCGCCTACGGGGTGTCAGACCCGGCTGAAGAGGCGCCCGGCCAGGTCGACCCCGGTCACCCTGCCGTCCTGCGTGCGGGAGAAGTAGCCCCGCTGCCCCTTCAGGCCACCCTCCACCACGATGTATTCGTCCCCCGGCAGGAAGCCGATCCCCGCCGCCGGATGGTCCGGCGGCATCTGCGCGTCCGACGCCGCGCGGATCTCCGGCTTGATGCCGACCGCCAGCGTGAGCCGGCCGCCCTCCACGGCGATGTCGAGATTCAGGGCGTCGATCTCGTACCGCCCGGCGACCTCCCGCGCCCGCTCCTCGTCGTACGGCAGCGGCTCCGGCTCCCGCTCGACCACACCGAGGAACAGCTCCAGCGCCCGCTTCAGGACCGCCTGGTTGAACTGGTAGCCGTCCGGGCCCAGGTTGGCGAGCGAGACGACGGCGAAGTCCCGCTCCGGCACCAGCAGCAGCTCGGCGAACTGCCCGTTGCCCGAACCCCCGTGACCGACGGTGCGCACACCCTCCACGTCCCGCAGGAACCAGCCGATGCCGAAGGCGTCGCCGAGCGTGCTGCCCCGCAGTTCGGCGGTCGGCTCCTTCATGCGGTCGAGCGTCCCGGCGGCCGACACCCCCTCTCCGTCGCCCAGCTGGAACCGCGCCCAGCGCAGCAGATCGCTCGCCGAGGAGACGACACCGCCGCCGGGGTTGTTGCCGCGCAGCCCGGCCCGCCGCGACTTCCAGGGGCGGGCGAGGGTGAGGGAGCCGTCCTCGGCGCGGTTGTGACCGACGGCGAAGCGGCGAACCACGACGTCGTCCAGGTCGAAGACGGTGTCGGACAGGCCCAGCGGCTCCAGGACCAGTTCGGTCAGCGCCTGCTCGAACGGCAGGCCGGTGACGTTCTCCACCACCCGGCCGAGCAGGTTGTATCCGGCCTGGCTGTAGGAGGCGCGGGCGCCGGGCGCGCCGATCAGCGGCAATCGGTCCAGCTGTCCGACGAACGCGGCGAGCGAGCCGTCGCCCTCGTCGGCGTCGACCAGGTTCCAGTCCAGGCCCGCCGTGTGGTTGAGCAGGTTCAGCACGGTGATCCGGGCGGCGGTCCGCTCGTCGGCGAGGCGCAGCTCGGGCACGTACCGGCGGACCGGCGCGTCGAGGTCCACCCTGCCCTGCTCGACCAGGCGCATCAGCACGGTCGCCGTGAAGCTCTTGCTGACCGAGGCCACGTGGAAGAGCGTGTGCTCGTCGACCGCCAGGGGGTGTTCCACGTTCGTCACACCGTGGCCGACATGGATCTCCTCGCCGCCGTTCAGTACGGCCACGGCGGCGCCCGGCACCCCGAACTCCTTCGCCGCGGTCTCCACGAACGCGGCCAGCGATTCACGCTCACCGGACATCAGGTTCCCCCTCCTGGTGGGTACTTGAACTAAGTACAGGAGACACTGTAAGCGCCCTTCGCGGGGCCCGCAAGAGCTTTCCTGTACTTAGTTCAAGCAGACCTCACGCCACCGGTACGCGCAGGGCCGCGAGGACCGGGAGATGGTCCGTGGCGGCGGTCAGGTCGGCCCGGGTGACGCCCGGCTGGTCGAGGGGCACCCCGCAGCCGAGCACCTCGATGCCCTTGGTCGCGAAGACGGCGTCGATGCGCTGCGGGGGCTCGCTGTGCGGCCAGGTGTCCGCACCACCCCAGGGGGCCACGGCCCGGCAGTCCTGGAGGCTCGCGGAGAGCAGGCGGAAGGCGGGGCCGTCGGGGCCTTCGTTGAGGTCGCCGCCGGCGATGGCGTGCTCCACGCCCAGACCGGCGAGGCGGTCGAGGAGCAGGGCGGCCTGCGCGCGGCGTTCGTCCTTCTGCAGGCTCAGATGGCAGCTGAGCACGCCCAGCCTGGCCGCGCCGATACGGACCACGGCCGTGGCGAAGCCGCGCCGGTGGAGTCCGGGGGTGAGCGGCAGCAGTACGTCCTCGGTGCGCT
Organism: Streptomyces sp. NPDC054783; assembly: GCF_053611725.1. Lineage (NCBI taxonomy): Bacteria > Bacillati > Actinomycetota > Actinomycetes > Kitasatosporales > Streptomycetaceae > Streptomyces > Streptomyces sp. NPDC054783. Next base: position 36,982 of record NZ_JBSHAY010000013.1, on the reverse strand, counting down.
CGACGGTGGCGCGGAGCGAGCAGAGGATCGCCGGGCCGGCCGCGGTGGCTCCGCCGGTGAGGATGACCTGGCCGGAGGCCGCGGCGAGGCGGGCGAGCTTCTTGCGCCAGCGGAAGAAGCGGGGGGCTTCCTGGATCAGGACCACATCGGGGCCGCAGGCGGTGATCACCCTGGCAAGGGCGTCGGTGTCGTCGCGCATCGAGCGGACGTTGTAGCTCAGAACGCGGATGAGGGGTGAACCGTCGGGTTCGGTACGGGAGTTGGGAAGCAGCGTGCTGGTCGCCATGCCGATCAACATACGACGATGCCCGCCCGTCCCGGGACCGGACGCGGCGGGCACTGTCGTACGACCCCACTACATGATCGGGTCGGGCTCGCGGGCCAGGTCGGCCGCGCCGACGAGGCCCGCCTTGTTGCCGAGCTGGGCGGCGATCACGTCGGCCACCGGGCGCCAGTTGCCGCCGACCAGCCAGCGCTTGTAGGACTTGCGGATCGGGTCGAGCACCAGTTCGCCCTCGTCGGAGAGGCCGCCGCCGACGATGAACGCGGACGGGTCGAAGAGGGAGGCCAGGTCGGCGAGGCCCGCACCGGCCCAGCGGGCCAGCTCGCGGTAGGAGTCGACGGCCACCAGGTCGCCCTGGCGGGCGGCCATGGAGATGTGCTTGCCCTCGATGCCGTCAGGGGTGCCGTCGCCGAGCGAGAGCAGCAGCTCCGCGTTCTCGGGGGTGGCGTTGGCGCGCTGCTTGGCGTATCTCACCAGGGCCCGCCCCGACGCGTACTGCTCCCAGCAGCCCTGGCTGCCGCAGCCGCACAGCAGGCCGTCCGGGACCATCCGGATGTGGCCGAACTCCGCGGCCACGCCGAAGTGGCCGCGGCGCAGCTTGTTGCCGATGATGATGCCGCCGCCGAGGCCGGTGCCGAGCGTGATGCAGATGACGTTGCGGTGGCCCTTGCCGGCGCCGAACTTGTACTCGCCCCAGGCGGCGGCGTTGGCGTCGTTCTCGACCACGACCGGGAGGCCCACGCGGGCCTCGACCTTCTCCTTGAGCGGCTCCTGGCGCCAGTCGATGTTCGGCGCGAAGTACACCGTCGAGCGCTGCCGGTTGACGTAACCGGCCGCACCGATGCCCACGCCGACGATCTCGTGCCCGGCGCGCGCACCCTCCACCGCCGAGGCGATGGCGTCCACGATGGCCTCGGGCGTGGTGGGGGTCGGCACCTTGAAGGTCGAGAGGATGTTGCCTTCCTCGTCGACCACGCCGGCCGCGATCTTGGTGCCGCCGATGTCGACGCCGATGGTGAGTCCCATGAATCCCTCAGTTTCGGTCGAGCCCCGCTACGGCCAACCGTACCCGAGGCCCTGCCGGGAAAGCGCTTCAGTCCAGGTCGATACGCTCCCCCGGGCCGGTGCCCTCGCCCTTGTCCCGCCGGTCGTCCTGGGCCTCGTGGGTCAGGTCGTCGGCGGTACGGGCGGTCCAGCGACGCTCCTGGGCCTGGACGGCGGAGCGGTAGGCGGCGAGCAGTTCGCTGCCGGCCGCGGCCAGGTGGTCGAAGACGTCGGGGTTGCGGTCCATGACGGGCTCGACGGCGGCCTTGGCCTGCTGGACGACCTGGCGCACCGCCTGCTGGGCGGCGGGTCCGGCGAGGCTGCCGAGGAGCGGTGACGGGAGGCCGGAGAGCTTTTCGGCCACCGTGTCCACGAGCTTCTTCAGCTCCTCCGCGGCCGAGCCCGGCTGCGGGCCGTACTCGGCGCGGCGGCGGGCCTTCTCGGCGGCGAGGTCCTCGGCGCAGGCCGTGGACCAGGCGTCGGCGTCGGTCGCCCGCCGCTGTTCCTCATATCCCTCATGCGAGTCGGATGCGGGACGCTCTTCGCTCATGGCGGACTCCTGACTACGGTTCGCCTTTACGACGTTACCCGAACGGGCGTACCCGGATCATCACCGTCCGGTGGCGGGCCACAGGTCGGGGTCCGGGGCGAAACGGACGCGCAGCTCGCCCTCGCGCAGGCCGGCCCCGGCGACGGTGCAGCGGCGCAGGGCGGAGGGCAGCGGGACGATCCGCCGGAACGGGCCCACGGTGATCACGAGCTCGTCGCCGCGCCGGATCAGGTCCAGCTCGTCCCGTATCGCGCCGGGCAGCGGGATGTGCCAGACCAGTACGCCGTCGTCGCTCCTGCGGTCGGTGACGGGCCACTCGACCGGGGCGGGTGCCGGGTTGACGGGGGGTACGGCCAGGGCGGCGAGGTCGTCGGCGCCGCGCGGGTCGTGGCCGAGGTGCGGGACGGGGTGAACGTCGTACGGCTGCTCCTGCCAGTCGGCGAGTGCCTTGCGCTGCTGGGCGAGGAGCCCGACGAGCAGGCTGTCGGGATCGGTCTCGGGCAGGGTGCGGTTGGCGATCAGTACCTCGGTGCGCAGGCCGCGCAGGGCGAGGCCGAGGCCGGCGTTCCGTACGGCGTCGGCGGCGGCCGGGCCGGGTTCGGCGACCAGGCGTACGGCGGTGTTCCGGTCACTGAGCACGGCCTCGACGGCGGCGAGTTCGACGTCCCAGCGGGCGGCCGTCTCGTACAGCCAGTCGGACGGCATCGGCACGCCGGCCAGCCGGCCGAGGACCGGGCGCAGGGCGCGGGCCGCCTGCCGCTCGGGCGGGAGGAGGCGGCGCAGATAGCGGCGCAGCTCCCCCGGGAGGCCGAGCAGGGCGAGGGCCTGCTGGAGGGGCGGAAGGTCCACGACGAGCAGGTCGTAGCGCTCGGACAGCGCCGCGTCCCGGAGGGCCCGCAGGAAGGACAGCTCCTCGGCGCCGGGCAGCGGGGTGACCTCCTCGGCGTCCAGCCGGGCGGCGCCGAGCAGGTCGAGGACGGTGGCCGCGCGGCTCTGGAAGCGGGTGAGGTCCTGCCGGAAGCGGTCGACGGCATCGGGCCGCCAGGTGGTGAGGTTCGCCGCGGCTGCCTCCGGCACCGGTCCCGTCGCGGAGCCCAGCGCGGCGCCGAGGGTGTCGGTGCGGTCGGCACTCAGCACAAGCGTGCGGACGCCTTCGCCTGCGGCGCGCTGTGCGGTGGCGGCAGCGACGGTGGTACGACCGCTGCCGCCCGGGCCCGTGATCAGGATGGTGCGCATGAGGCTGAACGGTAACGGAGGCCGGGGGCGCGGGGCGTTGACCGGTGCCCCGGAGCGACGCCGGTGGACGACACCCCCGTGCCGCACGCGGCCAAGCGTGGCTGGGCGGGATGTGGTGGGCGGGGCTGGGGGTTACTGGTCGGACTCGACCCTCTTCTTCAGGCCCGCCAGAGCGCGGTCGATGATGACCTTCTCCGCCTTGCGCTTGATCATGCCGAGCATGGGGATCTTGACGTCCACCGTGAGAAGGTAGGTGACCTCCGTCGTGGCGGGACCCGTGGGCTTGAGGATGTAGGAGCCGTCGAGGGAGCGGAGCATCTGGGACTTGACCAGGGTCCAGGAGACCTCGTTGTCGCCGGTCCAGGTGTAGGCGAGGGTCTGGTCGTCCTTGATGGCGCCGGCGTCCATGACGAGCCGGACCTGCTCGGCGCGGCCCTGGTCGTCGGTCTTGAGAACCTCCGCCTCCTTCACCTCGCCCGTCCAGTCCGGGTAGCGGGCGAAGTCGGCGATCACCCCCATGACGTCGGCCGGTGCCGCCTCGATCGTGATGCTCGAGCTGGTGTGTTCCGCCATCGCCGTGGCTCCTCCAGATGCGGGCCGGTACAGAGGTCGTCGTGCGCACGTGTGTGCAGCGTGAAGGCTACCGCGCCGCCGACCAGCCGCCTTCACCCCATGTCCCACACAGCGCCGGCCGGTCACCGACGCATCACCATTCGAGTGCCCAGGGGCGGCCCGTCCCGGCGAAGTGGCCCACGTTCACGCACTCGGTCGCGCCGATCCGCATACGGCGTGCGAGCGGCTGGTGGACGTGACCGAAGAGCGAATAGCGGGGCCTGGTGCGGCGGATCGCGGCCAGCAGGGCGCGGCTCCCCCGCTCGAAGCGGCGCGCCACGGTGTCGTAGACCAGCTCGGGGACCTCCGGCGGGATGTGCGTGCACAGCACGTCGACCTCGCCGACCGCCTCGATCTTCGCCTCGTACTCCTCGTCACTGATCTCGTACGGCGTCCGCATGGGGGTGCGCAAGCCGCCACCGACGAACCCGAAGGTCCAGCCGCCGATCTCCACCCGCTGGCCGTCGAGCACGGTGGTGCCGGGATGGGCGTACTCCTTCCACAGCGGCGGCATGTCGACATTGCCGTAGGTGGCGTACGTCGGGGTCGGGAACGCGGCGAACAGCTCGGCGTACTGCTTGCGCACCGCCTTCTCGATGGCCGCGGCCCGGTCCGTGCCGATGCCGGCCCACAGCCGGGCGCCGAAATCCCGGGCCTCCTCGAAGCGCCGGGCGGTGCGCAGCTCGACGATCCGGTCGGCGTTCTCCCTGCCGAACAGGTCCGGGAAGATGCCGCGCGAGTGGTCGGCGTAGTCGAGGAAGAGCACGAGGTCGCCCAGGCAGACCAGGGCGTCGGCACCCTCCCCGGCCCGGGCCAGGTCCCGGGCGTTGCCGTGCACGTCGCTGACGACGTGGACGCGGGTCCTTCGGTTGCCGGAGGGTGTGGGTGCCATGGTGATCAAGGGTAGGCGTGTGCGGTCTGCGTGAACAGTGTCGGTCCGGCCTGCGGTTACTCGCCGGTCGGTTCAGCCGTGGACTACTGTGCGCGAAGGAACGCCAACATGTGTGACGCAGCGAACATCTCACCGGGAACCCCTGTCGGGAAAGCCATACCGGCGGGTAACGTCCGGGCAGTCCAGTCGTGCTCTGGATTTCAACAGCTGGATTCCCGAGCACCTGCCCGAGCCTTGGACCGCACCGTCGCATCACACAGTGTCGTGGCGCCGGCGCCCTATGAGGAGCAGCAGTCTTGCGCGAGTTCAGCCTTCCGGCTTTGTACGAGGTCCCTGCGGACGGCAACCTGACCGACATCGTCCGCAGAAACGCCGCGCAGCATCCCGACGTCGCCGTCATCGCCCGCAAGGTGGGCGGTGCCTGGCAGGACGTGACGGCCCGGGAGTTCCTGGCCGAGGTGCACACCGCCGCCAAGGGCCTCATCGCCTCCGGGGTCCAGCCGGGCGACCGGGTGGGCCTGATGTCCCGCACCCGTTACGAGTGGACCCTGCTCGACTTCGCGATCTGGAGCGCGGGCGCGGTCACCGTGCCGGTGTACGAGACCAGCTCGCCGGAGCAGGTGCAGTGGATCCTGTCCGACTCGGGCGCCACCGCCTGCATCGTGGAGCTGGAGAACCACGCGGCGGCCGTGGAGTCGGTGCGCGAGTCGCTGCCCGCCCTCAAGCACGTCTGGCAGATCGAGGCCGGCGGTGTGGAGGAGCTCGGGCGGCTCGGGCAGGACGTGTCGGACGAGACGGTCGAGGAGCGCAGCTCGCTCGCCAAGGCCGACGACCCGGCCACCATCGTGTACACGAGCGGTACGACCGGCCGCCCCAAGGGCTGTGTGCTCACCCACCGCAGCTTCTTCGCCGAGTGCGGCAACATCGTGGAGCGGCTGCGCCCGCTGTTCCGTACCGGCGAGTGCTCGGTCCTGCTCTTCCTGCCGCTGGCGCACGTCTTCGGCCGTCTGGTGCAGATCGCGCCGATGATGGCGCCGATCAAGCTGGGCTGCGTCCCGGACATCAAGCACCTCACCGACGAACTGGCCGCCTTCCGGCCGACGCTGGTCCTCGGTGTCCCGCGCGTCTTCGAGAAGGTCTACAACTCGGCGCGCGCCAAGGCGCAGGCGGACGGCAAGGGCGCGATCTTCGACAAGGCGGCGGACACCGCGATCGCCTACAGCAAGGCGCTGGACAGCGCCTCCGGCCCGGCGTTCGGCCTGAAGGTCAAGCACAAGGTCTTCGACAGGCTGGTGTACAGCAAGCTGCGCGCGGTCCTCGGCGGCCGGGGCGAGTACGCCATCTCCGGCGGCGCCCCGCTGGGCGAGCGGCTCGGCCACTTCTTCCGGGGCATCGGCTTCACCGTGCTGGAGGGCTACGGCCTGACCGAGTCCTGCGCGGCGACCGCGTTCAACCCCTGGGACCGGCAGAAGATCGGCACGGTCGGGCAGCCGCTGCCCGGCTCGGTGATCCGGATAGCGGACGACGGCGAGGTGCTGCTGCACGGCGAGCACCTGTTCAAGGAGTACTGGAACAACCCGGGTGCGACGGCTGAGGCGCTGGCCGACGGCTGGTTCCACACCGGTGACATCGGCACCCTGGACGAGGACGGCTACCTCAGGATCACCGGCCGCAAGAAGGAGATCATCGTCACGGCGGGCGGCAAGAACGTGGCCCCGGCGGTGATCGAGGACCGGATCCGGGCGCACGCGCTGGTCGCGGAGTGCATGGTGGTGGGCGACGGGCGGCCGTTCGTGGGCGCGCTGGTCACCATCGACGAGGAGTTCCTGGGCCGTTGGGCGGCCGAGCACGGCAAGCCGGCGGGTGCCACCGCGGCGTCGCTGAAGGACGACCCGGATCTGATCGCGGCGATCCAGGCGGCGGTCGACGACGGCAACGCCGCGGTGTCGAAGGCGGAATCGGTGCGGAAGTTCCGCATTCTGTCCTCCCAGTTCTCGGAGGAGTCGGGCCACCTCACCCCGTCGCTGAAGCTCAAGCGGAACGTGGTGGCGAAGGACTACGCGGCCGAGATCGAGGCGATCTACGCGAAGTAGCACGCCTCCTGACGGGGTGTCATGGCGCGGTGTCCTCGGCGAGGACCCGCGCCATCGTGCGTTCGGCGAGCGCGGTGATGGTGACGAAGGGGTTCACGCCGATGTTGCCGGGCACGAGCGAGCCGTCGGTGACGTACAGCCGGTCGTACCCCTTCACCCTGCCGTAGTCGTCCGTCGCCTTGCCCAGCACACAGCCGCCCAGCGGGTGGTAGGTGAAGTCGTCGGCGAAGACCTTGCTGGTGGAGCCGAACAGGTCGTAGCGGTAGATGGTCGCGTTGGCCAGGTTGATGCGGTCGAACAGCTTCTTGGCCATGCTCACGGAGACCGCGCTCTGGGCGGCAGTCCAGCCGAGTTTCACCGCGCCGGAGGCGGAGTCGTAGGTGAAGGAGGCCCGTTCGGGATTCTTGGTGATCGCCAGGTAGAGGCTGACCCAGTGCTCGAACCCCATGGGCAGCGGGGCGATCTCGGCGAAGACGGGGTTGTCGGCGTTGGCCCAGTCGTCGATGCCCATGACGGGCATGGTGGCCTGGTCGGCGCCGACGGTGTCCCAGACGTGGTTGGCGCGCCCGAGCATGGTGTTGCCGTTGGTGCCCCAGCCCGCGCCCACGGCGGGGTTCAGGTCCGGCAGGGTGCCGGTGTCCCGGGCGCGGACGAGGAGTTCGGTGGTGCCGAGGCTGCCGCCGCCGAGGAAGAGATACGTGCAGCCGTAGCTCTTGGTCTCGACGACCGCGCCGGTGGCGTCGATCCGGTCGGCGGTCAGGACGTACGACCCGTCGGCCGCCCGGCTGACGGACCTCACCTTCTCCAGGGTGTGGATGGTGACGTTGCCGGTGCCGAGGGCGGCGGCCAGATAGGTCTTGTCGAGGCTGCGCTTGCCGTGGTTGTTGCCGTAGATGACCTCGCCGGCGAGCGCGGACTTGGTGGCCGTGCCGGCGGCCTCCTGCTGCATGTAGCCGAAGTCGTAGACGTTCGGCACGAAGGTGGTCCTCAGGCCCGCGTTGCTGGCGGCCTTCCGGGAGGTGCGGGCGAACCGGTACCAGTCGGTGGACTCGAACCAGGCCGGGTCGATCGTGTTGACGCCGAGCATGGTGCGGGCGCGGGGGTAGTAGGTGCCGTACATCTCGTCGGCGTCCACGGTCGGGAACTGCTCGGCGAAGTACGACTTCAGGGGCGTGACCGCCATCCCGCCGTTGACGAGGGAGCCGCCGCCGACGCCCCGGCCGACGTAGACGGACATGGCGTCGTAGTGCACGCGGTCGAGCACTCCGGGATAGGCGCCGATGTCCTTGTTGACCACGTCCAGCCAGAGGAAGGTGGCGAGCGGGGCCTCGGTGCGGGTCCGGAACCACATGGAGCGCTGGTCGGGGGCGGCGGTGGAGCAGAAGATCTTGCCGTCGCTGCCCGCGGTGTTCCACAGGCGGCCCATTTCCAGGACGAGGGTACGGATGCCGGCCTGGCCGAGGCGGAGGGCGGCTACCGCACCGCCGTAGCCGGAGCCGATGACTATCGCCGGGGCGGACTCGACTGCGTCGGGCTGCGCCGCTCGGGCCGACTGGAGTCCTATGCGGGTGAAGCCCAGGGCGGCCGCGGTCTGGAGTGCGGCCATACCGAGTATGTGACGCCTTGTCAGCTGACGTCTCATCAGGTTTGGTGTCATGGGCGCAGCATGGGCGGATTATGGGGTTCCGCCAAGGGTGAAGACGCCATCTGGGGAACGGAGTTGGCCTTGACGGCGGCTGCGGGTCGTTCGTGGTTGACCGCGCCCACGCGGCGGAGCCGCATATCGGTACAGCCCCGCGCCCCTTCGGGCCCGTCTGTCCTACAGCAAGTCCTTGAGTTTCTCGGCGAGCAGGTCCCAGCGCCACTTCTCCTCGACCCACTGTCTGCCTCGCTCCCCCATCCTGCGACGCAGCTCGGGGTCCTGCAGCAGAGGCACGATGCGTTCGGCCGCCTCCTCGGGGGAGCCTCCCCTGACGACCCAGCCGGTCTCGCCGTCGAGTACGGCGTCCGGTGCGCCGCCGGAGTCGCCCGCCACCACCGGCAGGCCCGTCGCCGAGGCCTCCAGGTAGACGATGCCCAGGCCCTCCACGTCCAGGCCGCCTCGCCGCGTTCGGCAGGGCATGGCGAAGACGTCGCCGGCGCCGTAGTGGGCGGGGAGTTCGGACCAGGGCACGGGGCCGGTGAAGCGGACGCAGTCGCCGACGCCGGTCTCGGCGGCCATCCGCCGCAGATCCCGCTCGTACGGCCCGCCGCCGACGATCAGCAGCACGGTGTCCGGCTCGGCGGCGAGGATGCGGGGCATGGCCCGGATGAGGGTGTCCTGGCCCTTGCGCGGGACCAGCCGGGAGACACAGACCACGACCGGGCGGTCGGTCAGGCCGAGGCGGGCGCGGATCTCGTCGCCACCGGAGCCGGGATGGAAGGTCTTCTCGTCGACGCCGGGCGGCAGCTGGACCATGCGGCGCGCCGCCTCCGGCGTCAGCGCGGTGGCGATCCTGGACCGCGTGTACTCGCCCAGATAGGTGATCGTGTCCGTCGACTCCCCGATCCGGCGCAGCAGTTGGCGGGCGGCAGGCAACTGGGCCCAGCCGGCCTCGTGGCCGTGGGCGGTGGCCACCAGCCGCTCGGCACCCGCCTTGCGGAGCGCCGGGGCCATGAGGCCGAGCGGCGCCGCCGCCCCGAACCACACCGAGGTGCAGCCGTGCTCACGCAGCAGCCCGACCGCCCGCCGGGTCGCCTGCGGGGTCGGCAGCAGCATGGTCGTACGGGCGCGTACGACGGTGAAGGGCTGCTCGGCGTCGAAGGCGGCCGTGGCCTCGATGCCCTCCCGGCTTCGCTTCCAGGTGGAGGCGTGGACGACCAGCCGGCCGGGGTCCAGGCGGAGGGCCATGTTGTGCAGGAAGGCCTGGATGCCGCCCGGCCTGGGCGGGAAGTCGTTGGTCACGATCAGGGTCTTGTGCATCGCGGCCGACCCTACCCAATCCTCCGTCCGGAGCCGCGTGCGGCCGAGTCTGTGGCATGCACACGGACGGGCACGACATCATGGTCCACGACCCGAAATCGAACGGCAGGGGATCACGTGGAGACCAAAGGTGCCGGGCGGTCCCTGGCATGTCTGCTCGCGACCTGGGGCGTCACCCGTGTGATGCTGCTGCTGTTCGTCTTCCAGGTGTACGTCTTCCCGGGCCCGGACGTCACCTCGGACGTGTCGGTGATCTACCGGGGCTGGTACGAGGTGCTGCGCCAGGGAACGTTTCCGCTGGACGACGTGACCTGGCAGTACCCGCCGGCCGCCGCCCTCCCGGTGCTCGCCCCCGCCGCCCTGCCCTTCCTGTCGTACGCGCACGCCTTCTTCGTGCTGGCGTTCCTCGCCGACGTGGTGGTCCTCGCGCTGCTGCTGTATCCGAGCCGGCGCCCCGGCCGGTCCCTGCGCGGCGCCTGGGTGTGGGTCGCGGGCGTGCCGCTGCTCGGGCCGACGGTGTACGCCCGCTACGACGTGATGGTGACCGCGGTGACCGTGGCGGCGCTGGTCGCCGGGGCCCGGCATCCGCGGGTGATGGGCGCGCTCACCGCGTTCGGGGCGCTGCTGAAGGTGTGGCCGGCGCTGCTGCTGGTCGGTGCCCTGCGGGCACGGGCGTGGTGGTCGGCGGCGGTGACCGCGGCGGGGCTCTCGGCGCTGTTCTCGGTGGCCATGCCGGGGGCCTTCGCCTTCCTGACCTTCCAGCGGGAGCGGGGCACCGAGGTGGAGTCGCTGGGCGCCCTGGTCTTCCATGTGGCCCGGCACTTCGGCTGGCAGGGCCAGGTGCTGCTGAACTACGGGTCGCTCGAGTTCCTCGGCCCGCACGTGGACCAGGTCAGCGCGGCGGCGCTGGCGCTGACCGCGGCCGCGTTCGGCTGGCTGCTCCTGTGGCGGCTGCGCGCGGCCCGCAGGGCGCCGCACACGCTCGCGGAGGCGGCCTTCACCGCGGTCCTGCTGTTCACGGTGACCAGCCGGGTGATCAGCCCGCAGTACCTGGTGTGGCTGATCGGTCTGGCCGCGGTCTGCGTGTCGTACCGCGCGAGCCGGATGGGGGCGCCCGCGCTGATGGTGGTGGCCGCGTCCTTCGTGACGGTCCTGGAGTTCCCGCTCGGCTTCTCGCACATCGTGGTCAGCGACCGGTACGGCGTTCTGCTGCTGGCGGTGCGCAACGGCCTGCTGGTCGCGGCCTCGCTCACGGCGGCCCGCCGGCTGTGGCGCTCGACCGCGCCACCGGCTCCCGCCGCACCGCTGCCGCCCCAGCCGTCCCGGCCACGACAGACCAAGGTGTCCCCCTGACCCGGCCGCCCCACACCGAGGACAGGCCGGCCGACTCATGACACCCGAGAGGCCACGCGACCGCGTCCCGGCGCCCACGAAGACCTCGCCGGTCCCGACACAACACCCGGCAGGCCACAGCAGCCCCGGCCGCCGGGAGAACTCGGCCGCCGCGCCGTGGACCGCCGCCCCACCGACCGGGCCGCGCGCCCCGACCCTGCTCCCGGCTCACCCGTCACCGCCAGGAACACCACCCCGATGGCCTCGTCGGCCCTCGACCGTGCCGCCGGCACCGCTGCCGCCCCTCCCGGCTCACTTCGTGCGGGCCAGGGGCCGACCGGCCTGCTCGCGGTGGCCGGTACTTCGGCGCAGCGCCGTCACTGCCGCGCACTGCACGGACATCGCGAGCGCCAGGGCCAGGCAGACGCCGGGCAGGCCGAGGCCGCCGAGGGCGTAGGCCAGGGGTAGCTGGACGGCCGTGCCGAGCAGCGCGATCCGGAGCAGGGCGGGTGCTCCGCCGCTGCCCTCGAAGACCCCGCCGAACGCGATGAAGCAGGCCATCAGCAGCAGGTACGGGCCGATGCAGCGCAGGAACAGCGCGCCCTGGCGGGCGACTTCGGGTCCGGCGCCGAAGGCGGCCATGATCCAGGGGGCCGTCGCGGCGAACACGGCGGCGGCGGTCAGGCCCAGGGCGCCGGAGACCAGCACCGCCTGCCGGCCGATGTCCCGCCGCGCGTCCGCGCCCGCGCCCCGGGTGTGCGCGGTGTGGATCGCGGCGGCCTGCCGTACCGCGTAGAAGGCCCCCGCGCCGGGTGCTGTCCCTGACGGACAGGGGCCGGGAGGAGCTGCTCGCGCGGCTGCGCGACCCCAAGCCGGCGGAGATCACCGACCAGGTCCGCTTCAACACGCTCCTGGCCTTCCTGCGTCATCTGGACGACCCCGGCGAGCAGGCCGCGGTGCTGCGCCGCCGGCTGGACTTCCTCGAGACCCCGGCGAGCTTCTTCCACCGGCAGGGCGAGCCGGTGCGCGCGGAGGAGGCCGGGGACCTGTTCCGCGCGGGGATGCTGCGGGTCGCCCGGGCCACCGGGACGGCGGAGCGGGCCTGGCTGCGCGAGGCCATCGCGGCGCTGGAAGGGTCCGGCTGACGCGCCGGACAGGCAAACCGGCCGTCACTCGGTCCGGGTCAGCTGCGCCCTCACATACGCCCGCCACTGCCCGGTGAACTCCCCCGGCGTGGTCCCCAGCACCCTCTTCAGCGCGTCCTCGACCGCGCCCGCCCGCTTCTCGTGGGAGCCGACGGCGCGGTAGAAGGCGTCGAGCCGGGCCGCGCCCCAGCGGTCGGCAATCATCCGGCAGGCCAGCCACCCGCCCTCGTAGGCCCGGGCGAGCTCGGCCGGGTCGCTGGTGAAGCCGAAGTCCCCGTCGGTGGGGAGCTCGGCGGGCGGGTGGCCGTCCTGGACGGCGCGGGTGAGTTCCGGCGCGGCCTCGGTGGGGGTGCGGCCGGTGCCGAGGTAGCCGATCCAGTCCGCGTAGCCCTCGGAGAGCCACAGCGGGGTCGCGGCGGTGGTGTGCGCGCGGGTGGCCACATGGGTGGTCTCGTGGGTGAGCACCACCTGCTTGCCGAGGTCACCGAGGATGACGTACGCCTCCGGGTTGACGACCACCCGGTCCGCCGGCGCCCGGCCCGAACCGCCCGCCTCGCCGGTGGTCACGGCGGCGATGCCCCGGTAGTTCGCGGCGGGCGAGCCGAGCAGTCCCCCCATCCCCTGAAGGGACCGCGGGACGAGGACGACGACATGGCGGGCCCAGTCGGTGCCCCAGACCCGGGAGACGGCCGGTACGGCGCGGTCGGCCAGCGTGGCGTATCCGCGCAGCTGGGCGGCGGTCCGGCCGGTGCCCAGCACCAGGCTGTGCGCGCCCTTGACGGCGGTCACCGGGCCCTGGTCCCACAGCTGCTGCCCGGCGTCCTCGGCGGGCCTGTCGGCGGTGACGTACCACTTGCCGTCGGCGGTGCGGCCGAGGGCCAGGGTGCGGCGGGCGTCGACCGGGGCCCTGTCGTACCCGGCGACGCGGTAGCTGAGGTCGGCGTCGGCGGTGGCGCCGGCGGAGGTGGGGTGCACGGCGGTGACCCGGTAGGCCCAGGAGGCCAGCGGCAGGGCGCGCAGCCGGGTGTACTCCGTGCGGGTGCCCGTCGCCCCGTACGCCGTCTCGTCGTGGCCGAGGAGCGCGGCCGAGCGCCGGTCGAGCAGATGCTGCACCTCGGCGCGGGCGGAGTCCCCCGGCGTGCCGCCGCAGCCGGCCAGGGGCAGCAGCAGCCCGAGCCCCACGGCCCCGATACTCCACGCCCGCCTGCTACCAGCCACTTCCCGATCGTAACGGCGAGCGGCGCGTTCAGGGCCGGGTGACGGAGGTGACCGGCATCATCCCGACCGGGTCGTAGCGCACCGCCGCTCCGGGATAGGGCGCGTGGATGACCTGGCCGTTGCCGACGTACATGCCCACATGGCTGGCGTCGGAGCGGTAGACGACCAGGTCGCCGGGGCGGGCCTGGGAGAGCGGGACCTGCCGGCCGGCGAAGCGCTGCTCCTGCGAGGTGCGCGGCAGCTGGACCCCGGCGTGCGCGTACGACCACTGCATCAGGCCCGAACAGTCGAAGCCGGAGGGGCCGCTGGCGCCCCACACATACGGCCGGCCGAGGGCGGAACGGGCGGCGGCCACCGCGGCGGCGGCGCGGGCGTCGGGGGCGTCGGCGGTCCCGGGGGCGAGGACGCCGGTCAGACCGGACAGGTCGGGCAGGGCGAGGCGGCCGGAGCCGTCGTCGCGCGAGGCCCGGCCGAAGGCGACGCGTGCGGCGGGCGGGAGCTCGTTGAGCAGCTGCCGGGCCCTGGCGAGTTTCTGCACCACGGTGTGCTTCTGCGCGGACACGGCCTCGCGGCTGCTTTCCAGCTCGGCGAGCTTCCCGGCCGCCTCCGTGCGCTCCTGGGCGAGATCCCGCATCGCCGACTGCAACTCCCGCAGCTGTCCGGCCTGTTGGGAGGTGATGCGGTCGAGGGTGGACGCCTTGTCGAGATAGTCGTCGGGGTCTTCGGAGAAGAGCAGCGCGACGGCCGGATCGAGGGCGCCCGCGCGGTACTGGGCACCGGCCAGCGAACCCAGCCGCTCACGCAGGGTGTTGATGCGCTGCTGCCGTCGGGCGATGAGGTCCTGGGCCTCGCGCACCTCGCGGCGCAGCGTGCTCTCCCGCTCCCTCGCCCTGTCGTAGGCCTGGGTCGCCTGCTCGGCCTCCTGGTAGAGCCGGTCCACCTCGGTCCGGCCGTCGGCGTGCGGTGCGGCCTGCGCCGGTACGGCGCCGAGCGCGGCGGTCGCGGCCGACAGCACGCACAGGGCGACGGCGCCCCGGTCGAATCCGGAAGAGGCGTAGCGACGGTGAGACCCCACGGCAGTCCTTCTGCTGGCGGACAGAGACTGCTTCCCCGGCGCCTGGGGACGGGGAGACCCCGGCGCCGGGGAAACGCGGCAGACAGTAGCCGTGCGGAAGGGGCCGGACCAACGGCCGTGGCGGCAACATACGGTGACGCCCCGCCGCTGACCCAGGTCATTGGCGGGGCGTGGAGTCAGTTCCGGTCCACGGGATTCGCCCGTTCGGGCGCCCCCGTGCGGGCGTTTCCCGGGGCTCGCGCGGGTATCAGACCCGGACGCCGAACTGGAACGGCATGTCGGACATCGTCTCGTAGCGGACCACCGCGCCGGTGTGCGGGGCGTGCAGCACCTGGCCGTTGCCCGCGTACAGGCCGACGTGGTGGATGTCGCTGTAGAAGAACACCAGGTCGCCGACCTTGAGCTGGCTCTGGTCGTAGATGCGGGTGCCGATGGTGGCCTGCGCCTCGGAGGTGCGCGGTATGGAGACGCCGGCCTGGGCGTAGGCGTAGGAGGTCAGGCCCGAGCAGTCGAAGGAGGAGGGGCCGGTGGCGCCGTAGACGTACGGCTTGCCGAGCTGGGCCTGGGCGGCGGAGAAGGCCGCCGCGGCACGGCCGGAGGCCGGCGGGGCGTCGCCGAGGTTCACCCGCTGACTGGAGGAGCGGTCGGCGCGCGCCTGCTGGTCGGCCAGCTCCTGCTTCTCCTTGGCCGTCAGGGTGTTGAGGAGCTTCTGCGCCGCGGCGAGCTTGCCCTGGACCTCCTCCTTCTTCTGCTCCAGCTGGGTGCGCGTGGAGGAGAGGTCCTTGAGCTTCTGGGCGGCCTCGGCGCGCTCCTGGGCGAGTTCGCGCTGTTTGTCCTGAATCTTCTTCAGCGCGTCGACCTGCTGGGCGCTCAGCTGGTCGAGCGTGGAGGCCTTGTCGAGGAAGTCGTCCGGGTTGGAGGACAGGAAGAGCTGGACCGAGGGGTCGATGCCACCGGAGCGGTACTGCGAGGTGGCCAGCGAACCGAGGCCGTCGCGCAGCTTGTTGAGGTCCTGCTGGCCCCGGGCGACGTTGTCCTGGATCGTGGATATTTCCTTCTGCAGCTTCTGCTGCTTCTCCTTCGCCCCGTTGAACTTCTCGGTGGCCTGCTCGGCCTCCTCGTAGAGCTTGTCGACCTTGGCCTTGACCTGGTCCTTGGTGAGCTTCTGGCTCGGCGCGGCGTTGGCGGCGTTCGCGCTCAGGACGACGGCGGCCGCTGCTGCGGTGGTCAGCACGGTCACGCGGGCGCGACTCTGCTGCTTGGGTCGACGGTGGGACGCCACGGAGGACGAACTCCTTCTTGTGAGTGAGTGAGTGATCACCCGTTCGGAGGTTCGAGCCCAGACCCTAGTGACCCAGTTGTGATCAGTTCAAATCCTCTCACCAGAAAATCCCATCACGCAATGCATTCTTTGCACAGAACTCACATGCGGTGATGTGCGATCGACACTACGTTGCGTGACGATCCGGCCAATTCGGGCATTGCATATGCCCGTTGGGCCTTCAGGACAGTCGCTTGAGAAGCACCGCAGAGGCGACGGGACGGGCACCCGCCCTGGCGACCCCGTCGGCCACCTCGCGGTCGGTGGAGGCGACGATGACCGGACGGCCCGGGGGCTCCGCGCGCACGAGCTGCCGGATCAGCTCGTCGGCCGTGACGCCCGGCTTCGAGAACAGCACCCTGACCCCGCGCGGCGGCGCGAGCAGCACCGGGGCGGCCAGTTCGGCGCCGTCGAAGACACAGGTCACCTCGGCGCCGGTCTGCGCGGCCAGCGCCGAGAGCTGACCGAGGAGCCTGAGCCGCTGCTTCTCCAGCGGCATCTGCGGATAGCCGGTCTTGGTGACGTTGTAGCCGTCGACCACCAGATGGACCTGCGGCAGCGCCAGCAACTGGTCGAGGATGGCCGGATCGTGCTCCGACAGGGCGCGCGCCGCGATGTCCTTCGGTGTCATTCGTCCCGGTTCGACCGCGTCCACGGTCTCGGCGGGCCGTACGGACACGGGTGGCAGGGCGAGTTCGCGCCTGAGGCCCTGGGTCGCCTCCAGCAGGGTGTCGAGCAGCAGCCGCACCCGCATGTCCTCCACGCTGCGGCCCTCGCGGGCGGCGCGGCGGGTGGCCTCCAGCGCGGCCTCGGCCTCGCCGAGGCGGGCCTTGAGCCGGCGGGACTCGCTCTCGGCGGCCGACACCTGCCGGTGCGCCTCTGCGCGTACGGCGTCCATCTCGGCCTGGGCCTTGCGCAGGGCGGCCTCGCCCCGCTTGACGTCGCTGAGCGCGGCCCGGAGCTTGCGGTGCAGGGATTCCGCTTCCTTCTTCGCCGACTCCAGCTCCGTACGCAGCCGTTCGGTCTCGGCGCGGGTGTGCTCGCGGGCCTGGGCCAGCTCGGCGCGCAGCCGCTCCAGCTCGGCCCGGCTCTCCTCGTCGGCGCGCTCGGCGTCCGCGCGCTGGACCTCCTCGCCGGCCGCCGTGACCAGCTTCACCCAGCCCGCCGGGCGCAGTACATAGGCCGCGGCCGCCACGTCGAGCGGGTCCGCGGCCGGGAGCGGCGAGCCGGAGTCGAGGGCGCCGGCGAGTTCCGGCTCCGCCTCTCTGAACTTCTCCCCGATCCGCTGCCGGAACAGCGCGTCGGTCTCCAGTGCCGCCGCCATCGCGTTCCCGGCGAACTTCGCCCGGCGGTTGGGGGCGAACCGGGCGTACTGCCTGAGCTGGGCGGGCAGTTCCGCCACGGTCAGGCTGCCGAAGCCGTCCGAGACGATCTGGACGACCCGGCGGCGCACTCCGTCGGGCAGCGGACGGTCAAGCACCTCAGCGGTGCCGTCGCCCGGCCCCCCGCCTGCGGTCTCCGCCATCCGTCACACCCCACTACTTCGACTTCTTCGGGGCCGCTCCGCTCAGGAGCCGGCACCCGGCCTGTCCACGAGTTCCACCTGGTCCACCGCGTTGCACCAGCGGCACCGCACCGACTCGATGGTCTCACTGACCACCTCGCGCTCCTCCACGCTCGGCTCGCCGGCCAGATCGAGGTGGACGTACTCGACGACCTTCGAGGAACGCGTCACGTCGAACCGGGTGAGGTTGCCGCACAGCGTGCAGCGCCATCGGGTGGTGGCGGTCGGCAGGGGAACCGTCATCGTGGCTGTCCGCTTCCTTCTCGTAGTCGCTCACCGCGCCGCGGGCGGACGGGTGTGGCCGTAACCCTACGGCCTGGCGACGACTCGCCGCTGGTCCCTCCAAGGCGGCGAGGCGGTCTGTGAGCTTGCGTCCCGTTACGTCATGCTCTGTATTCATGATCAGCGAGTGGAGCACGGCGGCCGGCAGGGCCTTCAGAGCGGTCCGGAGCGCACCGGCGCCCGTGACGTACGGCCTCATCGCCCTGTGCTGTCTGCTCTTCGTCCTGGGCCCGGCCTCGGGGCTCACACCGGGATACGGCTCCGGGGACGGCCTGCTGGCCGCGCAGCGGGCGTACTTCCGGCGCTGGGGGGTGGTGCCGGCCGAGCTGTTCGCCAGGCCGGTGCGCGCGGCCCTGACTCCCGCCACGGCCCTGTTCGTGCACGGCAGCTGGGTGCATCTGCTCGGCAACATGCTCTTCCTCTTCGTCTTCGGCACGATGACCGAGGAACGGATGGGCCGGGTCGAGTTCACCCTCTTCTACCTCGGCTGCGGCTGTCTCGCCCTGCTGGGCTACGCGGCCGCCAACGCCGCCTCCGAGCAGTCGCTGGTGGGCGCCTCCGGGGCGATCTCGGCGGTCCTCGGAGCGTTCCTCTACCTGTTCCCCCGGGCCCGTGTGACCAGTCTTCTGCCGTTCCTGTTCTTCCTGCCACTGCGGTTCCCGGCGTGGGTCGTGCTGCCGTTCTGGGCGGCGCTGCAGTGGGCGGCGGCGGAGCAGAGTTCCAACGGTCCCGGGGTGGCGTATCTGGCCCACCTCGTCGGCTTCGGCCTGGGCTTCGGCTACGCGTGGGTCCGGTACGGCCGTACGACTAGAGTGAAGTGCGCCCCAGCTCCGGCACCCGAGGGAGAGAACCAGCCGTGATCACCGCGATCGTCCTCATCAAGACCAGCGTGGACCGGATCCCCGAGATCGCGGAGCAGATCGCCGCGCTGGAGAGCGTCAGCGAGGTCTTCTCGGTCACCGGCACCTACGACCTGATCGCCATGGTCCGGGTCCAGCAGCACGAGGACCTGGCCGATGTCATCCCCGGCCGGATCAGCAAGATCCCCGGCGTGGAGGCCACCGACACGCACGTCGCGTTCCGCACCTACTCCCAGCACGACCTGGAAGCGGCGTTCTCGATCGGCCTGGACAACTAGACGGACGGTTCGACCGCGGCGATACCGGTGCCGGGGGGCGCGGGTCCGGGGTCCGCAACTGATCCGAGACGTCCCTGCACGCTTGCGCCGGCCGCCACCGCACAGGGCGGCCGAGCCGGTGAACCGGGGTGCCCGCCAGAACCGTCACCGGCGCATCGGCGCCCCGGCCACCTGCCACGTCCGCGCCCCGTCCCGGGCGCCCCGCGACGACGGGAGTGACGGCGGGCCCGGGGTACTGCCGTCGGCGGCGCGGCGGCGCAGCCCGCCCGAGTCCGGGCTGCCGGTCGACACGGACACGTCGGCGCCCGGCAGGACCGGCGCGGCTCGGTTCCGGGTGCCGGGCGTGCGGGTCCGCTGCGGGCTGCCCGGCGGGCTCACCGTGATCAGCCTGCGCGCGTCGTCGGCGCGCAAGCCGCCCACGCAGGACCGGGTCGACCTCGTCGCCGAGCCGGACCTCCGGCGCCGGAGGTGTGTGCGGCAGGGGGCATCCGGGGAGCCGGTGCCGCCGCCGTCGCGCTGCCGCCGCGTGGTCGTGACCGCCCCGGACGCATCGACGACACCGGGAAACCCGCCGTCGCGCGGGATCGCCAACGGCCCGGGTGCCTCGACGGACACCGGAAGACCGCACCGACGCGCGCGATCGTGACCGACCCCGGGTGCCTCGACGGCCCCGCAAGAACACGCCGTCGCACATGATCGCCAACGGCCCGGGGGTCTCGACGGACATCAGAAGACCGCACCGACGCGCGCGATCACCACCGGCCCGGGGGTCTCGACGGACACCAGAAGACCGCACCGACGCGCGCGATCACCACCGACCCGAGTGCCTCGACGGCCCCGCAAGAACACGCCGACGCGCGCGATCGCCAACGGCCCCGGTGCCTCGACGGACACCAGAAGACCGCACCGACGCGCGCGATCGCCACCGACCCGAGTGCCTCGACGGCCCCGCAAGAACGCGCCGTCGCGCGGGATCGTCACCGGGACGGGTACCTCTTCGGCGCCGGGAACACGTGCCGTTCCCCGGAATCCGTGAGCCGCCGCACCTCAGGGGCTGATCACACCGCCGGTACGCAGCGGCCGTCCTCCGTCCGGTACGTCCACTTCGCACCCTCGGTGACGAGTTCGCGCACCGCGGTGACGAACCGGTCGACATGCTCGTCGGGGGTGCCCGCGCCGAAGCTGACGCGGATGGCGTTGAGGGACTTCTCGCCCGGCGCGGCCTCGGGGGCGCCGCACTCGCCCTGGGTCTGGGGGTCGGTGCCGAGGAGTGTGCGGACCAGGGGGTGGGCGCAGAAGAGGCCGTCGCGGACGCCGATGCCGTACTCGGCGGAGAGCGCGGCGGCGAAGTGGGAGCTGTTCCAGCCCTCGACGACGAAGGAGATGACACCGACGCGCGGGGCGTCGTCGCCGAAGAGCGAGAGGATCTTCACCTCGGGGACCTCCGCCAGGCCCGCGCGGACCCTGGCGACCAGGTGCTGCTCGCGGGCCACCAGGGCGTCCCAGCCGGCCTCGGTCAGCGCGTTGCAGGCCGACGCGATGGAGTACGCGCCGATCACGTTGGGCGACCCCGCCTCATGCCGCGCGGCGCTCTCGTGCCACTCCACGTCCACACCGCCGTCCTGACGCCGGGTCACCCTGCGGCTGGCGCCGCCGCCCGCGAGGTACGGCTCGGCCGCGCGCAGCCAGTCGGCACGGCCGGCCAGGACGCCGGAGCCGAAGGGGGCGTACAGCTTGTGGCCCGAGCAGGCGACCCAGTCGACGTCCAGGTCGCGGAGGGACACGGGGTGGTGGGGGGCCAGCTGGGCGGCGTCCAGGACGATGCGGGCGCCTTGCGCGTGCGCGGCCGCCGCCAGCTCCCGTACCGGCCACAACTCGCCCGTGACGTTGGAGGCGCCGGTGACGCAGACCAGCGCCGGTCCGTACGGGTCGCGGCCGGCCAGGGCCCGCTCCAGGGTCGTGACGGCCTGCTGCGGGGTGCGCGGTGCGTTCAGGTAGGTGACACGGGCGTCCTGCCAGGGCAGCAGGGAGGCGTGGTGCTCGGTCTCGAAGACGAAGACCTGGCAGTCGGCCGGGAGGGCACGGGCCAGGAGGTTCAGGGAGTCCGTGGTCGAGCGGGTGAAGATCACCTGGTCGTCGGCGCGGCAGCCGAGGAAGTCGGCGACCGTCCTGCGGGCGTTCTCGAACAGGTCGGTGGAGAGCTGGGAGAGGTAGCCGGCGCCCCGGTGGACGCTGCCGTAGTACGGCGCGTAGGCGGCCACGTCGTCCCAGACGCGCTGCAGGGCGGGGGCGCTGGCCGCGTAGTCGAGGGCCGCGTAGGTGACCTCGCCGCCGGTCACGAGCGGGACGGTGACATCCCTGCCCAGAACGGGCAGCGGGGCACAAACAGACTGGTCGGCGGCAGCGGTGAAGACGGACATGGGGAACTCCCGTGAGGACATACGCCCGGAGGGCGCAGGAAGAAGAGAAAAGGGTGCGCGGAGACGGGGCTCGGCGGCCCTATCGCATTCGCTTGCTCACGGAAGGCTCCCTCGATGACCAGGACCCCTGGTCCCGCGCTCTCGAAAAGCACGCGAGGGGTCCGCGCTTGCCGTAGACCTCGCTGCCTACGGCCTGGTCCTCACCCGGGGCACCCCGCCACGGACGGAGGGTTGCCGGACAGCCGGCCGGGGCCGAATGGCTGTCACTCATGACCTGGTTCAGGAACGTACGGGAAAAGATCGCCGTCCCGCAACCCGCGTCCGGATCGCGGGACGACCGTCGGTGACCGCTAGGCGTTGCTCGCCGCCACCCACCGCTCCAGCGCCCGCTTCGCCGCGCCGGAGTCGATGGACTCGGCGGCCCTGGCCATGCCGGCCCGCAGCTGGTCGGCGAGCGGGGCGTCCGTCGGGTGCAGGGCCACGAGTGCCGCCGCCGAATTCAGCAGCACCGCGTCCCGTACGGCCCCCTTCTCGCCGTCGAGCAGGCGGCGGGCGACCTCCGCGTTGTACGACGCGTCCGCGCCGCGCAGCGCCTCCACGGGGACGAGGTCGATGCCGACGTCCCGCGGGTCGAAGGTCTCCTCGGCGACCTTGCCGTCCCGGACGATCCACACCCGCGAGGTGGCGGTCGTCGTCAGCTCGTCCAGGCCGTCGTCGCCGCGGAAGACCAGCGAGGAGTTGCCGCGCTCGGCGAGGACGCCGGCCACGATCGGGGCCATCCGGAGATCCGCCACGCCGACGGCCTGGGCGCGGACCTTCGCCGGATTGGTCAGCGGACCGAGGACGTTGAAGGTCGTGCGGATGCCCAACTGGCCACGGGCCGCGGCCACATGGCGCAGTGCCGGGTGGAACTTCACCGCGAAGCAGAAGGTGATCCCGGCCTCTTCGGCGACCAGCGGGACCCGCTCCAGCGGGAGGTTCAGATTGACGCCGAGTTTCTCCAGTACGTCCGACGCGCCCGACGCCGAGGAAGCGGCCCGGTTGCCGTGCTTGACGACCTTCGCGCCGGTGCCGGCGACGACGATCGCGGACATGGTGGAGATGTTCACCGTCTTGGCCCCGTCACCACCGGTGCCGACGATGTCGACGGTCTCCCCCGGCACCTCGATGACGTTCGCGTGCTCGTACATCGCGCGGACGAGCCCGGTGATCTCCTCCACCGTCTCACCCTTGGCCCGCAGGGCCACGGCGAATCCCGCGATCTGCGCGTCCGTCGCCTCTCCGCGCATGATCCGGTCCATCGCCCATGCCGTGGCGTCCGCGCTCTGGTCGCGGCCCTCCAGCAGGGCGTTCAGTACCGCGGGCCAGGAACGGCCCGCCGCGGTGTCGCCTCCAGCGGGGGTCACAGCGCTCATCAGCCGCTCCTGGTGTCGTGAGAACAGTGTGATCCCAGCCTATCCAGCCCCGGGCAGGGCGAAGGGCCCCGTCCGTAACCCGGACGGGGCCCTTCGGTGTGGCGTGGCGACGCGGGGATCAGTGGTGGCCGTGGCCGCTCGTGATCTCCTTGTACTCGTCGACGGTCGGCTTCGGGATCTGGTTGTCCTCGCCGTAGTAGGCGCTGGACAGCTTCACCCGGAGCTTCTCCGAGGCCGGCACCTTGCGCTCGACACCGTTCTCGTCGACCGTCGGGCCGATCTCGGCCGGCTCGTACTGGTGGTGAGCCGTGAGGGTGTGCAGCTGCTCCTGGCTGAGCGGCTCGTGCACCTCGATGAACTCACCGTGCGGCAGACGCTTGATGATGCCGGTCTCGCGACCGTGCAGCACCTTGTCGCGGTCGCGGCGCTGCAGACCCAGGCAGATCCGCTTGGTGACGAGGAACGCGATGACCGGGCCGACGAAGAAGGCGATCCGGACGAACCAGGTCACGGCGTTGATCGACAGGTGGAAGTGCGTGGCCCACAGGTCGTTGCCACCGCCGACCAGCAGCGTCAGGTACAGCGTCATCCAGGCGACGCCGAGACCGGTGCGCGTCGGGGCGTTGCGCGGGCGGTCCAGGATGTGGTGCTCGCGCTTGTCGCCGGTGACCCAGGACTCGATGAACGGGTAGACCGCGATCGCCACCAGGACGAGCGGGAAGATCACCAGGGGGATGAACACGCCCAGGACGAGCGTGTGACCCCAGAAGTTGATCTCCCAGCCCGGCATGAAGCGGATCAGACCCTCGGAGAAGCCCATGTACCAGTCGGGCTGGGCGCCGGTGGACACCTGGTCCGGACGGTAGGGGCCCATGGCCCAGATCGGGTTGATCTGGGCGACCGCCGCGATGACCGCGATGACACCGAAGACCAGGAAGAAGAAGCCTCCGGCCTTGGCCATGTAGACCGGCAGCAGCGGCATGCCGACGACGTTCTTGTTGGTCTTGCCCGGACCCGCGAACTGCGTGTGCTTGTGGTAGAAGACCAGGATCAGGTGGCCCACCATCAGGCCGAGCATGATGCCCGGCAGCAGCAGGATGTGGATCGAGTAGAACCGGGCGACGAAGTCGTGGCCGGGGAACTGCCCGCCGAAGAGGAAGAACGACAGGTACGTGCCGACGATCGGCACGGACAGGATCGCGCCCTCCATGAAGCGGACACCGGTGCCGGAGAGCAGGTCGTCCGGGAGCGAGTAACCGGTGAAGCCGGTGAACATGCCCAGGACGAACAGCAGGAAGCCGAACAGCCAGTTGATCTCACGCGGCTTGCGGAACGCGCCGGTGAAGAACACGCGCATCATGTGCACGAACATGCCGGCGAGGAAGATCAGCGCGGCCCAGTGGTGGATCTGCCGCATGAGCAGACCACCGCGCACGTCGAAGGAGATGTGCAGGGTCGAGCTGAACGCCTCGGACATCAGCTGCCCCTGGAGCGGGACGTAGCTGCCGTGGTACTCCACCTCGTTCATCGACGGGTGGAAGAACAGCGTCAGATAGACACCCGTCAGGATGATGATGATGAAGCTGTACATGCACACTTCGCCCAACATGAACGACCAGTGGTCGGGGAAGATCTTGCGCATGTTGGACTTGGCCAGGGAGTAGATCCCGAGCCGGCCGTCGGCCCAGTCGGCGATCCGCTCGCCGGCCGGTGCCTTCCCGCGCGAGCGGGGCGTCTCGTTCGCTGCAGTACTCATCCGCGCTCCCAGAATGCAGGACCGACGGGCTCCTCGAAGTCGCCGAGCGCCTGGAGGTAACCCTCACTGTCCACACCGATGCGCAGCTGCGGCAGGGCGTGGCCGGCGGGGCCGAAGATCACTCGGGCACCGTCGGAGAGGTCGAAGGTGGACTGGTGGCACGGGCACAGCACGTGGTGCGTCTGCTGCTCGTACAGCGAGATCGGGCAACCGACGTGGGTGCAGATCTTGGAGAACGCGACGATGCCCTCGTGCGACCAGTCGAGCTCGCGCCTGTCCTTGATGTTGCCCGGCTGCAGCCGGACGATCATCAGCGCGGCCTTGGCGATCTCCGTCTGGAAGTCCTCGCTCGTCTCCTCCAGCCCGTCGGGCTTGGCGAAGGTGAGGGAGCCGACGGCGACGTCCTCGGGGCGCAGCGGCAGGTTGGTGTTCGTGTTCACCAGACGCTTGCCCTTGGCCCACATGGTGTGCCGCAGCGAGGTGCCGGGCAGCGGACCGAGGTCGCGCAGCAGCATGACGCCGGAGAGCGGCACCAGGGCCAGCGCGCCGAACATCGTGGTGCGGATCAGCTTGCGACGGCCGAGCACCGACTCGGCGGCACCCTGACGGAAGTCCGCGTGGACCTTCGCGCGGACGTCGGCCGGTGCCTCGATGGCGTGCCGCTCGTCGGCGACCTCCACGTCGGACATCAGGGTGCGGGCCCAGTGGACCGCGCCCGCGCCGATGCAGAACAGGGCCGCGCCGAGGGTCAGACCCAGCGCGAAGTTCAGCGCGCTGAGGTGCCCGATCGGGAAGACGAAGATGCTCTTGTCGTGCGGGATCGTCACGTACGAGACGATGAAGCCGACGGTGGCCAGCATCGACACCGTGAACAGCAGGGCGACCGCGCGCTCGGACCGCTTGGCGGCCCGCTCGTCGATGTCCTGGATGCGGTGCTCGTGAGGCGGCAGCCCCGGGTCCGCGAACGGGTTTACCTCGTCCGCGACCCCTACCGCGCCGTGCGCGTGGTCCTGCTCAGCGGGCAGGTTCTCTTCTGGAATGTCTTGGCTACTCATGACTTCTTGGCCTTTGCGGTCCGAGCGGCGACCCAGACGGCGACCGCGATCAGCGCGCCGAGACCGAAGATCCAGGCGAACAGACCTTCACTGACCGGCCCGAGGCCGCCCAGCTCCAGACCGCCGGGGTTCGTCGTATCGCTGCTGTCGACCGCGTGCAGGTACGCGATGATGTCCTTCTTGTTCTTCGAGGACAGCGTGGTGTCGGGGAAGGACGGCATGTTCTGCGGGCCGGTCTGCATGGCCTCGTAGATGTGCTTCGGGTCGACACCCTCCAGCGTGGGAGCGAACTTGCCCTTGGTCAGGGCACCGCCCTTGCCGGTGAAGTTGTGGCACTGCGCGCAGTTGGTGCGGAACAGCTCGCCACCCTTGGCGATGTCCGCGCCGGCGGGGCCGTACTGGTCCTTGGTGGGCACGTTCGGGCCGGCGCCCAGCGAGGCGATGTACGCGGCGAGCTGGTCGATCTGCGTCTGGTTGTAGACGACCTTCTTGCGCGGGACCTGGGCGCCCTGCGAGGTGGCGGCCGGCATACGGCCGGTGCCGACCTGGAAGTCGACGGCCGCGGCACCCACACCGACCAGGCTCGGCCCGTCGGAGGAGCCCTGGCCACCGGTGCCGTGGCAGCTGGCGCAGCCGACCTCGTAGAGCTTCTTGCCCTCCTGGATGGTCAGGGACTGGGCGGAATCATCGGCCTGCGCCTTGCCCGCGGGTGCGAACGCGGCGTACAGCCCCCCAGTGGCCGCCAGCGCGAGGAGTAGGACGACGACCGCCGCCAGCGGATGGCGTCGTCGTGCGGAGAGCTTTTTCACGGATTACCCCGGTGTCAGGATCTTCTGCGTCGGTGGTTCTGGATGTGCGGGAGCCGGTCCCGGCTACTTGATCAGGTAGATCGTGGCGAAAAGGCCGATCCAGACCACATCGACGAAGTGCCAGTAGTAGGACACGACGATGGCGGCGGTCGCCTGCTCGTGGGTGAACCTCTTGGCCATGTAGGTGCGCCCGAGGACCAGCAGGAAGGCGATGAGACCGCCCGTCACGTGCAGGCCGTGGAAACCGGTGGTCAGGTAGAACACCGAGCCGTACGGGTCGGAGGAGAGCGAGATGCCGTCGTCCCTCACCAGGCTCGTGTACTCGTAGATCTGACCGCCGATGAAGATCGCACCCATGATGAAGGTGAGGATGAACCACCCGCGGAGCTTCTTCACGTCCCCGCGCTCGGCCGCGAACACGCCGAGCTGGCAGGTGAGCGAGGAGAGCACCAGGATCGTGGTGTTCGTCGCGGAGAAGGGCACATTGAGCGCGTCGGCCATGTGCTTCCAGTGCGCCGGACCCGTCACCGATCGCAGGGTGAAGTACATCGCGAAGAGGGCCGCGAAGAACATCAGCTCGGAACTCAGCCAGATGATGGTTCCGACGCTGGTGAGGTTCGGCCGGTTGACCGACGGGTGCGCGTGCCCGGTTTCTACTGTCGTTGCTGTCGCCACGACCGACATTATGTCGGTCGCTTATCCCGCCCTCACTCCGGGGGGTGCCGTTCGGAGTGTTGCCACCCGCCGAACCGGTGTTGACGTGGTGTTCATGGGGACTTCCACGGGAGTAAGCTCCGCCCGAACGGCCTTGTCCGTCCCGTCCGTACGACGCCGACGTCCCGGAGGAACAATGCAGCCGACCGCCACGGTGCTGGTCTACAGCGACGACTCCAACACCCGCGAGCAAGTACGGCTGGCCGCCGGCCGCAGGCCCGCTCCCGACGTCCCCCTTGTCGAGTTCGTGGAGTGCGCGACACCCGACGCGGTGCTGCGTGAGCTGGGCAGGGGCGGGATCGATGTGTGCGTGCTGGACGGCGAGGCCGTGCCGATGGGGGGTATGGGGGTGTGCCGGCAGATCAAGGACGAGGTGTTCAACTGTCCGCCGGTGCTGGTGCTGATGGGGCGACCGCAGGATGCGTGGCTGGCCACGTGGAGCCGGGCTGACGCTGCTGTGACTCTTCCGGTGGATCCTGTGGAGTTTTCGTCCGCGTTGGCCTCCTTGCTGCGTCAGAGGCGGTTGGTGGGCGCCCAGTAGCGCGGGGCGCGTGGTCTCGGGCGCGAGTGCGGGCCGGTGGGTCCTCTTCGCGCCCACGCGGCGGTAGCCGCATGCCGGACTCGGCCCCGCGCCCCTACGGGGCACGCTTACAGTGCCGCCGGCTGGAGTTTCACCGTGTCCGCCTCGGACGGGCCGTCGGGCTTGCCGTTGACGAGGGCGCTGCCCTTGCCCCACTTCTTCCAGTCGACGTTCCAGTCGCCGAAGCCATTGCCGAAGTCCTCCATCTGGTGGCCGTGGGAGTTGACGACCCTGACGATGTCGCCCTGATGGATGTTGTCGAAGAACCACGCGGCGTTGCCGTTGCTCATGCCCGTGCAGCCATGGCTGACGTTGGCGTAGCCCTGTGAGCCCACGGACCAGGGCGCGGCGTGCACGTACTCACCGGACCAGGTCACCCGGGTGGCGTAGTAGACCGACAGGTCGTACGAGTCGGAGCTGCTCGCGGCGATGCCGATCGTGGTGCCGCGCATGCGGACGACGTACGCCTTCTCCAGGACGACCTTGATGCCGTTGCGGGTGTCGTACCCGGGCCTGCCGGTGGTGACGGGGATCCGCTTGAGCGCCTCGCCGTTCTTGTAGAACGTCAGCTGGTGCGCGGCGGCGTCCGTGACGGCCTCGATCCGGTCACCCGTGGTGATCTTCAGCGGTTTCGACGGGCCGCCCCACAGCCGGTCACCGATCCTGATGCCGTCCAGGTTGCTGTGCACCGTGATGGTGGCGTGGCCGGGCCAGTACTCCTTGGGCCGGTAGTGGAGTTCCTTGCCGCTCACCCAGTACCAGGAGCCCTCCACCGCCGGCGTGGAGTCCACGCGGAGGCCGCGCTCCACGACGGCGCGCTGCGCCTTGTCCTTGACCTCCTGGTCGAGTTGGGCGGTGATGGGCTGTCCGACGCCGTACTGGCCCGATTTCGGCCCGAGGGTCACGGTCAGTCGCTTCTTGCTGGTGGGCTTGCTGGTGTCGAACGTGAGGACCTTGCGGCCGGGCGCGCCGCCGTCGTCCTCGGTGCTCACCGTGACCGTGTAGTGGGCGTTGGCGGCCAGCGGGGCGGTGCTGTGCCATCTGCTGCCGTCGGCGGCGAGTTCGCCCGCCACATAGCGCCCTGCGGAGTCCTGGGCGGTGACGTCGGTGATGCGGTCGTCACCGGTGGCGGTGATCTCCAGGGGCTTGTCCGGGTCGGCCCGCTCCCCCGCTTCGGCCGGGCCGTTGACGGAGATCTCGCCCGCCGCGTCGTACGGCTTGGCCGACAGGGGGTTGCCGTCCGAACCGCAGGCGGTGACGCCCGCGCCGAGCGCGGTCACCAGCAGGGTGCAGCTGACGACGGTGCGGGTCCGCGGAGTGTGGTTCATACGATCACGCTATGAGGCGCTGAGCCCATTGGCGCGGTGGGTAACCCGTACGAGCGACCGACACTGCGGCAAAGGAACGACCGCATTCGGACGTCCTGTGGAAAAAAACCGGCAAGCCCGGACGCCCCTGAGGGAGCGTCCGGGCTTGCCGGTGCGTACTGCTCGTGTGCTACTGGGTGCGGCTCTCACCGTGGTAGTACTCGAACACCCAGCCGAACAGACCGACCACGATGAACGGGGCGGAGAAGTAGATCAGCCACCAGCCGACAGCGATGCTGAGGAAGGCGATCGCACCGCCGAAGCCCAGCAGCAGCGGCTGCCAGCTGTGCGGGCTGAAGAAGCCCAGCTCGCCCGCGTCGTCCGCGACGTCGGCCTCCTTGTCGTCCTGGGCGCCCGCGTCGACCCGCCGGGCGGTGAAGCCCAGGTAGAAGCCGATCATGATGCTCAGGCCGAAGGCCAGGAACAGTGCGGTGGTACCGGCCGGCTCCTTCGACCACACGCCATACACGATGGCCATGATCAGCATGAAGACGCTCAGCCAGACGAACATCCGACCCTGGATCCTCACTTGCCGGCCTCCTTGCTGCCCGCGATGGCGGTGCCGTGACCGCTGTGCGCGAGCTGCTCGAGCGCGGCGATCTCAGGGTGGTGCAGGTCGAACGCCGGGGATTCGCTGCGGATCCGCGGCAGGGTGAGGAAGTTGTGCCGGGGCGGCGGGCAGGAGGTCGCCCACTCCAGCGAACGGCCGTAGCCCCACGGGTCGTCCACGTCGACCGGCTTGCCGTACTTGGCCGTCTTCCAGACGTTGTAGAGGAACGGCAGGATCGACAGGCCGAGCAGGAAGGAGCAGATGGTGGAGACCGTGTTCAGGGCGGTGAAGCCGTCGGCCGCCAGGTAGTCGGCGTAACGGCGCGGCATGCCCTCGGCGCCCAGCCAGTGCTGGACCAGGAAGGTGCCGTGGAAGCCGACGAACAGCGTCCAGAAGGTGATCTTGCCCAAGCGCTCGTCCAGCATCTTGCCGGTCATCTTCGGCCACCAGAAGTGGAAGCCGGAGAACATCGCGAAGACGACCGTACCGAAGACCACGTAGTGGAAGTGGGCCACCACGAAGTACGAGTCGGAGACGTGGAAGTCCATCGGCGGCGAGGCCAGGATGACACCGGTCAGACCACCGAACGTGAAGGTGATCAGGAAGCCGGTCGCCCAGAGCATCGGTGTCTCGAAGGACAGCGAGCCCTTCCACATCGTGCCGATCCAGTTGAAGAACTTCACACCGGTCGGTACGGCGATCAGGAACGTCATGAAGGAGAAGAACGGCAGCAGCACACCACCGGTGACGTACATGTGGTGCGCCCACACGGTCACGGACAGACCGGCGATCGCGATGGTCGCGGCGACCAGACCCATGTAGCCGAACATCGGCTTACGGGAGAACACCGGGATCACTTCGGAGATGATGCCGAAGAACGGTAGCGCGATGATGTACACCTCTGGATGGCCGAAGAACCAGAAGAGGTGTTGCCACAGTAGTGCGCCGCCGTTGGTGGCGTCGAAGACATGGGCACCGAACTTGCGGTCCGCCTCCAGGGCGAACAGCGCGGCCGCCAGGACCGGGAAGGCCAGCAGGACCAGGACCGCGGTGAGCAGCACGTTCCACACGAAGATCGGCATGCGGAACATGGTCATGCCCGGGGCACGCATGCAGATGATCGTGGTGATGAAGTTGACCGAGCCGAGGATGGTGCCGAAGCCGGAGAAGGCCAGACCCATGATCCACATGTCGGCGCCGACACCCGGGCTGCGGACGGCGTCCGACAGCGGGGAGTAGGCGAACCAGCCGAAGTCGGCCGCACCCTGCGGGGTGATGAAGCCGCCCACCGCGACGAGCGAGCCGAACAGGTAGAGCCAGTAGGCGAACATGTTCAGCCGCGGGAACGCCACGTCGGGCGCGCCGATCTGCAGCGGCATGATCCAGTTCGTGAAGCCGGCGAACAGCGGCGTCGCGAACATCAGCAGCATGATCGTGCCGTGCATCGTGAACGCCTGGTTGAACTGCTCGTTCGACATGATCTGCAGGCCCGGACGGGCCAGCTCGGCGCGCATCAGCAGCGCCATCACGCCACCGATCAGGAAGAACGCGAACGAGGTGACCAGATAGAGCGTGCCGATCGTCTTGTGGTCGGTGGTCGTCAGCCACTTGACCACGACGCTGCCGGGCTGCTTGCGCCTGACCGGCAGTTCGTCCGCGAACGCGCCTTCAGCTGCCGCGGCACCCTGGGGTTCGTTGAGGATGCTCACAGGTTGTTCGTCTCCCGGTTCTTCTCGTGGCTCGTCTGCGCGATGCCGGCGGGAATGTAACCGGTCTGCCCCTTCTTGGCGAGGTCCTGGAGGTGCTTCTGGTACGCCGCCGGGGATACGACCTTCACGTTGAACAGCATGCGCGAGTGGTCGACGCCGCAGAGCTCGGCGCACTTGCCGAGGAAGGTGCCCTCATGGTTCGGGGTCACCTGGAAGGCGTTGGTGTGGCCCGGGATGACGTCCTGCTTCATCAGGAACGGCACCACCCAGAAGGAGTGGATGACGTCACGCGAGGTGAGGATGAAGCGCACGGTCTGGCCCTTGGGCAGCCAGAGCGTCGGACCGGGGTTGCCGGTCTGCGGGTTCCGCGTGGCCGGCGTACCGACGTCGTAGACACCACCGGCGTTCGCCGGGAACTGGTTCTTGAACCGGTCCGGAATGGCGTTCAGGTTCGCGTCGGTCTTGGCGTTGCCGGAGACGCCGGGGACGTTCTCGACGTAGTTGAAGCCCCAGCTCCACTGGAAGCCGACCACGTTGATCGTGACGTCGGGCTTCTTGTCGAGGCTGAGGAGCTTCGTCTCGTCCCGGGCCGTGAAGTAGAAGAGCACCGAGATGATGATGATCGGGACCACCGTGTACAGGGCCTCGATCGGCATGTTGTACCGGGTCTGCGGAGGTACCTCGACCTTGGTGCGGCTGCGCCGGTGGAACATGGCGCTCCACAGGATCAGGCCCCACACCAGCACGCCGACGGCGAGCGCGGCAGCCCAGGAGCCCTGCCACAGGGAGAGGATCCGCGGAGCCTCTTCCGTGGTCGGGGTGGGCATGCCAAGGCGGGGGAAGTCCTTGTATGTGCAACCGGTTGCGGTCGCCAGGACCAGGCCCGCGGTCAGTGCCTGCAGCAGCTTCCGCCGCATCGGGCGCCGCGGCGAGCGGTCGGAGCCGTTGGGACTCACGTAGCGCCTTCCCGAGAGTCTCGCCCGCGCGGTCGGCTGCGGCCGTCTTCTCGCTGGTCGGTCGCCGCCCTGCGTCGGGCAGGGGTTTGGATGTTTATGCGGACCAAACCCTAGCCGACGCCCTCCGGGGGTTCGCGGGGAGGGGGGCATACGCGTCGCCTGTCACTCGGTTGGGGTTGGAACGGGCGCCCAATAGCTCGGGTTGTGGGGGTTTGAGTGGCGGGTGCGGGTGCTCGACAGGTTCTCGCGCAGTTCCCCGCGCCCCTGAGGTCCGCTGCCCCTCACCAGGTTCTAACGTTGCCCTGTGTCCTACTTTGACGCCGCCTCCGCCGTTCCCCTGCATCCCGTAGCCCGTCAAGCCCTGTTGGCCTCCCTGGACGAAGGATGGGCCGATCCTGCTCGCCTGTACCGGGAAGGGCGCAAGGCCCGGATGCTGCTGGACGCCGCCCGGGAGGCGGCTGCCGAGGCCGTCGGCTGCCGGGCCGACGAGGTGGTGTTCACCTCCTCGGGGACGCGGGCCGTACACACGGGCGTCGCTGGGGCGTTGGCCGGTAGGCGCCGGGTCGGACGCCACCTGATCGTGTCGTCCGTCGAACACTCCTCCGTGCTCCATTCGGCGGAGGTGTTCGAGGCCGACGGCGGCACGGTGACCCAGGTGCCGGTGAACCGGGCGGGTGCCGTGGAGCCGTCGGGTTATGCGGGTGCCCTGCGCCCCGACACCGCTCTGGCGTGTCTGCAGTCGGCCAACCACGAGGTGGGGACCGTGCAGCCGGTCGCCGAGGTGGCCGAGGTGTGCCGGGCCGCCGGGGTGCCGCTGCTGGTGGACGCGGCGCAGTCGCTGGGGTGGGGGCCGGTCGGGGGCGACTGGTCGGTGCTCACGGCCAGCGCGCACAAATGGGGCGGGCCGTCCGGGGTCGGGCTGCTCGTCGTGCGCAAGGGGGTGCGGTTCGCCGCCCAAGGGCCCGCCGACGAAAGGGAGTCGGGGCGGTCGCCCGGCTTCGAGAACCTCCCGGCGATCGTGGCGGCCGTGGCCTCCCTGCGGGCGGTGCGGGCCGAGGCGGCCCAGGAAGCGGTACGGCTGCGGGAGCTGACGGAGCGGATCCGGACGCGGGTGCCGCGGCTGGTGCCGGACGTGGAGGTCGTCGGCGACCCCGGGCGCCGGCTGCCCGGGATCGTCACCTTCTCCTGCCTCTACGTCGACGGCGAGGCGCTGCTGCACGAGCTGGACCGGGAGGGCTTCTCCGTCTCCTCCGGTTCCTCCTGTACGAGCAGCACGCTGACGCCCAGCCATGTGCTCAAGGCGATGGGCGTGCTGAGCGAGGGGAACGTACGGGTGTCCCTGCCGGCGGGGACGGCCGAGGAGGACGTGGAGCGGTTCCTGGAGGTGCTGCCGGGGGCGGTGGCGGGGATCCGGGAGAAACTGGGCGCACCGGTGCCCGAGACGGCCGTCCAGGCCGAGGAACTGGTCGTCGACTCCCTCGGCAAGCGGTGCCCGATCCCGGTCATCGAGCTGGCGAAGGTGTTCGGTGACGTGCCGGTGGGCGGGACGGTGCGGGTGCTGTCCGACGACGAGGCGGCCCGCCTGGACATTCCGGCGTGGTGCGAGATGCGGGGGCAGGAGTACGTGGGGGAGGAACCGGCGGAGAGGGGTACGGCGTACCTGATCCGCCGGGTGAGCTGAGCACCCTGCCCCCACGCACCCGCAGTCGACGAAGTGAAGCCGAGGCGGACGAGTGGTCGAGCCGGCCTCAGCCGAGGTGAGCCCGCACTTCCTCCCCGGCCTCGTCCCCGTACGCCTTCACGAACCGATCCATGAAGTGCCCCCGCCGCAGCCGGTACTCCTGCGTACCCACCGTCTCGATGACGAGCGTCGCCAGCATGCAGCCCACCTGAGCGGCGCGTTCGTGCGAGACGCCCCAGGCCAGCCCCGACAGGAACCCCGCGCGGAAGGCGTCGCCGACGCCCGTGGGGTCGGCCTTGCGCTCCTCCTCGGGGACGCCGACCTCGATCGGGTCCTCGCCGACCCGCTCGATGCGTACGCCGCGCGAGCCGAGCGTGGTGACGCGGTGGCCGACCTTGGCGAGGATCTCGGCGTCGCTCCAGCCGGTCTTGGTCTCGATGAGACCCTTCTCGTACTCGTTGGAGAACAGGTACGTCGCCCCGTCCAGCAGCACCCGGATCTCCTCGCCGTCCATCCGGGCGATCTGCTGGGAGAAGTCGGCGGCGAAGGGGATCGCGCGGGAGCGGCACTCCTCGGTGTGGCGGAGCATCGCCTCCGGGTCGTCGGCGCCGATGAGGACCAGGTCCAGGCCGCCCACGCGGTCGGCGACGGTCTTCAGCTCGATGAGGCGGGCCTCGCTCATCGCGCCGGTGTAGAACGAGCCGATCTGGTTGTGGTCGGCGTCGGTGGTGCACACGAAGCGGGCGGTGTGCAGGGTCTCGGAGATCCGGACGGAGTCGGTGTCCACGCCGTGCCGGTCGAGCCAGGCCCGGTACTCGTCGAAGTCGAAGCCGGCGGCACCGACCAGGATCGGCCTGGTGCCGAGCTGGCCCATGCCGAAGGCGATGTTGGCGGCGACGCCGCCCCGGCGGACGTCCAGGTTGTCGACGAGGAAGGAGAGCGAAACCGTGTGCAGCTGGTCCGCGACGAACTGGTCGGCGAAGCGGCCGGGGAAGGTCATGAGGTGGTCGGTGGCGATGGAGCCGGTGACTGCGATGCGCACGACGGGGACTCTCCTGCGGAAATAAGAAGGTGCGCGCGTTAGCGCTCGTGGGAAGGGTGGTGGTGGGAGACGGGAGGGCGGGTTGACAGTTCACGCTACCCGCTCGGCCGCTCACGCTGTAGCTGGCGAAACTACCCGATAGTAGATCTTTCTTCGCGACCCGGAGCAGGCCTACCGTGCGGTCATGACGAACCTCAAGTTCCGCCACACCGCCCCCGCCGACCTCGGGAGTGACCTGGAGGGCGACCTCGCCGCGCTGCGCGGCGACTGCGCCCGGATGGCTCCGCACTGGGCGGTCACCGAGCACGCCGAGCCCCGGCCGGTGCCGCCGTCACTGATCCACGGGGTGACCGTGCCGACGCGGTCCGCGCGGCTGCTGGACGCGATGTCCGACTACGGCGACTGACACGCGGGGCGCATTCGGCAGGGAACCGCACGCTCCCCTCCCGCGTCCCATCGCCGTCCCCCAGGCGGGGGATGCGGGATACGACCAGCGAGGAGCGATGCGGTGAACACCGAGCGACCCGAGAACCGCGAGCACCCCGAGGGCTCCGAGCACGCCGAGAGCACCGAGCACGCCGAGAGCACCGAGAGCGTCCAGAGCGCCGGGAACGCCGGGAGCCAGGAGGGTGTCGAGGACCCGGGGAAGCCTGAGCCGGTGCCCGCCGCGGCGGAGGGTGCCGACGACACGGAGGACGGGCAGGCGGGCCGGCGGCGGTCGCGGCTCGCCGTCGTCTCCGTCGCCGCCGCCGTGCTGCTGGTCGGCGGCGGTGGCGCCTACCTCGCGGCGAGCAGCGACACCGGCGGCCGTACGGGCGGAGGGGGCGCGGCCGACTCCGGCGCCACTCCCCCGCCGCTCCGGCTGGACGGCTGGACCGGCACGGGCGGCATCGCTCCGGGCGAGCCGGACCCGTACGGCGCCACGTACGTCGCCCGGGGCGAGCTGCCGGCCGGACCCGGCGCCGCGCCGGTGTACGTGCCGAAAGGCGAGGTCGGCAAGGACGCGGTGGCCCGGCTGGCCAAGGCGCTGGGCATCGACGGCACGCCGGTGCCCGAGGGCCGGATCTGGCGGGTCGGCGGCGGCAGGGACGGCTCCGGGCCGAGCCTGACGGTGAACCGGGACGCCCCGGGCAGCTGGACGTTCAGCCGGTACGCGCCGGGCACCGACGACTGCAGGAAGGGAGTCCTGTGCACGCACGACCCGATGGGCCCGACCGGCGCCCCGGTGAGCGTGCGGAAGGCGACCGAGGCGGCCGCGCCGGTACTGAAGGCGGCGGGGCTGGACGACGCGAAGATCGACGCGAGCCAGGCCATGGGGAGCGCGCGGGTCGTGAACGCCGACCCGGTGGTCGGCGGGCTGCCGACGGACGGCTGGACGACCGGCCTGACCGTGGACCGGCAGGGCGAGCTGGTCGGCGGGCACGGGCTGCTCGGCGCGCCGGTGAAGGGCGACACGTATCCCGTGCTGAGCGCCGCTAAGACGCTGAAGCTGATGAACGCGGCGCCGAGGAGCGACCACCGCATGGGGATCGGCGGCTGCGCCAGTCCGGTGCCGATGAAGGACCGGCTGGAGCAGCCGTGCGGTGCGACCGCGGGCGCGTCCGCGGGGGTGCCGAAGCTGGGGGCGGACGCGGGAAGGGACACGGTCACCGTGGAGAAGGCGGTGTTCGGGCTGGCCGCGCACTCCGTCGCCGGGCGGCAGACGCTCGTGCCGTCCTGGCTGTTCGAGGTGCAGGGGCCGGCCGGCCAGGGCGCGTCGACGGTGTCGTACCCGGCGGTCGACCCCCGCTACCTGGCGTCGGCGGCCACGCCCTCGGCGCCCAGCGCGTCCGCGGCGGCCCGGAACGTGAAGGTGACCGGCTACATGGCCGAGGGCCGGGTCCTGACCGTGAGCTTCTACGGCGGGGTGTGCGCCGACTACACGGTGGCGGCGAAGGAGAGCGGCGAGCGGGTGACCGTGACCGTGACCGAGCACCCCTGGCCGGACAAGGTGTGCGTGCTGATCGCCAAGGAGTACGTGAAGACCGTACGGCTGGCTGCGCCGCTGGACGGACGGGCGGTGGTCGGCGCCGACGGCAACCGGATCCCCCAGGCCAAGCCGGGCGCCCTCCGGCCGGACCTCTCGGCACAGGCCCGCTAGCCTCCCGGGACACGACGAAGGCGGCGGCCCCCTCGCAGGGG